>NZ_CP054139.1:302204-604409 GCF_013283875.1 Mucilaginibacter mali
CCGAGGGCCTGAATAGTTACGAGGGCACAAAGGTGCACTCTGGCAAAAACTTTGCCTACAAAAGCCGCGTAACCATTAACGAACCGATCCGCTGGTACCAGGAGGATGCATCGCCAACCGAACAATTATGGGCGCGCGAAGCTATGCTGAAAACAATACTGACACAACTGGTGGAGACGGAGATCTATGCTGAAGCGGAGTGAGGCTTAGAACTCCAGTTTTAACCCATCGTAAGCTAACTTGATATTGGCAGGCAGGCGCTTGCTGATATCCTGGTGCCGGCCAAGCCGGTGACTGATGTGGGTAAAGTAGGTAGTCTCGGCAGCCATTTCTTCGGCAAAGGCCATGGCTTCATCAAAAGTAAAGTGCGAGATATGGCTGTCGAACTGCAATGCGTTGATCACAAGTATCTTAGAGCCCTTTATCTTCTCCTTTTCCTGCTCGCTCACCGTTTTTGCATCGGTAATATAGGTGAAATCTTTTATCCGAAAACCCAGAACGGGGAGTTTATAATGCATCACTTCGATAGGGGTGAAGTGTATTTTGCCAATGTCAAAAGGTTCAAGCCCTATAGTGTGCAGTTTTAATTCGGGTATGCCGGGGTATTTAAACTCGTGGAAGATGTACGAAAATTCCTGCTTCAGCGCTTTTTGTACACGCTCATCGGCATAAACATCTATCGCGTTTTTTTGGCGATAGTTAAACGCGCGTATATCATCCAGACCGGCAATATGGTCTTTGTGCTCATGGGTAAATAAAATGGCATCTAAATGCTTCACGCCGGCGCGCAGCATCTGGTAACGAAAATCGGGCCCCGAGTCAATTACGATCACTTTACCTTCACCCTCCAGCATCACCGAGGTGCGCAGGCGCTTATCCCGTGTATCGGTTGATGTGCACACCTCGCATTCGCAGGCAATAACAGGTACCCCCTGCGATGTTCCGGTTCCTAAAAAAGTGACTATCACAGCGCTAATTTGGTTTGTTTAAGCTGATACAGAAAAGCGGCTTGCTTATCATCCAGCAGGTTTTGATCTATTTCCAACTCGCGGGCTAATTCGGCAATAGCCTGTATGCGGCTCTCTAAATTGCTGAATTTATTTACCACTACCATGCGGCTATGCTGTAGCAGGCAGGCGCCGGTTTTAAAGTTGCCACGCTCGTAACGCACCCGGTAACCCGCTGTTTTAAGCAGGGTTTCAAGTTTCTCCAGCGTATGGGTGGTCATGGTGAGCATCAGGTATCAAAATTAGTAAAATTTTGTAACGGAGGTATTACGGGGATAGCATCTTAGTTTAAAAATCTGCCATGTTGCAAATGGCCCTGGCTGCATCCATGCCGCTGGTCAGGGCTGCTTCAACGGTTCCCATGGCCGGGCCGTTGTACAAATACTCGCCTGCAAAAAATATTTTTCCCTCAATGGGGGCGCACAACACCTCTCGTGCCGTATTGCTGCCAACCATATCGTATGCGTACGATCCGCGGGTGAACGGATCGGCTGTCCAGTTGGCAACCCGCCAGGTAATTAGCCTGCTTTTCAGCAGGTCGATATCCATTTTAAATACATTGGCAAGGGCCTGCATGCTCAGCTGCCATATTTCCTCGTCGGTTTTATCGCTCAGTTCCAGCGCGGCATTCCCGCCCAGCCAACCGGTAAGTAAGGTATTGCCGCTGGTTTGTGTCCACCAGGTAGGTATCTTTTCTTCGGTGAACAAAAACGCGTGGTCCATTATCTCTCCATATCGCTCATCCTCCCAAAATGCCTTATCAAATTGCAGCAGTATTTTTATGATAGATCCAAATCCTATCTGGTGCAATGCATCCCGGTGCTTACCGATCGGAGGATAAAAGCATATAGCGCCCGGTTCGTTTTCTGGCAATTGTAATATGCCAAGGGGCAGGGCGATTATTATTTGTTCTGTAAGGTGTTCGCCACGGTCTGCGGTAATCACCCTTATCGTTTCATCCTGCCAATAAATATCCTTTACAACCGCGTTCAATTCGATAACGCCCGCATGGTTTTTAACTTCCTCTGCAAGATAATTGATGAGTGTGCAATAGCCATTAGGGATATGGTGCTGCGCGCCCTCATCTTCGTTTTGCCACTCTTTTCTTAAGGCAAAGGCGCTGGCTTTGGCCGGGTCGGCGGTATCATAACCGGCTACAAACCGTAATACCGATCTGGTTACTTCGGCATAGCGCTCTTCGCCAAAATTTTCCTCCATAAACCGTGCAATCGGCATATCTTCCTCAAGGCCGCTTAATTGCTCTATCACTTCGTTCCAATCATCCACCTGTTCGTCTTCCTGGCTGAATATACCATCGCGGTAGCGCCACATTTGCATGTTGATAGTTTCCGACCCAATGCTGGCTTCGTGCAATAGCCCGAGTGTAACCGGCAGGTCGCCGTGTATAAACTCGGCGCCAAGTTCGGCCTTGTTGAAAAACGAGGTGTTGTAAAGCGTTTGTATACGCCCGCCTATGCGGGTGCGCGCTTCTAAAACGGTTACTTTTTTGCCGGCTTTAGCCAATATGCGCGCCGCCATTAAGCCGGACGCCCCCGCCCCGATAATGATCACATTATTTTTCATACGATAGATAATGCAAGTTAGGGATTTTTAATCAACCATGTGTCGGTTTAATTAAAGGTTAATTTGGTTTTGTATGCATAGTGTTGATCACCTCTTATGTAAATTATCTGCTATATGCAGCAAGTTGCGCATTGGTTTGAATTATCGGTATATATAGATTAATTTTTGTCGATGGGTTAAGCTAATTTTGATGACCTGCATTATTAACCAATGTTATTTATGAATAAAACTTCGCAACTATCGCGTGTGTGTTGTGTGGCTGCTTTGGTGGCCGGTACTTTACTTTCTGCCAGTGCCCAGCAAAAAAATATCTACCATAAAGGCTGGGTCGATTTTAACAAGAACGGCAAGATGGATGTTTTTGAAAACCCGGCCGAACCGATCGAAAAACGCATCAACGATTTGTTAAGCCAAATGACCATTGAGGAGAAAACCTGCCAAATGGCTACGTTATATGGCTACAAGCGCGTATTGAAAGAAGAAATGCCCGCCCCAAGCTGGAAGAACGAGGTTTGGAAAGATGGTATCGCCAATATTGATGAGGAACTGAATAGCCTATCCGAATCAGCAAAATCAGAATATTCTTACCCCTACAGCAAACATGCCGGCGCTATTAACACCATACAAAAATGGTTTGTTGAAGAAACCCGCATGGGCATCCCTGTCGATTTTACCAACGAAGGTATCCACGGTTTAAATCACGACCGTGCCACATCGTTGCCCGCCCCTATCAGCATTGGTAGTACCTGGGATAAAAACCTGGTGCGCACAGCCGGGCAAGTAGTAGGGCGCGAAGCCAAAGCTTTAGGTTACACAAACATTTACGCCCCAATCCTCGACCCTGCCCGCGACCAACGCTGGGGCCGTGTGGTAGAATGTTATGGCGAAAACCCGTTCCTGATTGCTGAATTGGGCAAGCAAATGGTATTGGGTATACAGGAAGAGGGTGTTGCGGCTACCCTAAAACACTATGCCGTTTACAGCGTACCCAAAGGCGGCCGCGATGGTAATGCCCGTACCGATCCGCACGTGGCACCGCGCGAAATGCACCAGGTTTACCTGTACCCGTTTCGCCGGGTGATACAGGAAGCGCACCCGATGGGCGTAATGAGCAGCTATAACGATTACGACGGCGTACCCATTACCGGCAGCTATTATTTCCTTACCGAATTGCTGCGCCAGAAATTTGGCTTCAACGGTTATGTGGTAAGTGATAGCGAAGCAGTAGAATACATTTTCAGCAAACACCACGTGGCCGATACTTATAAAGAAGGCGTGAGGCAGGCCGTTGAAGCAGGATTAAACGTGCGTACCAACTTCACCATGCCGCAAACTTATATTACGCCCTTGCGCGAGTTGGTGAAGGAAGGTAAAGTATCTATGAAAACCATCGATAGCCGTGTGGGCGATGTACTGCGCGTGAAGTTTAAACTGGGTTTGTTTGATGATCCTTATGTGAAGGACCCTAAGGCTGCCGATAAAATAGTGCAAAGCAAGGATGCTTTAGAGATGGGCCTGAAGATGAACCGCGAAAGCATGGTACTGTTAAAGAACGAAGGCAACTTGCTGCCGCTTGATCTGAAAAAAACGCCGAAGATATTGGTAACCGGTCCCCTGGCCGATGCTACCGGCTATGCCATTAGCCGTTACGGGCCATCGCACAATCCGGTAACCACTGTTTTAAAGGGCATACAGGATTACGTAGGCGATAAGGGTTTGGTAGTTGGCGCCAAAGGTTGCGATGTGGTGGATGCCACCTGGCCTGAAAGCGAAATTATTGAAACCCCGCTTACCCAAACCGAGCAGAAAGAAATTGATAACGCTGTAAACCGTGCAAAGGAAGTAGATGTGGTAGTAGTGGTTGTTGGCGAAGACGAAAAACGTGTTGGCGAAAGCCTGTCGCGCACAGGCTTGGGCCTGCCCGGTCGCCAGTTGAAACTGGTGCAGGCATTGCAGGCAACAGGCAAGCCGGTGGTAATGGTAATGATAAACGGACAGCCACTTACCATTAATTGGGAGAACCGCTATGTGCCCGCTATTTTAGAGGCTTGGTTCCCTGGCCCTGAAAGCGGTAAGGTAATTGCCGAAACCCTGTTTGGCGATAATAACCCGGGCGGCAAACTATCCATCACCTTCCCTAAAACCACCGGGCAAATTGAGTTTAACTTCCCATACAAACCTGCATCGCAGGCTAACCAGCCCACCAGTGGCCCTAACGGTTACGGCAAAACCAGTGTTAACGGTGCCTTATATCCGTTCGGTTATGGTTTAAGCTATACCACTTTCGAGTATAGTAATTTGGTAGTCCCTGCCAAAGTAGCCAACCAGGCCGATGTGACTATCATGGTTGATGTGGCCAACACCGGCAAAGTAAAAGGCGATGAGGTAGTTGAATTATACCTGAAAGACAAAGTGAGCAGCGTAACTACCTACGATAGCGACCTGCGCGGTTTTGAACGCATTACCCTTAACCCCGGCGAAAAGAAGACCGTAACCTTCACCCTGCACCCGGATGACCTGGCTTTGCTGGACAAGAACATGAACTGGACGGTTGAGCCAGGGGCATTTGAAGTACGCATAGGTCAATCGAGCGAGGATATTAAGTTGAAGAAGGAGTTTGTGGTAGAGTAAGGGTCCGAAAGACGGGAAGCTGGTAAGTTAGAAAGAGAGGCGTTGTTGCGATGGCAGTAACGCCTCTTTTTGTTCTTGTAAATCACACTATAGTGTGATTTGTTTGTATATAGAGTGTTCTATTTTAATATATACAATTAAAATCATATTATATTATGATTTTAATTGTATTGTATAATAATTATATCTAATTTTAAATAAAAATCACATTATAATGTTGGTGGATATAGGTAAAAGCATCAGGCAAAGGCGTAAGCAGCTTAAAATTACCCAGCCTTATTTGGCCGAACTTGCCGAAATAAGTGTAAATACTATTTATAAAATTGAAAGGAACGAAGCGAACCCAACCCTAACTGTAATTAATAAAATAGCCGAAGTTTTGGGCTTGGAATTGAAGCTTGAAGTTAAGAAAACAGATTAATAGAATGAGAGCGGCGCAGGTTTTTTATAATCATATACTGGCAGGGGTACTTACCGAGGCCGATAGGGATAATTACAGCTTTGTTTATGATGGTGCTTACTTTAACAACCCATCGTTGCCGGCCGTTAGCCTTACTTTGCCCAAAAGCCAAAAAGAATATCACTCCGCGTTTTTATTTCCCTTTTTTTATAACATGCTGGCCGAAGGTGTTAACCGCACCCTGCAAAGCCGGCAATTAAAAATAGATGAAAATGATAGCTTCGGTTTTTTATTGGCTACTGCCCGTTACGACACCATTGGTGCTATAACTGTTAAACCTATTGAAAATGCCGGTGCCTGAAATAAATACATGCCCGGCAACATTAGCCCCGGGGTATCATACCTACAGCCCGGTTGGGTTGAAAAGGTTATTTAATGGCCGTAAAGTGAGCCATGTTTTAATATACAGTTCGCCAAAGGTTAATGAAGATGATGCAGAGAAATTTGTAGAGAACCGGAAGCGCTTATCCATATCGGGCGTGCAGGAAAAACTTTCTTTTTTGCTGCAAAAAAAAACGCTGCGCCTGACAGAAAGCGGGGAGCAGGGCACTTATATTTTAAAACCTATTCCGCGCGATGTGAAAAAAGTAGACCAGCTACCGGCTAACGAGCATTTAACCATGCAAATTGCCAGGCAGGTTTATGGCATAAACACCGCCGAAAATGGCTTGGTTTTTTTTAACAGCGGCGAACCGGTTTACATTACCAAACGCTTTGATGTTAAGCCCGATGGCAGCAAATGGCGTAAAGAAGATTTTGCCAGTTTAGGCGGTAAAAGCAAAGAAACCGCCGGCTTAGATTTTAAATACGAATCGAGCTACGAAGAGATCGCTGTTTTAATAAAAAGGTTTGTGCCGGCCTGGCGGATAGAAATAGAGAAATATTTCTCGCTGGTACTTTTTAACTTTCTGTTCTCAAACGGCGACGCGCATCTCAAAAACTTTGCTTTATTAGAGACCGAACAGGGCGATTTTATACTTAGCCCGGCGTACGATCTGCTGAATACTAAAATTCACGTAGATGATAGCGACTTTGCTTTTCAAAAAGGGTTGTTTGCAAATGGATCAAAATCAGTGATTTGGGAAAGAACAGGCCACCCCATAAAAGATGATTTTTACCGGTTTGGCGAAGTTATTGGCCTGGCACCTAAAAGAATTGAAGCATTGTTATTGCCGTTTATAACCAGGCAGGAAAAGGTGGTAGAGTTAACCGCAAACTCTTATTTACAGGAGCCTATTAAAAAAGCTTATATAGATCATTACTATAAAAAGATGAACCTGTTGATGCGGTAATTTAAAAACTCATCGCCAATTGCTCCACCTTATTTACCGTTGCACCAGCCCCATCGCCAATAATATAAACCGCGCTTTCTACATGGCGCGATGCTACGGTAACATGCACCCCACCGGCATGCCCATCAAATAATTGCTGCACCAGTTGCGGGTTATTATTATCCTGCGATAGGTGCGCCAATAACAGGTGGCTTAAATGTTGAGGGCGATGATCAAGGAATAATTGCAAGGCCTGCCGGTTGGATAAGTGTCCACGCCCACCGCGGATACGGTTCTTCAGGTGCCATGGGTAGCGGCCCTGGTCAAGCATTTGCTCATCGTAATTGGCTTCTAAAAACGCGGCATGGCATTGTTTAAAGTGTGTTATCAAATTGCTGCAAACATCGCCCAGATCGGTAAATATGCCAATTTTAATATCGCCACGAGATACGATAAAACTATGCGGCTCCAACGCGTCGTGAATTTTTGGGAACGATGTAACTACCAGTTGACCGATACTTATTTCGGTAAAGGCCTGTAGTAACATTACATGATGCTTAGGCAATTCTAACTGTAAAAAGCCCGAATTACTGAGGGTACCGGGCGTGATATATACCGGCAGATCGTACTTTTTAGCAATAACCGGGATGCCACGGATATGGTCGGAGTGTTCGTGCGATACAAAGATGGCGCGCACCTTGCTCATGCTTAAGCCGGCACGCAGCATGCGTTTTTCGGTTTCGCGGCAGGATATGCCGGCATCTATCAACACGGCATCGCGCTGGTCGCCAACATAGTAACAGTTACCGTTACTGCCCGAATTAAGTGAACAAATAAATACTGACATTGCTATTGCAAAATAACCGATTTTAGGTCGAAGTGCAACGCGGTGTACAAAGTTTTTGCAAATTTTTTTAGCACAGTGCTTTGCCGTGTACTAAAACTGTTACGCAGCGGGCAGGACGGTATAGTACAAGCTAACCATAAACATTAGTTTTATTTGTTCCCGGTTAATAACAAGCCAATAATTAAAACCGTTATATTGAAGATGAAAAAGCTGCAAATTTTACTGTTTTCGCTTGGGGTGTTAGGTCTTGCAGCCTCGCAAGGTTACGCGCAGCAAAAACGCATTTTAAGTTTGGATAAGCTGAAAAGCAATATCAATTACTTCAACGCCATCGATACCGAAACGGTTAAAAACTATATCACCAACGATAAAGCTTACGATTTCCTGGCTAAGAACGCGCCCATTTTCGATTGCCCCGATTCGGCTATTCAGCGTATCTACTATTATCGTTGGTGGACATTCCGCAAGCATCTGAAGCAAACCCCGGATGGTTTTATTTTCGATGAGTTTATCACCCCGGTAAGTTTCTCGGGCATTTATAACAGTGGCAGCAGCGCTTTGGGGCATCAAATCTATGAAGGCCGCTGGCTTCACGATACACAGTATATTAAGGATTATATTAACTTTTGGCTATATACCGATCCGAAGCAGCCTAAGCCAAAGTTCCACAATTTTAGTAGCTGGGTTGATAACGCGGTTTACAACTTCTATTTGGTAAATAAGGATAAAGGATTTATCGAAAAGATACTGCCAGAGTTAAACAAAGACTACAAACTTTGGGAAACCGAGAAACAACTACCATCGGGCCTGTTCTACCAGTTTGATGTAAGGGACGCGATGGAAGAATCCATCAGCGGCAGTCGAAAGGATAAAAACCGGCGGCCAACCATCAATAGCTATATGTACGGCAACGCAGTGGCACTAGCAAAAATGGCCGATTTGGCAGGAATAGATTCGCTTAAGACCAAATACACCCAGAAGGCCGTCATGATGAAAAAGCTGACGCAGGATAGCCTTTGGGATGCCGAAGCCAGTTTCTTTGAAGCCAAACACCCCAATGGAAAATTTGCCGGTGCCCGCGAAGAACTGGGCTTCATTCCATGGTATTTTAGCCTGCCCGATGATAAACCCGCCTACGCCAAACAATGGGACCAGTTATTAGACGAAAAAGGCTTTAAAGCCCCCTGGGGACTAACCACTGCCGAACGTCGTCATCCGCTGTTCCGCACCCATGGCAATGGGCATAGCTGCGAATGGGATGGCGCGGTATGGCCATTTGCTACTACGCAAACCTTAAAGGGCTTATCTAACCTGCTTACCAATTATACCAACAAAGGAAGTATGACCCCGGCGGTTTTTTACGATGAACTGCATAAATACGCCCTGTCGCACATTAAACGTGGTGTGCCTTACCTTGGCGAATACCAGGACGAAAAGACCGGCTACTGGCTGAAAGGCGATAACCCGCGCAGCAGCTATTACAACCACTCGGGGTTTGTAGACCTGGTGATCAACGATCTTGTTGGCTTTAAACCACGCGCCGATAATATGCTGGAAGTATCGCCGCTGGTACCGCAGGGCAAATGGAAATGGTTCGGGTTGGATAATGTGCTTTACCATGGCCGAATCATCAGCATACTTTGGGACGAAACCGGCACTCACTATAAAAAAGGCAAAGGCCTGAGCGTTTATGCGGATGGCAAAATGATATACCGTGGCAATGCACTGAAGCATATACTGGTGAAGATGACATAATACAAAACATAGCGAGGGGTTTCAAACCCCTCGCTATGTTTTTGTCGGATTTTACCTCGTTTACCCGGTCAATACCCCAATCCATGCTAAATTCGTACAGCAGATGGAAAATATATTAGATTAAAATACCACACACTACTGATAATTTTGGTTATCGTACAACCAATAAAAACGATAACCTATATACCCCGTTAAATATTTTGTGGTTGATAGCCGTACAGGCATCATCGCCGTAATTTTTTATAAGTAATGAGTAGAAGAATAAGCCTTTGGTATGGCATTTTAATGTTATGTGCTGCCAGCATTAGTTTAACAGCGCAGGCAACCGAGCCGGTAAAAAAATCAGTTAATATTGTTACTTATAAAGGCCATCACGCCCGTATTGATTATGGCGTAAAAAAACTAACCGAGGCTTTGCAAAAAGCAGGTTATAAAGTAAGCGCAAGCAGCGATAAACCGGTTGCCGGTATGCCCAACATCGCAATCAATATTAATACTGCTGTATTAAAAAATGCCGCAACAAATACGGTTAAATCCATACTTAAAGAGGGATTCAGTATTAGCAGTTCCCTGAATAAGATTAACATTATAGGTAACGATAATTCAGGCGCTTTATATGGATGTATCGAACTGGCCGATCGCATAACGGCCAGTCACAGCCTGCCTACAAATGTTACCATGCAAGATAAGCCCGAAATGGTATTGCGCGGTACCTGTATCGGTATGCAGAAACCGGCCTTGCTGCCCGGTCGTGGTACTTACGAATATCCTTACACGCCCGAGAATTTCCCGTGGTTTTACGATAAAGGTCTATGGTCGCGCTACCTCGATTCGCTGGCCGAAAACCGCATGAACTCGTTGTACCTGTGGAACGGCCACCCGTTCGCTTCGCTGGTTAAGGTGAAAGATTATCCATATGCCGTTGAGGTTGATGACGCCACTTTTAAAAAGAACGAGGAGATGTACCGCTGGCTGGCCGATGAATGCGATAAGCGCGGCATCTGGCTAATTCAGATGTTCTATAACATTATCGTATCTAAACCCTTTGCCGAGCATAACAATCTGAAAACGCAGGACCGTAACCGCCATATCGTCCCTATTATTGCCGATTATACCCGTAAATCTATCGCGGCCTTTGTTGAGAAATATCCCAATGTAGGTCTGTTGGTGGCGCTGGGCGAAGCGATGGAAGGCGTTGGCCAGGATGACATCGACTGGTTCACTAAAACCATTATTCCAGGTGTAAAAGATGGCTTGAAAGCTTTGGGTAAGACCGAGGAACCACCCATTGTACTTCGCGCGCATGATACCGACGCGCCCGAGGTGATGAAGTACGCCAAACCCATCTACAGTAACCTGTATACCGAAGCTAAATTTAACGGCGAGGCGTTGACCACTTACACCCCGCACGGTCCATGGGCCGATCTGCACCGTACGCTGAGCCATATCGGTACCGTACAGATAGAGAATATCCACATCATGGCAAACCTGGAGCCGTTCCGCTATGGTTCGGCCGATTTTATACAGAAATGTGTGCAGGCTATGCACAGCGTTTACGAGGCTAACGGCCTGCACTTGTATCCGCAGGCATCGTACTGGGACTGGCCATATACCGCCGATAATGCAGATGGCAAACGCATCCTGCAAATAGATCGCGACTGGATCTGGTACAAAGAATGGGCCCGATACGCCTGGAACGCTCACCGCGACAGGGCCGGAGAGGTAAAATATTGGTCGGCGCAATTGGCCACCAAATACGGTACCGATATGGCGCACGGCAAAGATATCCTGAACGCCTACGAACAAGCCGGCGAAATATCGCCCCAAATACTGCGCCGCTTTGGTATTACCGACGGCAACCGCCAAACCATGACTTTGGGTATGCTGATGCAGCAATTGGTGAACCCCGAAAAATTTGGCTTGTTCACCCTGCTGTATAACTCCGAAGGCCCCGAGGGCGAGATGTTGAGCGAATACGCCGAAAAAGAATGGAAGCACCAGCCGCACACAGGCGAAACCCCGGTTGATGTGATTAATAACATTATAGCCTACGGTAAAAAATGTGTAGAGGCCGCCGAAAAGGCATCGGCAGGCGTAGGCAAGGATAAAGCCGAATTTGTCCGACTGAAGAACGATATGTATTGTTACAACGCTATGGCCAACAGCTATGCCCACAAGGCCAAAGCCGCGCTATGGGTATTGCGCTACAAATACAGCGATGACGTAGCCGACCTTGAAAAAGCTGTACCCGAAATGGAGACCAGCCTGAAATATTTTGATGAACTTGTAAAGCTAACCAAAGACAGCTACCTGTATGCCAATAGCATGCAAACCAGTCAGCGTAAAATACCCATCACCGGCAAGGATGGCAAAATGAAGACCTGGATAGAACTGCTACCCGTTTACCAGCAGGAACTGGCTAACTTTAAAAAGAATATCAATATCTTAAAATCGCCGCAGGCAGCTGCCAGGCGTGCCGAGCGCGTGGTGTTAACTAATGCCCGATATGATATGGTTAAAGGTTTAAGCAGTTACACTTTAGCTCCCGGCGCGCAGGTTTTTGCCGATACCGCGGCGACCATTAAAAATATCGCCCCTGAATTAAAAGGTCTGCAGAGTATACAATTTAATAAAGCCAAACAGGTTAAAGATGGTACCACATTCACCTTTACATCGGCCAAACCGGTGAAGGTGTTGGTGGGCTACTTCATCCGTAAAGCACCTGGTTACCTGCCCGAACCGCAACTGGAGACCGACGCCAGCGCCAACGAATTTGGCCAGGCTGATGTGAAGATCACCAGCGGCGTACAGATAAATAATATGCCTCCGGTAAACGTGCACACCTTCAGCTTTAAGGCAGGTACCAATACGCTTACCCTGGGCAAAGGCGCCTGTTTGATCTTAGGGGTTGTTGACTATACCGCCAACGTTCCTGTTTATGATGCAGGCTTGAGCAATGAGGGTAATATTAAGGACTTACGTTGGTTGTTTAATTAGGATATAATGAGACGCTCTTTAGGTCAGCGGCAACATAGTTCCCTCCCTTGGGAGGGGTGCGGAGGGAATGCCCGATGGCAGGGAGGGGCTTCCCGACCGGCAGCCAATCTAAGTGTTCCCGCAGGGTCTCTCGCAGAGGTCCCTGCGCAAGCCATGCAGATCCGAAATAATAATGGCGTTACCTTCGGCCCGGGCTGTCCGCTCATACTGCACAAGGCCTTAGCCACGGGCCGGTATCCGTTTCCATCCCTAACGCGGGAAGCTGATGCAAAAAAGACGGGCGTTTCCATGCCCCGGAGGGGCTACCTGTTTGTAGCATCGCATCCCCAAAAACACCTATGCCCCGGAGGGGCTACCCATACCCCCAATACAAAAGCGGGGGAAGGTGCTATTCCCTCCCATAGGGAGGGTGTAGGGAGGGGTTCCAATACGTTACATCCATTTACAAACGACACAAGCCCCTCCCTGCCACAACACGACCAGCCGCACCCTTCCCCCTGGGCGGGAACTTTTAGAACCCTTTTCAAAGGAGAGGGCAGGATGAGGGCCCTGTTTTTAGCTTTATGCCTTGTGCTTTCCGCTTTCAGCCTTAAAGCCCAATCCACCCGGCAGGATATCTCCCTCAACGCCAACTGGAAAACCATTGCCGACGATAACAGCAACAAAACTTATAACGGCTTTGAACAAACCAGCTTCAGTGATAAAAGCTGGAAAACCGTCAACGTTCCCCATAACTGGGACGATTACGGGGGCTACCGCCGTCTGAAACACGGCAATCGTCATGGCTATGCCTGGTACCGCAAAATGTTTACTGTAGCAGCGCAACCGCAGGGTAAGCGTTATTTCCTGTTTTTTGAGGGGGTAAGTTCGTACGCCACGGTTTGGTTGAATGGCAAGCAGGTGGGCTATCATGCCGGTGGCCGTACCACGTTCATGCTGGATGTTACCGATGCTATTCTGCCCGGCAAAACCAACCTGCTTAGTGTTCGTGCCGATCATCCGTCGTTTATAAAAGACTTGCCATGGGTTTGCGGGGCTTGTTCCGATGATCCCGGTTTTTCTGAAGGTTCGCAGCCAATGGGTATCTATCGCCCGGTGCATCTCATCATTACCGACCCGGTACGGATCCAGCCTTTCGGCATCCATATCTGGAACGATACTACGGTTAGCGAACGCTCGGCTACGCTGAACCTGGAGACAGAAGTAAAGAACTACAGCAAAGCATTATCAAACGTCAGCATCATCCAAAAACTGCTGGATGCTACGGGTAAACTGGTGGCATCAACCCAAACCAATAAAAAAATAGAAGCAGGCAGCGATGCCACCATCGCCCAAACATTACCAAAGCTCAGCAATGTACACCTCTGGGACCTACAACATCCGTACTTGTACCAACTGGTTACCGAAATATCAGCCAACGGGAAAATAACCGACAGGCAAACCACACCTTATGGCATCCGCTGGATCAGTTGGCCTATTGGGCGTAAGAACAGTGATGGGCGTTTTTACCTGAATGGCAAACCGATATTCATCAATGGTATTGCCGAATATGAACACCTGATGGGCAAAAGTCACGCCTTTACTTCTCAGCAGGTAAAGGCACGTGTGATGCAGGTAAAGGCTGCCGGGTTCAACGCTTTTCGCGATGCGCACCAGCCGCATAATTTGGAATACCAGAATTACTGGGATAAGCTGGGCATCCTGTGGTGGCCGCAGTATTCGGCGCATATCTGGTACGATACTAAAGAGTTTCGCGACGAGTTTAAAACCCTGCTGGTTGATTGGGTGAAGGAGCGTCGCAACAACCCCTCGAACATCCTTTGGGGTTTGCAGAACGAAAGCCGACTGCCCGAGGATTTCGCTAAAGAATGTTCGGATATCATCCGCAAACTCGACCCGACCGCATCATCGCAACGCAAAATTACTACCTGCAATGGCGGCCGCGGTACCGATTGGGACATACCCCAAAACTGGACGGGCACCTACGGTGGCAACCCGCTTACTTATAGCGACGACATAAAAAAGCAAAACCTGGTAGGCGAATACGGCGCCTGGCGCAGCGAAGGCCTGCATACCGAGGGGCCGTTTAACCCAAATGGTCCGTACAGCGAAGAACGCTTCGCTCAATTAATGGAAACCAAAGTTCGTTTGGCCGAGGCGGTAAAAGATAAGGTATCGGGGCAGTTTCAGTGGTTGCTTTATTCGCATGATAATCCCGGTCGCACCCAGGGCGGCGAGGGTATGCGCGAAATGGACCGCGTTGGCCCGGTAAATTACAAAGGCCTGTTCACCATTTGGGGGCAACCTACCGATGCGTTCTATATGTACCGCGCTAATTATGTACCAGCCAGCAAAGAGCCAATGGTCTACATCGTATCGCACACCTGGCCTAACCGCTGGTTGAAGCCTGGGAAAAAGGACAGCCTTGTAGTGTATTCTAATTGCGATGAGGTGGAGTTGTTTAACGATATCGGCCATACATCGCTGGGTAAAAAGAAAAGGGGGGGCATCGGTACGCACTTTCAATGGGATGGCGTGGATATCAAATACAACGTACTATACGCAGTGGGCTATGTGAACGGAAAGCCGGTAGCAAAGGATGAGGTGGTGTTGAACCATTTGCCACCGGCGCCTAATTTGGCCGCAACTGAAAAAGAGAAGGACGATATTTTAAAACCAGTGCCCAACAGCAAATACGTTTGGCGCATCAATTGCGGCGGCGATGCTTACACAGATAGCTTCGGTAACCATTGGGAACCCGATAACATTTGGTTCAATTCATCATCATGGGCGAGCGAATATCGTGAGATGCCCGAAGCTTTTGCCAGTCAGCAACGAACGTTCGACCGTATTAAAGGGACGAACAATAGTGCCTTGTTCCAAACATTCAGGTACGGGCAGGATAAGCTGAAGTTTTATACCCAATTGCCCGATGGCGATTACCGGGTGGAGTTATTTTTTACCGAGCCATGGTACGGCGCGGGCGGTACCGATTGTACCGGCTGGCGTGTGTTTGATGTAGCCATAAACGGCGAGACCAAAATAAAAGACCTGGATATTTGGAAAGAAGCAGGTTATGATCGCGCCCTTAAAAAAACAGTGTATGCCCACATCAACGGCGGAGAATTGGAAGTCTCGTTCCCTAATGCAGCCGCGGGCCAGGCCATTATATCGGCTATCGCGGTTGCTCAGTTAAAGGTTACCAGGGCCCTGGCTGATACGGATTTTCATGTATATCCGCAGCTTTTAACCGGCCCCACTTTGCTAAAAAGGTGGTTGGATATCGGGCAGAAACAATACAGCAATGCTGATATTACCTTTAGCAATTTACCCCCGGTATTGTTCGGTGCCGAATGGATCCAGACAGAAAACAAAGCGGGTAGCGAGGTGCGTTCCGTTCGCTCACACGAAGCACCGGTGAATGTATACGTAGCGATGGACTGCGCGCCCGAAGATCGCCCCGAGTGGTTGCGCGATTACGAAGTTACTGGCCTGTACATAGAGAACGACTATAAAGGCGGGCATAAAATGCCGCTTTACCGCAAGCGTTTTAACCCGGCCCGTAATATTAATTTGGGTGAAAATAAGGGCGAGCTGATGTTCACCATTTTCGCGGTACCTGTTACCCAAATGGAACCCGCTACCGATCTGCGTAAAACCATCAGCTACAATACCGATGCGGCGCAGATACAGGGCAGCGGCATGGTACAGGATACGCTGAGTGGAAAAAAAGTGATACGTTTAAATAAGGATAACACGGGCAGCGTGGCCTTTGCCATTGCGCCGGGTGTGGCCGATCTGTATGCCATCCGCATAAAATATTACAACCAAACCGATAAAACCTTCGCCGGGAAAATGCAACTGATAGCGGCCGACGGCACAGTGATGAAGCAGGAAGAAATCAGCTTTAAACCTGTGGCTAAAAATAAATCGGGTACGGTGAATACATCTTCGGGCACCAGTATTAACGCGGGTAATTATAAAGTAGTAATTACTGCGCCGGGTGCCGATGGTTTGGCAATAAGCGGGGTGGAGGTACAGTAATTAAGGGGATACCCCTGATAAATTAAAAATTCATTGCCGTTGACTTTAGTCAACGGATTGTGATGAAATATTTAATGGCTTTAGCCAAATGAAAACGCGGTATTTGGCTAAAGCCATTTGAAAGTGCCCGCTAACCTGCCCCATAAATGGGACGGCAATGAATTGGAATATTTGCGCTTAATTAGAAAATAAATGAAAGCTTGCTTTAAATACGTTTTGCTGTTATTACTGATCTCTGCACAGGTTTTTGCGCAGAGCTTAAAAGTTACAGCATTGCAATGCGAGTATAAACCCAACCCACAGGGTATTGAAAGCTTAGCCCCCAAACTAAGCTGGCAATTGCAAAGTACCCAACAGCAAACCCTGCAAACCGCTTACCGCATACAGGTAACCGACGGCAAAGCCGTGATGTGGGATAGCAAAAAAGTAAATTCGGCCGCATCTATACAGGTAGCTTATCATGGCAAACCATTACTACCGGCTAAAACTTATTATTGGAAGGTGATGGTTTGGGATAACTATGGGCAAACATCGGGCTGGAGCAATACGGCCAACTGGCAAATGGGCCTGCTAAATGCTGCCGGCTGGAAAGGTGCCCAATGGATAGCTTATGATAAGATACCCGATACATCGGTGATTACCCCGCTGATACACCTGCGCGGGCCTAAAAAACTGGGTTTGGCTAATGATGTGTTGCCGCTGGTACGCAAAACTTTCACGGTGAAAGCGCCATTGAAAAAAGCTACACTTTACATTTGCGGCCTTGGCCATTTTGATTTAAGCCTGAACGGTAAAAAAATAGGCGACCATTTCCTCGATCCTGGATGGACCATGTATACCAAACAGGCTTTATACGTGCCGTTTGATGTGACCCAACAACTGCTATCGGGTAAAAATACCATCGGGGTGATGCTGGGCAACGGCTTTTATTATATCCCGCGCGATAAACGCTACCGTAAAATGACGGGTGCTTATGGTCATCCTAAACTGATATGCCGTTTGGTGATGGAGCATACCGATGGTACTGTAGAGAATTTAGTTAGCGATAAAAGCTGGAAAACATCGCCCGGCCCCATAACCTTCAGCAGCATTTACGGCGGTGAAGATTATAACGCCAATCTTGAACAAAAAGACTGGGATACCAATACGTTTAACGATGCCAAATGGCAAGATGCCATAACAGTTGATGGTTCACCGCAATTGAACGCGCAGCAGGCCGACCCGCTGAAAGTGATGCAAACCTTTACGCCGGTTGCCCAAAAAACGCTGATCAGCGGAGCCGTGGTTTATGACCTGGGGCAGAATTTTTCGGGCATCCCGCAGGTAACGGTGCAAGGCAAAAAAGGCGATACCGTTCGGCTCATCCCCGCCGAACTGGTGAACGAAGATGGCAGCGCCAACCAAAAGGGTTCGGGGAGCCCTTATTATTGCAATTACATTTTAAAAGGTAATGAAGTGGAAAGTTGGCAGCCGCGGTTCACCTATTACGGTTTCAGGTATGTGCAGGTGCAAACTAATGCCAAAGTGGTAGCGATTAAAGGCTTGCATACCCGCAATTCGGCGGCCGAAGCGGGGAGTTTTGCCAGCTCTAACGCCTTGTTCAATAAAACGTTCAACCTGATTAATTGGGCCATGCGCAGCAATATGGCCAGCGTAATGACCGATTGCCCCACCCGCGAAAAGTTGGGCTGGTTGGAGCAGGCGCATTTGGTAGGCGCGTCGCTGCACTATAATTACGATTTGCATGGCCTGGCGCTGAAATGTATAGACGATATGCGCAAAGCCCAAACACCCGAAGGTTTGGTGCCCGAAATAGCACCCGAGTTTACGCAGTTCACCGAGCCGTTCCGCGATTCGCCGGAGTGGGGCAGCAACGCGGTGATCTTCCCCTGGTATGTGTATCAATGGTATGGCGATCAGCAAGTGCTGGCCGAGAGTTATGATATGATGAAACGTTATATCGCTTACCTGGGTACAAAGGCTGTTGACAATATCCTTACACAAGGCCTGGGTGATTGGTACGATCAGGGGCCAAAGCCGCCCGGTCTTTCACAGCAGACACCAAAAGGTATCACCGCTACGGCCATGTACTATTACGATCTGGATATTGCCACCAAGGTAGCTTTTCTGTTAGGGAAAGATGCCGATGCCAAAGCCTATCAAAAACTGGCCACCGAAGTAAAGGCCGCTTATAACAAAGCGTTCTTTAATGCAGATATCAAACAATACGGCACCGGCAGCCAGACGGCCAATGCCATGTCGGTTTATATGGGTTTGGTTGATGATAAGGATAAACCTGCCGTTATTGAAAACATTGTTAAAGAACTAAAAGAACATAACTATGCCCTCACTGCCGGCGATATCGGTTTCCATTATCTTATCTCTGTACTGGATGAGGCCGGGCGCTCGGATGTTATCTACCTTATGAATAACCGCTCGGATGTGCCGGGCTACGGTTACCAGTTGGCCCATGGCGCAACAGCACTGACCGAAAGCTGGGGCGCGCTCCCATCGGTATCCAACAACCACTTTATGCTGGGGCATTTGATGGAATGGTTCTATACCGGGCTGTCGGGCATCAGGCAGGGCGAAGGCAGTGTGGCCTTTAAAAAGATAGAGATAAAGCCGCAGGTGGTAGGCGATGTTACATCGGCATCGGCAAACTATCAATCACCGTATGGCGTTATATCCAGCAGTTGGAAAAAGCAGGGCGATAAATTTGTGCTGTCGGTAAGTATTCCTGCTAACACTACCGCCACCGTTTACATGCCATGTAAAGATGCAGCCAACATTACCCTGGGCGATAAAAACAATAAAAACCGCAAAGGATTTGAATTTATAGGATACAATAAAGGGATAGCGATATTAGGCGTAGGCTCGGGTAATTATACGTTCACCGCCCAATAATGCACCCCAAAATAAGAATATGATGAAACGTACGATCAAGCTGTTTACATTACTGTTAGCCATGGGTGCCTTCCTGTCTGCATCTGCACAGGGCAAAAAAACAAAAGCCACAGCCGCAAAAAAGGCCGCCGCTTTGCCCGCCACCGTGAGCGATAAAACCATGCAGGGCATCTATAACGAAATAAAAACGCCCTACAAATACGGCCTGGTTATCGCCACGGATGATAACTCCAAAAAAACCGATTGCCCAAGCGTGTTCCGCAAAGGTAACGAATGGTTTATGACCTACCTCATCTTCACCGGCCGCGGTTACGAAACCTGGCTGGCCCAAAGTAAGGACTTGTTACATTGGGAAACCAAAGGCCGCATCATGTCGTTCAGCGATAGTACGGCCGCTAATTGGGATGCTAACCAAAAAGCAGGCTACATTGCTTTGCAGGATCCGGCCTGGGGCGGCAGTTACGCCCTGCAGCAATATCAGGGTAAATACTGGATGAGCTATTTCGGAGGGCATGATAAGGGGTATGAGAAAGGCTTGTTGTCTATCGGTATCGCGTCTACCAGCAAAGACCCGTCAACCGTGCACGAATGGGACAGGACCGACCACCCCGTACTGATGGCTACCGACGAGAACGTAAGCTGGTGGGATAACCACACCCTTTATAAAGAGACCATAATTTGGGATAAGGCCAAGCATACCGGCCACCAATTTGTGATGTATTATAATGCCAACGGCGATAGCCTGAACAAAAAACGCGGCGCCGAACGCATTGGCATGGCCACCAGCGACGATATGCTGCACTGGACCCGCTTCGGCAAAAACCCGGTGCTGAACCACCATACCGGCATCACCGGCGACCCATACCTACAAAAGATAGGTAACCTGTGGGTGATGTTCTATTTCGGTGCGTTTTGGAAAGATACCAAGGGCGCGTTCAACCGCTTTGCCTGCTCATACGATTTAGTGAACTGGACCGAATGGAAGGGCGACAACCTGATCGAGTCGAGCGAACCTTACGATGACCAGTTCGCGCATAAATCGTTCGTGGTGAAGTATAAAGGTGTGGTATACCACTTCTACTGCGCGGTAAACAAAGCCGACCAGCGGGGTATAGCGGTGGCTACATCAAAAGATATGGGCAAAAGCGAGGTGAATTTTATAGCGCCGCCGGTTAAGAAAAAATAGCGAGGTGGCAATTTAACCACAAAGGACACAGAGATTTTCACAAAGGCCGCAAAGAATGGCTTAGTGGTCAGTAAGAAAGATCTTTGTGCACTTTGTGGTTTCCCCCTTTGTGTCCTTTGTGGTTAATTCTGCTGATAGATATTCTATGCGATACATTTATATTCTCTGCTTCCTGTTAATTAGTGGTTTTGCCAACGCCCAAAATGCGCGCAAAACCGAGAGCTTCAACGCTGGCTGGAAGTTTTATTTGGGCGATGAACCTAATGCTAAGGAAGCCGCTTTTAACGATAGCAAATGGCGCAGCCTCAACCTGCCGCACGATTGGAGCATTGAAGGTCCTTTCGATGAGAAGCACTCCACCGGTCAGAACGAGGGTGGGCTACCTGCGGGGATTGGCTGGTACCGCAAAACGTTTACGGTGCCGGCATCGGCCAAGGGAAAACATTTGTTTATTGATTTTGACGGCGTTTACCGCAACAGCGAAGTTTGGATAAACGGACATTTGCTGGGCACCAGGCCTAATGGCTATATCTCGTTTGAATATGAGTTGACGGAGCATTTAAAGTTTGGCGCACAGAATGTGATAGCCATTAAGGTTGATAATTCGCAGCAGCCTAATTCGCGCTGGTATTCGGGTTCGGGGATATACCGGAATGTGTGGCTGGTGACAAAGAATAGCCTTCACATAGACCATTGGGGAATACAATTGACCACACCGATTATTAAAGATAAACAAGCGACGGTTGAACTGGCTATATCAGTAAAGAATGCCGAAGCCCGGATAAACGGAGATAAGAATGCTATCGTGGTTTTTCCCTTGCAAGTCAAAACCACTGTTTACGATGCAACTAATAAACAGGTTGCAAGTAATATAACTTTTGCAAATATGACAGACGACATCGAGCGTCAACGCATTTTCCAGGCAATACACATTCCTAATCCTAAACTTTGGTCAACCAACCTTCCTTATATTTATCGGGTAAGGGTTCAGCTACAAAATGGAACTCAGTTGGTGGATGAACAGACCATTAATACCGGCATCCGAACCTTTAATTTCGACGCAGTCAAAGGCTTCAGCCTGAACGGGATTCCTACAAAAATCAACGGCGTTTGTATGCACCATGATCTGGGCGTTTTGGGTGCCGCCGTCAACACCCGCGCCATCGAACGCCAGTTACAGATATTAAAAGATATGGGCTGCAACGCCATCCGCACATCGCACAACCCGCCAGCTCCCGAATTGCTTGACCTGTGCGACCGAATGGGCTTCCTGGTGATGGACGAGGCCTTTGATATGTGGAAGAAAAAGAAAAACAAGTTTGATTATGCAGTAGATTGGGATAAATGGCATGTGCAGGATCTGCAGGATCAAATATTGCGCGACCGTAACCATCCATCGGTTTTTGTGTGGAGCATCGGTAACGAGATCCGCGAACAGCGCGACAGTACGGGTATTACCATTGGGCGTGAGCTGGTGGATATTGTAAAGCAACTGGATAAAACCCGCCCGGTTACTTCAGCCCTGAGCGATGCCGATCCGACGAAGAATTTTATTTATCAATCGGGCGCGCTCGATCTGGTGGGATTGAATTATCACCAGGAAGTTTATGCCGATTTCCCGAAGAATTATCCGGGCCAAAAGTTTATCGGTACCGAGCAAATGTCGGCATTAGAGAGCCGTGGTTTTTATGATGAACCTACCGATACCACCCGTTTCTGGCCACAAAGCTCAAAAGAAAAATATACCAGGGGCAATCCAGAAATGGCCGTTACCGCCTACGATAACGTGGCCGCCTACTGGGGATCGACCCACGAAACAACCTGGAAGATCATTAAAAAATATCCTTTCCTTTCGGGGATGTTTGTGTGGACCGGATTTGATTATTTGGGCGAACCTACACCTTACCCATGGCCGGCCCGCAGTTCATATTTCGGAATTGTTGACCTGGCCGGTTTCCCTAAGGATGTTTACTACATGTACCAAAGCGAGTGGACTAACAAACCGGTACTGCACCTGCTGCCGCACTGGAACTGGCAGCCGGGTAAAACAGTTGATATTTGGGCGTATTATAATAACGCCGACGAAGTGGAACTATACCTGAACGGTAAAAGCCTCGGCATCCGTAAAAAACAAGGCGATGATCTGCACGTGGTATGGAAGGTGAAATATGAAGCCGGTACGCTAAAGGCCATATCCCGAAAAGATGGGAAAATCGTTAAAACGGAACAGGTAGTAACTGCGGGAGAGCCCTATCAAATAAAACTAAATGCCGATAGAAGCACTATTAAAGCCGATGGAAAGGATCTTTCTTTTGTTACCGTAACTGTGCTGGATAAGCAGGGAAACCCTGTTCCTAATGCCGATAATCTGATCAGATTTAATATTGAGGGCGCAGGTGTATTGAAGGCGGTAGATAACGGATCGCAAACCAACCTGCAATCATTCCAATCAAAACAGTGCAAATTGTTTAGCGGAAAATGCCTGGTTATTATACAATCGGGTCAGAAGAAAGGTAATATAGCTGTTACAGCTACGGGTAATGGATTGAAATCCGCATCACTAGGGCTGATTGGTGGCTGAAGGGTTAAAAAATCCCATGGTAAAATCGTACAATAGTTGGAGAAACCAATATAAAAATCTAACCCCTGCGTAGCTTAGCTTTATCCTGATAAAACCATAATAAACTACCTATTTATTAGCGTTAGGGATGAAGCAGCAAAATATCTTCGATTTTATTAATGTTGATGGGCTTTCATTAACACCCAAGTATATCCAGTTGGCTAATTCCATACAGGACGCGGTGAGTTCGGGCAAGATCAAGAGCAACTGGATCCTGCCATCGTTGCATGAGTTGACCTATCACCTGGAAATTTCGAAGGAAACGGCAGACCGTGGCTACAAATACCTGCGCGATCTGGGGGTGCTTTCATCGGTACCGGGAAAAGGCCATTATGTAACCGCTAAAAAGGTAGTGCAGCCCCGTAAAATATTTTTGCTGCTGGATAAGCTGAACGCCGGTCGTAAAACATTTTACGATGTGTTTAGCCAGGTGCTGGGCGATGATGTAACCATCGATTTTTATATTTATAACGACGATTACGAGCTGTTTAAAAAACTGCTGAACCGCCGCCGCGAGGGTTACTCGCACTACGTAATATTGCCGCACTTTGCCGAAGGTGGCGAACGCGCGCACGAATTGCTGAACACCATCCCCAAGGATAAACTGATACTGCTCGACCAGTCGGTGGTTGGCGTGGATGGCGATTTTGGTTCGGTATCCGAAAATTTCAAGCGCAATATTTATAAAGCCATGGAAACCGTGTTGGAAGACCTGAGCAAGTACGATACCATCCGCATTATATCATCGTCAAACATTAATCTTTCTGCTGATCTGAGCGCTGGCTTTAACCTGTTTTGCCAGCAATACGCGTTCGAACGCAGCATCGAACAAAATGTGCAAGACTTGCAGGTGAAGAAGGGCGAGGTATTTATTTGCCTGCATGATGATGACCTGGTGACCCTGATAGAAATGATCCGGACCGCCGGGCTGGAAGTAGGAGAGGACGTGGGCATTATCTCTTATAACGAAACCCCACTTAAGAGATACATCCTGAAGGGTATTACCACTATCTCAACGGATTTTGAGCAAATGGGCATTAAGGCCGCCAAAATGGTACTGAAAAACCAAAT
The DNA here is from genome assembly GCF_013283875.1 of Mucilaginibacter mali. NCBI lineage: Bacteria > Pseudomonadati > Bacteroidota > Sphingobacteriia > Sphingobacteriales > Sphingobacteriaceae > Mucilaginibacter > Mucilaginibacter mali. The sequence continues at coordinate 326,585 of NZ_CP054139.1, forward strand.
GGAGCACGTGGAGCTGGATTGCAGGTTGAAATTGAGGCACTCGTTGTAGGTACATTTTAAAAACACCCTGCTGGCAATTAGTTTATTTTAGCGCCGTCTTCATCGCTGCTAAAAATATTTTTTCTTAAATCTTCTTGTAGCGAAGATAAATTCATGGTTGGGATGGTGATGACTTTAAGACCAGATAAGGCAGATACTGCTGAGATGTAAGCCCTAATATAAGGGAATATGATTGCAGGAGCATTAATGCAAAAGTAATCTGAAAGACTATCGGTTGATTCCATGTTTTTGAATTCAAAATAACCGTAACCAGTCATATCAATTGAATATGTCTCTTTATCATCTTTAAGACTAATTTCTAAGCTTAGTATAAAAGTCTTATCAGAGTTGTTTAGAATACCTGAAGGACTAATTTGAATATCCGTTATTCCTGTTTCGCCAGGTTCTCTGGTGAAGTTAAAGTCCTTTACAATGAATTGTTCAAGTCTAAATGGCGAAGTGTGGATTGTGGACATAATTACGCTGCAATGGATAATTTATCATTACTACCTTGATAAGTAAAAATATCTTTTTCAATGAAAATTTCTATTTCATCATCAGACGGAAATTCTAAGCACTCATGATTATCTAATGCCATTTTGGCTAATTTATAACCCTTTCCTTGTTTCAAATAGATAATATCATCCAATTCAATAAGATCCCCATCTGTAACAAATGTTAGACTTTCAGATGGGAATTTTTTAATAAAATCTATGATAAACGAATTACGCATTAATGTAAGGTCATCACATTCTTGCAAATATTTTGCAGGAAGAACTTCTACAAAATGAGAATTATCGAAATTATCGTATTGATATCTGCATTGTATAAAAGGAAAATTGTCGACAATTTTATCAATCATCCCTGTTACAAATTCAAAGGTATTCATATTTTAAAATGCTTTATTAGTAGTTTTTGCGCATCTAATGCAGTATCGTATGCTTTCTTCGCAAAATTCTCTTTTATCTCAAAATTCTTATAATCCGATTTAACTCGGGCTCTTTTCAAATTTCCAATTGTATCATTGAACTTAGTTGCTTCGTATGGATTACTGGCCGACATTTGTTCAGTCATTTGATTAATTAGCCAAACATGTAATCCGCCATCTATGTTCGCGCCTTGTTTACTTTCTTCATCAATTTCATCTACTGTTTTCATGAAGTGTACATGTAATATATGATACATTAGTTGTACGCAACTATAATAGGAGCAGTGAACACTTGAACAATAAAAACCATTAATATTTAATTTGTTTGAGGCATCAATGTTGACTTTAGATTTGTCGTGCCAATATGACATGTACTAAAAATTAAGGTTTAAAGTTGTTCAAATATATACTATTATAATATTGTAGCTGACAAAATAATGACAATGTTACGGAATTTATAATTATTCTAAATAATGTTATTGTAAAATAATTTTTAAAATTGGAAAGGAGCAATAGGATGGTAGTACAAATTTATGGCAAAAATATTTATATGATGGTGACATACCTCCGCCACCACATCCCTCATGCTAAAATCCTATAATAGCCGGAAAACATGTTATATAAAATGAGGGGCACACGGGGTTACATTTGCTAAACCGTTTTGAACCTATAATAGTTAAATTTACTTATAACAGCTTCGCTACAGCGCATGAAAGTGTTACCCGTGCCCGACCTTGCCATTATACTACTTTACCTTGTGGGTATGGTGCTGGTGGGTTTTTGGTTTTCGCGCAAGAACAAAAATAGCGAGGCTTTCACCAAGGCATCGGGCCTGATACCGGGATGGGCTATCGGCTTTTCCATTTACGCTACATTTTTAAGCAGCAATACTTTTTTAGGTGTACCGGGCAAGGCTTTCGGGGGCAACTGGAACGCTTTTGTATTCAGCATCAGCATGCCGCTGGCGGCTTGGATAGCTGTAAAATATTTTGTGCCTTTTTATCGCAATACGGGCGAGGTATCGGCGTATACCCATTTAGAAAAACGCTTCGGCCCATGGGCGCGTACTTACGCCGTGGTTTGCTTTTTACTGACGCAGTTAGCCCGCATGGGGTCGATATTTTTTGGGATAGCGTTGAGTTTGCAGGCACTGACAGGTGTATCCATGCGCATGATCATGGTGGTGATGGGCACGGCTATTATCCTGTATACAGTTACCGGCGGCATCAAGGCGGTGATCTGGACAGAGGTGGTGCAGGGCATTATTAAAACCCTGGGCGCCATGCTGATCATTTACCTTGTGGTGAACAATGTGCCGGGCGGAGTTTCAAAAATTATGGAGATAGGCAAGGCCGATAATAAATTTAGCCTGGGTAGCTTCGCTATCAACTTTAAGGAACCTACTTTTTGGGTGATATTGCTGTATGGCTTCTTCATCAACCTGAATAACTTCGGGATGGATCAGAATTATATCCAGCGTTACCATACGGCTAAGTCAACTAAACAGGCAGCAAAATCGGTATGGCTTTGTGTTTATCTGTATGTGCCGGCATCGTTCCTGTTTTTCGTGATCGGGTCCTGCCTGTATGCTTACTACAATCTGCACCCCGAATTGCTGGAAACCATTAAGCACCAGGTAGCGGTAGAGCGTTTACCCGGCGCATCGGCCGCGGAGATCAGCAACGCGATGGCCGCACTTAAACCTGCAGATTATGGCGATAAGATAATGCCACACTTTATGGTAACGCGCATCCCTGCCGGGTTGGTTGGACTGATCGTTGCGGCTATCCTTTCGGCAGCGATGAGCACCATCAGTTCGGGCATGAACTCGTCGGCCACGGTGTTTACGGTAGATATTTACAAGCGCTATTTTAAGCCCGGCATCAACGAAAAGCAAACCATGAACCTGCTGCATATTATGACGGTTGTTTTCGGTGTAGCCGGGATGATAGCCGGGATAGGCATGATAGGGGTGAAGAGTATTTTGGATGTGTGGTGGCAGTTGTCGGGCATCTTCGCGGCTGGGATGCTGGGCCTGTTTTTATTGGGCCTGATCAGTCGGCAAACCCGTAACCACGAGGCTATGGCCGCTACTATTATCGGTGTACTGGTGATCCTGTGGTTAACATTCCCAACACTCATCCCCGATAGCTACGCCGCCCTGCGCAGCACGCTGAACACCAATATGATCATCGTAGTAGGCACGCTCACCATATTTTTGACCGGCCTGCTATTAACTAAGATAAAGCGAGAAGGATATACTGTTGGGCAACCAATGACTAATGAAAATGACCAATGACGAATAAAGAAAAAGGATTTATCCCTGTGATGCTGACGCCGTTTAAGAACAATGGCGATATTGATTACGATATACTGACCCAACTGACCGAGATCTACCTGAAGGCGGGCGCATCAGGACTGTTTGCCAACTGCCTGAGCAGCGAGATGTTTGAACTGGAAGATGACGAAAAGCTGCAGGCCATTAAGCATATTATAAAAGTGGTTGATGGTGCTGTGCCCGTAGTAGCAACCGGCACCTTTGGCGGGGTAATAAGTAAGCAGGCCGACTTTGTAAAACGTGTACATGATACCGGCACCCAGGCCGTTATTATATTAAACAGTCTACTGGCTACGGAAGACGAAAGCGACGCGGTATTTAACGACCGGGTTTTTGATCTGTTCAATCAAACAGACAATATTCCGCTGGGATTTTATGAATGCCCTGTTCCATACAAAAGATTACTATCGCCACAACAACTGATCGATTTTGTTGCTACCGGCCGGGTGATCTATCATAAGGATACCTGCCTGAACATCGACCAAGTAAAGCAAAAATTGGAAGCCGGAAAGGCTAACCCCAATTTCGGCTTGTACGATGCTTATATGGTGCACGCGGTCGATTCGTTAAAGGCAGGGTCGGCAGGTTTATCGTGTATCCAGGGTAATTTTTTCCCTGAGTTGATTGTTTGGTTATGCAAAAATTACGCTGATGACAGCAAGCAGCACGAGGTGGATATGGTGCAGCAGTTTTTGATAGATAATATGGATGTGATGCATAATGTATATCCTATCATTGCCAAGTACTGGTTAACCAAGCGCGGTTTAAATATCTCAACTATTACCCGCCGCAACGTAGGCGTGTTCACGCCAACCACCCGCAAGCAAATTGAGCATTTGTATGGCGATTATAGTTCGCTGAAGAGCCAGTTGGGGATAGCGAGCTTTGCGTAAATGAAATATTTTTGTCATGTTGAGTAATATAATCCCGGCGGCCTCTAATGGTTTTTATGACATACCGATGAAAGCCCCCTCTAAATCTCCCCCAAAGGGGGGAGACTTTGGAACCCTCTCCTCTGGAGAGGGCAGGGTGAGGCTTCAGCGGAAAAACAAACATGTCATGGGTAGCTTGTTTCAGCATCCCATTACACAGGTCTGACGAGCAAAGTTTAAGCTAAGCAAGTGGGATGCCGAAACAAATTCGGCATGACACTTGGTATTTTGCAGATGGTAAGTAAATTCTTAAACAATTGCCGGAGTAGGTACCGGGTTGCCCTGCAGGTAACGGCGCTTATATTCCAGCGGGGTCATATCGGTTACTTTTTTAAAATGGCGGTAAAAGTTCGATACGTTATTAAAGCCGCATTCAAAGCACAAAACCTCGGTCGGCATCTTGTCTTCAATTAAAAAACGGCAGGCATGGCTGATGCGGATCTCGGTCAGGAAATCGGAGTAGGTCTTTTTGGTCATCAGTTTAAAGTACCGGCAAAAACTGGTTACACTAAGGTTGCCTATAGCGGCTATCTCCTGCAGGCCTATTTCTTTCTTATAATTAGCCAGCGTGTACGAGCAAATTTTGTTCAAACGAATGGTGTCCGATTCGTTAGACTGGTGGAATTCGTTATGGGCTAAAGTGATGCTTTCAAAGTCCTCATTTTCGGCCAAAACCTTTAATATAGATAGCAATACGATAACGCGGTCGAGGTTGGTGGCGTCCACCGCTTTGCGCATTAGTTCGGTTAATTTGGTGCGGGCTTCACCTCCTATAACCATGCCGCTTTTGGCTTTATCGAACAGTTTTGGCAGCAGGTAAGCTTCGGGCAGGTTAAGCAGGTATTTGCCCAGGCAATCGGGCAAAAAATGGATCACGATAACCTCCACATTCAGGCCCGAATCCTGCTGAAAGTACTCCTCTTTACAGCGCCAGCAGTGCGGCAGGTTCTCGCCCAGCAGCAACACCTCACCCGCCGAAAAATTGCTGATATTATCACCAATGAAACGCACGCCTTCGCCCTTAATTACATAATGTAATTCCAGCTCGGGGTGATAATGCCAGATGCCCCTAAAGGTTGGCAAAATATCATGCCTTATACTAAAGGAGTTTTGCGGTTTAACCGCAACTTTAAGAAAATGAGGTTTCATTCTAAAAAATTACTTAGTCAATTATCCAAAAAACAGGTCTGTTTCAGATGCTGATTAGGTTATGATTTTTAAAAGTAAGAAAAATTTATACAATATAAATGCAATTATTTAGCAAAAAATTAATAGGGGGTTAAAAATGACCCCCTGAATTTTCGATGATAACATCGTACAATAAATTGATAAATACGGGAAGTAATGACAATAGCTAATGATAGATATTTGTTAAAGCAGCGCATTTTATACTTATGCGACTGCCACTGAAATATAAACCGTAATAATAAATTATACTTTTTACTTAAATAGGGTCTTGATTGAACCTTTGCGCTGTGGAGATAATTGTTAGAAATACAATTATTGTATTGTGAAAGATAAAATAATACAATCCGCGGCTTAAAATAAACTAATCAACGACCAGATTTATTTGCCAATAACGCAATAACTATAATCTGGATAATGGCCGAGAATTTAAAAGAAGTTTTATTAGTTGCAAGTGGCGATCTTCGCCTGGCTGCCAACCAAATTTGCTGGCCCGAACAGCAAAAAGTAGAGGACTTACTGGTTGCCGCCATCGAAAAGTTAGGATGGACAGCTACCCGTGCTCATCAGTATGATGAGGTTAAGCAACATGGCCTTATCGACTCCCAAAAAATGGGGATGGAGGTGTTTCGCACCATCAACCCTGATAAGCCATTAATCGTAGTAGAAAGTCTGTGGCAATACACCCATCATGTGCTTGCGGGATTAACCACTCATAAAGGCCCGATACTGACCTTAGCTAACTGGAGCGGCACTGCGCCGGGCCTTGTTGGGATGCTGAATATCAATGGCTCGCTGGCTAAGGCAGGGGTGAAGTTCAGTACACTATGGAGTGAAAATTTTGATGATGAATACTTCCTGAACGGCTTGAAACAGTGGCTGGAAACCGGCAATTTAAGCCATGATGAAAGCCATATCCACGGCTTTGAAATCGCTAATATTCCGGCTGAAGAAGCTGCTATAGGTGCCGGCTTTGCCGCTAAATTTAAAACTGACAAAGCCATAATGGGCGTGTTTGATGAGGGTTGCATGGGCATGTATAATGCCATTGTACCTGATGAGTTACTGCACCCGACAGGCTTGTTTAAAGAGCGCTTAAGCCAGTCATCGTTATATGCTGCCATGCAATTGGTTACCAATGCCGAAGCCCGCAAGGTTTTAGATTGGCTGCTGCAAAAAGGTATGCAGTTTAAATGGGGTACCGATGGCGTTGCTGAACTAACCGAAGCCCAAAGCCTTGAGCAATGCAAAATGTATATAGCTGCCGTGCGTATGGCCGACGAATTTGGCTGCGCAACCATCGGCATCCAGTATCAGCAGGGGTTGAAGGACCTGACCGTTGCCAGCGATTTGGTGGAGGGTTTATTAAATAACCAGGACCGCCCGCCGGTATACAGTACCGATGGCCGCGAGTTATACGCCGGTGAAGCGCTGCCACACTTTAACGAGGTGGACGAATGCGCGGGTATTGATGCCCTGGTAACCTATAATTTATGGAAACAAATGGGCCTGCCCGGCGAAAATACCCTGCACGATCTGCGCTGGGGCGAACATTTTAAGGGTGATGGCATAGATGATTTTGTGTGGGTGTTCCTGATATCGGGAGCAGTTCCGCCAGCCCATTTTGTGGGTGGTTACGCCGGAGCCAGTAGTGAGCGCCAGCCTGCTATGTACTTCCGTTTGGGTGGCGGTAGTTTAAAAGGGGTAAGCAAACCGGGCCATATTGTATGGAGCCGCATTTATGTAATGGATGGTGCCCTGCATTGTGATATAGGCGTAGGCGAAAGCGTACTGCTGCCCGAAGAAGAGACCAATCGCCGCTGGGAAGCAACCACCCCGGTTTGGCCTATTATGAATGCCGTATTAAAAGGTGTAAGCCGCGATCAGATGATGGGCCGCCATAAGGCTAACCACATCCACGTAGTTTATACGCCTGACGAAGCTACCGCGCATAAAGCTTGTCGGGTAAAAGCCGCCGCGCTTAATGGTTTAGGTATCACCGTTCACTTTTGCGGCGATGTTAATTTGAATTAATTATGAAGATGAAATACTATATCATAATGTTGGTGTGCCTGCTTAGCGGCACAATGGTGATGGCCCAAGCACAGGCCGAAAAGGATTATACAAAGGTAATAAGCGACCGTACCGGTAAGTACCTGGTGAACATCGGCATTACCGATACCCTGTCGCCTAAATTTAAAAAAGCGCAGGCCGTGTTGATGGATCAGTACCGCGCTATAAACAGTATTCACGATGCCCGCAATGCTAAGGTGAAGGAAATAAAAGCTACAGCAGGTGATGATAAGGCTGCTGCCAATGCTAAAGTTGCCGCTACCGATAGCATAATGAATGCGCAACTGACCGCCCTGCATCCTGTTTTCCTGGCCAAACTGGGTAAGGAACTAACCCCGCAACAGGTGGAGGCCATGAAGGACGAAATGACCTACAAAAAGGTAGCAGTTACCTATAATGGCTATACCGATGAATTGCCACAACTAACCGACGCCCAAAAAACGCAAATAAAAAACTGGCTGATAGAAGCACGCGAGAAAGCCATAGATGCCGGCTCATCGGATGAGAAGACCGCCATTTTTGGCAAGTATAAAGGCCGCATCAACAATTATCTTTCTAAAGAAGGCTACGATATGAAAAAGGCCGGTGAAGAATGGCAAAAGCGCCTAAAGGAGAAAGCGGCGGCTAAATCACCATCAAACAATTAATACGTATAACCGCCAAAGCCTTATCCATAAAATAAGAAACCAATACAAATTAACCCAATATGAAACTAAAATCTATTAACTTATGAGAAGAATTCTCCTCTTTTTTTCGGTACTGTTTTTAATAAGCAGTGCAGTTATGGCCCAAACCCGGACAGTTTCGGGGGTAGTAACGGGCGAAAAGGGTGAAACACTCCCAGGTGTAACCATCCAGGTAAAAGGTAGTAACACTGCTACTACTACAGATATTGATGGTAAATACTCCATCAAGGTTACCGATATGCAGAGTGTAGTGCTTACCGTAAAATATATCGGTTATGCCTACCAGGAGCGCGCGGTACCTGCTAACGAACGTAATGCCGATTTTAAACTACAGCCTGTGGCCAGCAACCTTAACGAAGTTGTTGTGGTTGGTTACGGCGAGCAAAAAAAGATCAGCTTAACCGGGGCGGTAGCAAATATCGATGTTAAAAAGATCGAAGACCTGCCAAGCCTTAACTTAGCGGCATCGCTGGTTGGGCAGTCGCCAAACGTTTCGGTATCAACCCCATCGCAACGCCCTGGCCAGGGTACCAACATCGTTATCCGTAACCCTACATCAATTGTTACTAATGGTAAAACAGGCGTTTCCCCATTGTATGTAATTGACGACCAGATCAGGACCGCTGCCGATTTCAACTTGCTTGATGCGAATGAAATTGACAACATCTCTATCCTGAAGGATGCGGAAGCGGCCATCTACGGTATCCAGGGTGCAAACGGTGTTGTACTGGTACGCACCAAAAGAGGTAAGCAGGGTGCGCCGAAGATCAGTTTCAGCAGTTCGGTAGGTACAGCAAGCGCCCGCCAGTTGCCTAAAATGATGAGCGGTATACAATTGGCTACCTGGCTTAACGATTATAACCAAACCCGTGTTGGCCAGTCGTTGGCCGCCGCCGGCCAGCCTAATGCCGGCCAGGTGCAGTATATTGATGCTAATGGTTACCGCAATGGTGTGGTTACCCAAAAAGAAACTGCATGGTATACGCCTGATGAATTGGATTACATCGCCAACAACAGTACCAACTATTTAGAGCAGGCCTTCAAAACCGCGTGGACTGAGCGTGAAGCTGTTGCCATAAGCGGCGGTACAGATAAAGTAACTTATTATGCAGGTACCGATTATGTGATCCAGAATTCTAACTTTAAGGGTGTAAACTCAAACAAATGGGGTTTAAGGGCATCTATCGAAGCTAAAGCAGCTAAAGGCCTTACCGCCAGTTTAAACCTAAGCTCGTCAAGCTATAACAGCCGCAGCTATTGGTATAAATACGATTCAACCTCGGAAAGCTTAGATAACGACGTAACATCGTTAAACGTTGTGCAGCCATGGTCAAAATACTTTATCGATGGTAACCCGGTAGCTGTTAACAGTTCGTTATCAAGTGGTGGCGGTATCGATAACATTAACGTATTCCTGTTCCAAAACTCAGATAACTATACATCGCAGCGCAGCAACGTAATGAACGTGCTGGGAAAATTAAGCTATGATGTTCCGTTTGTTAAAGGTTTGAACTTAACAGGTACTTTAAATGAGAATTATAACAACGGCTGGGGCCAGCAATATGGTACTTCGTTTAATATTTATACTTATAGCGGCACAGGTGGTAACAACCACATCCCGGGCGGTACCATTACTAACGTAACTTTAAGGAAAAACGGCGACAGGGTGTTTATCAACTCTACTTACGCGCGCGCTTACCAGTTAGATGGTATCATCAACTATAACCGCAGCTTTGGTAAACACAATATATCGTTCCTTGGTGTATACGAACAAAGGGAAGATTATAACACCGCGCTGAGAGGCCAGGCAGATAACGTGATCATCGGCGGTAAGGATAACATCAATTTTACAACCGGTACTACATCGGCTAACCAGGCATCTTCAATTGCCAACAACGGTTACCTTTCTTACATTGGCCGTTTAAATTATAGCTATGCCGATAAATACTTCGTGCAGTTATCAACCCGTATTGACGGTAGTACCGACTTTTTGCCGGGCCGTAATTATGGCTATTTCCCTGCTGCTTCGGTAGGTTGGGTAGTATCTAACGAAACCTTCATGAAAAAAGTGACCTGGCTCGATCTGTTAAAGGTGAGGGCATCGGTTGGTTTGCTGGGTAGCAACAACTCGTTGAAATATCAGTATGATGAAAGCTACAAGTTTGGTACCGGCAGCAGCGGCGGCGCAGTGTTTAACGAAGCCGCACGTAACTACGGCATCCTTTATAACCTGGCGCTGGCCAACCCATATATCACCTGGGACCATACCACAAAAACCAACTATGGTTTAGACCTGGCTTTCCTGAGGAACCGCCTTACTACCAGTGTTGATTATTACTGGAACCATGGATACAACTTGTTGCAAACCATCTCTTCGGCAGTGCCTGCTACGGTTGCGGCAAACTTACCGGTACAAAACTCGGGTATTGTAAACTCTTTTGGCTGGGAGATCAGCGCAGGCTGGAGAGATAAGATAGGTAAGGACTTTACCTACAGCTTTTCACCATTCTTTGCCTGGAGCGATAACAAGCAAATTGCCAGGGACCAATCGGTTGGTAATATCGGTACCCCGCTGGATCTGATCGGCAAGTCATCAGATGTCGGTACTTACGGTTACCAGTCGGCAGGCATCATCCGCACTAAAGAGCAGGCCGATGCGATCATCGCTCAAAGAACAGCCGCGGCAGGTGGCGACAGCAAGGTATTGGTTAACGGCTTAGCTATTAAAGATGCCAGCGGTATCTATCACCTGGGTATGATCAACTTTGTTGACCAAAATGGCGACGGTATCATTGATGCGAACGACCAGGTATACCTGAACAAGAAGAATGATAACCACTATAGCCTTGGTTTAAACTGGGCTGTAAATTATAAATCGTTAAGTTTAGCGGTTGTAATGGGCATGAGCTGGGGTGGTATAAACAGTATTGGCAGCTACGACAGGATTCAGCAAAGTTCGGCCAACCCTATTACCGAAAATAAGCCGGTTTATTGGGCCGATCACTGGACGCCGTCTAACCCCGATGCGAAGTATCCTAACCCATATTATTTGGATAATATTAAAACAACCAGCGATTTTTGGTTTGTTAGTGGGTTCCAATGGAATATTAATACCATTAACCTGGGTTATAGCCTGCCGCAAAAATGGGCAAGCAAAATTGGTATGAGCAGCGCAAGGCTTTACGCGGTTGGTTACAACATGTTCAGCCTTACAAATCCATATCCTAATGGCTTCCGCGATGTGCAAAGTGGTATCCAGCAATACCCCGCTATCAGAACTGTATCTGTTGGTTTAAATGCAACCTTTTAATTGAAAACGACAATGAAAAAATTATATATACTAATGGCAATGGCACTGGCAGTGCCAGCGCTGTTGAGCAGTTGCAAAAAGGTATTGCAAAAGGATGATCCGCAAAACCTTTCGCGCGATGCCGTATTTAACGACTCTACTTTAACAAAGTTCAACCTTGATTATATCTACGCGCAAAACCAGCCGCAATGGTTTGGTACAGGTTCGGTTAGTTATATCAAGGACCTGGGGCCATTAAACCTTACCGAAGAGTGCTACTCTGATAACGCAATGGTTAAAGGTACCCTCACTATCGAATCGGTTGGTGATATCGGTACTTCAAACTCAAATGCTACCAACTATGGTAAACTGCGTTATATCAATAACTTTATTGAAAGCGTAAATGGTGGCACCCAGCCTGCGGGCACTAAAACACGTTTTGTTGGCCAGGCTTTATTCTGGCGCGCGTTCCGTTATTTTGAATTGGTTAAAATGTATGGCGGTGTGCCACTGGTGACCAGTGCTTTAGACGCGGTTGGTGATGATGCCCTTTCAAAAACTTACCTGCCACGGGCTACTACTTCTGATGTATTTAAGCAGATTGTTGCCGATTTAAATACGGCTGCTGCCTCTCTGCCGGTAAAATGGCCAAACTCGCTGGATCAGGGCCGTATCACTAAAGGCATTGCCCAGGCCATGCTGTCGAGGGTACTGTTAACTTACGCAAGTCCGCAATTTAACTCGCCATTGGCTTCTATGCCGGCTACAGCCACATCAGTAGTTGCAACTACCGATCAAACCCGCTGGCAAGCCGCGTACGATGCTACAAATGCCGCCATCGCTACGTTAAGTGCTAACGGGTTCGGTTTGTTCCCTAAATGGGATTACACCATGTGGACTACAGAGAACAACTCTGAAGCCGTATTTGTAACCGAGTACAATACAGATCAAACCGATAATGGCCGTAACTCTAACGGTTATGTAGGTGGTGCTGTGCCAAAAGCCGTTGCTACAAGTGGTGGCGCCTATCAGCCAACCTGGGATATGGTTAACGCCTTCCCAATGGCCGATGGTAAAGCGCCGGGTACGTCAACCAAGTATCCTTATAATACCACTACGCCGCCAATTAACTTCTATGCTAACCGCGATCCGCGTTTTTACCAAACCATTGCTTATAATGGTTGCTCGTGGCCATTAGTTGGTAACACGGCCAACAGGTTGTGGACTTATTTTTACTTCAGCAATACTGCGGGTACTGCGTCAAAAACAACAGAAGCGGTTGCAGCCAGCACAACAGGTTTTTACCTTCGTAAAGCTATTGATCCTACCATCAGCGCTGCTAACTTACCTTATGCAGGTACCGATTGGCAGGAAATTCGTTACGCCGAATTGGTGTTAAATCACGCTGAAGCTGCCGCTGAATTGGGTAAGTTGACAGAATCTTATGCCGACCTGGTAGCCATCAGGAAAAGGGCGGGTATTGAAGCCGGTTCGGATAACCTGTATGGTTTAACCGCAGGTATGGACCACGATGCGATGATCAACGCGATCATGTACGAGCGTCAGATAGAATTCGCCTACGAAGGTAAACGTTACTGGGATCTGCGCCGCAGGAAATTGCTTGAGGTTACCCTGAATGGTAAAAGACGTTCGGCCGTTACCATCATGCTGAAAAATACCGGCACCAGCACCGATTATATCCTGGCAACCCGCGATGCTACGCCTACTTCAGGTACCGCTTTTGATACTTTTTATACAACCAACTTCACTATAACAACTAAACAGTTGGATACTTATAACATTGCTTATCAAACAGCTGATTATTTCTTTGGCATCCCAACAAATGCCATTAAAAATAACCCAAGCCTGGTACAAACCAGCACATGGGGCGGTACATTTAACCCGCTGCAATAGGTTATTGTATCACAATAAAAACAAAAAAGGGAAGCCATAAGCTTCCCTTTTTTGTTTTTATATGCTGTGTGATGTTTATGTATGATATTGGCACAAAATTTCACCTTGATCGGATGCCTGAATTTAGCTATTTGGCAACGGATTTTGCTTAATTTATACTTGATTTGTAATATAAGTGCGACAATTTAAGCGTTTATAGGTAAAATCAGTCAATAGGATAAAATCCTATAAAACCTTGTCAACATACTATATTAAACGGGTGGGCTTACCCCGCATATTTGAATAAGCATAAATTATAACCAAATTTATACCTAAAGCACCCTGATATTGATCGCGATGCAATTTGCGGTACTAAAGTGTGTACGTAAGCTTAAATAATATCTAAATAATTGCCCGTTTGTAGCGGGTGATGGATCAACAAGATTAAAAATGACTAAAAGAATTTTACTGGTATCGGCATGTGTGGCAATGTTTGCCGGTTCGGCATTTGCACAATATCCGCAGGTGCCTAAAAAAGTGCAGGAAGAAAGCGAAGCATTGATGAAACGGGCCCAGGCTCATTCAGATTCGGCATGGGCGGTGGCTTTGCCAACTGTAGAGTACGATCAGAAGCATGGTAAACCATTTGTACCCTGGGCCTCGCGCCCAACGGATCTGCCGCAATCTAAATTGCTGGCCTTCCCCGGTGCAGAGGGCGGTGGCGCGTATTCATTCGGCGGCCACGGCGGTAAAGTGCTGGTGGTAACTAATCTTAACGATGACGGTCCGGGTAGTTTACGCTGGGCTTGCGAACAAGGTGGTGCCCGTATGGTGGTATTTAACGTTGCCGGCATCATCCGCATCAAATCGCCAATTATTGTACGTGCTCCATACATCTCTATCGAAGGGCAGACTGCTCCCGGCGATGGCGTTTGCGTAGCCGGCGAATCTTTTTGGGTGAACACGCACGATGTGGTGATCCGTTACATGCGTTTCCGCCGTGGTGAAACCAACGTAGGCCGCAGGGACGACGCTTTGGGCGGTAACCCGGTCGGTAATATCATTGCCGACCATGTTTCGGCCAGCTGGGGTTTAGATGAGAATTTCTCGATGTACCGCCACATGTTCGATCCGGGCGATGGCTCTAAGGAAGAGAAGAAAGGAACGGTTAACATCACCATCCAAAACTGTATCTACTCTGAAGCATTGGATTACTGGAACCACTCGTTCGGCAGTACAACAGGCGGCGAGAACAGCCTGATGATCCGCAACCTTTGGGCCGATAACACTGGTCGTAACCCATCTATCGGTTGGACGGATGTTTATCACTTCGTAAATAACGTAGTATTCAACTGGCACCACCGCACTATGGATGGTGGCGATTACACCAGTAACTTCAACGTGATCAATAACTACTTTAAACCTGGTCCGGTTACCCCTAAAGATGAGCCGGTAGGCCACCGTTTCCTGAAGCCGGAATCAGGTCGTAGTAAATTAAAGGAAAAATATTTTGGTCGCGTTTACATTAAAGGTAATGTAATGGAGGGTAACGCTACCGTAACTAAGGATAACTGGGCAGGTGGTGTACAAGTGGAAGATGCCAGCGGTAAGGAGTTGCCTGATGCCGGTAAATACACCGAATTTATGCGTACCGATGTACCATTCCCGTTCCCGCATGCGCCGATACATGTAATGACAGCCGAGGAAGCCTACAAATTTGTAGTAGCCAACGCCGGCGCCACCCTACCGGTGCGCGACGCCGTAGACGCCCGTGTTACCGAACAGGTACGCACCGGGAAGATCACTTACAAGGAAATGAATACCGATACGGCATTCCAGTTCAAAGTGCGTAAACTGCCTAAAGATTCGTACAAGATGGGTATCATCACTGCCCCATGGCAGGTAGGCGGCTACCCTGAATATAAGGGTACCCCGTATAAAGATTCGGATAACGATGGTTTGCCTGATAGCTGGGAACTGGCCCACGGCCTTAACCCTAAGGATGGCAAAGATTCGGCCCTGCCTGCAAAAAATGGCGGCGGCTATACCAACATCGAAGTTTACTTGAATACAATTGCCGCGAAGGGCGAAAAGAAAATCACTAAATAAAAGGTCGGCGTTAATGAGCGGTTTTAAATTAAAAAGTCTTCATTCTTTAGTTTGGTTTATAATAGGGTGTGTGCTGTGGTGGCACACGCCCTTAATTGCTCAGGACAAAAAAAAGGCGCCTAAGCCCCAATCGCCTGTCGCCGCCGAAAAAGGCGGCAAACTGGTTTATGCCACTGCGCCAAACGGCGATCGTATTCCCGATTATTCGTATGCCGGGTACATGGCCTCCGAACAGCCGATCCCAACCGTACAGGTAAAAGTTGTAGTGCCTGTAAAACCCGGCGATGCTACCTTACGCATACAAGCCGCTCTTGATTATGTAGCTGCTTTACCTGCCAATGCCGAAGGCATCCGCGGAGCGGTACTGCTTAACAAAGGAACTTATACTGTAAACGGCAGCCTGAAAATGAATGCGTCAGGCGTGATATTGCGCGGCAGCGGCATGGGTAACGATGGTACCATATTACTGGCTGCCGGTAAAGACCGGGAGACTTTTATTAAAGTTGCGGGTAAAAACGATCGCCATAAAGAGAACGAGATAAAAATAACCGACGCTTATGTGCCGGTAAACGCTTTTACATTCCACGTAGCATCAGCCGGGAATTTAAAGGCAGGCGATAAAATATTGGTGCACCGCCCAAGTACCGCGGCCTGGATAGCTGCCTTAGGTGTACAAAGCTTCGGAGGCGGTTTAGGTACCTTAGGCTGGCACCCCGGCGACCAGGATATTGACTGGGACCGCAAGATCATTGATGTTAAAGGAAATGCCATCACCGTTGATGCGCCTTTAACAACTGCGCTTGATACCACTTACGGGGGCGGCACCATTGCCAAATACGATTGGCAGGGGCGAATCGCACAGGTAGGTATCGAGAATATTTTATTAAGATCAGCTTACGATACTACTAACCCAAAAGACGAAGCCCACCGCTGGATGGCCATTACCATGGAAAATGTGAGCGATGCCTGGGTACGCCAGGTTACCTTTCAGCATTTTGCGGGATCTGCTGTATTTGTGTTGGAAACCGCTAACCGCGTTACCGTTGAGGACTGCCGCTCGCTGGCACCTGTATCTGAAATAGGTGGTTACCGTCGTAATACATTCTGGACCATGGGCGGGCAAACGCTGTTCCAGCGCTTGTATTCTGAACAGGGATATCACGATTTTGGCACCGGCTTCTGCACGCCTGGTCCAACGGCTTTTGTACAGTGTATGGGTTCACAGTCGTTAAGTTTTAGCGGCGGTTTGGACAGCTGGGCATCGGGCGTATTGTTTGATGTAACCAGTATCGACGGGCAAGCCATCAGCTACAAGAACCGCGAACAGGACGGACAAGGCGCCGGCTGGAACGCAGCCAATAGCATGTTGTGGAATTGCACCGCCGCCCATATAGATTGTTACGCGCCGCCAACCGCACAAAACTGGGCCTACGGTGCCTGGGCGCAATTTGGTGGTAATGGTTATTGGGAATCGGCCAATAGTACCATCGCCCCCCGCAGCTTTTTCTATGCGCAGTTAACAGATCGTTTAGGTAAAGATGTGAGCAAGCAGGCCGATATCCTGCAGATCATGACCGAACCATCCAGCAGCCCAACGCCCGAACAAGCTGCCGCGCTGATGGCTGAAGCACGCAAGCCACAAACTACCATGGGCGATTGGGTGAATAGCGCTTCGAAACGTAAACCCATCAGCATTGCATCCGCAGGAGCAAAGAGTATTGATGATATCGGTTATAAAACGCCAGCCACCCCGGCGCTTGCGCCTGCAATGGCCATCAAAAATGGCTGGCTGGTGCGTGGCAATAGCATTTTGCAGGGCATGCATTACGAAAGCCCCTGGTGGAACGGTAACGTAAAACCCAATTATTTAGAAAAGACCGCCAAGCCCGATATTACACGCTGGGTACCCGGCCGCACCGGTACAGGCCTAACCGACGACCTGAACGAAGTAAGCGACTGGCTGCTGAATAGCCACACCGTAGTTTTAGAACATAATTATGGCCTATGGTACGAGCGCCGTCGCGACGATCACGAACGTATCCGCCGGGCCGATGGCGATGTTTGGGCACCGTTTTACGAGTTGCCTTTCGGCCGCAGCGGAAGCGAGAAAGATCTGGCTTATGATGGGTTGAGCAAATATGATTTGACCAAATACAACATCTGGTACTGGAGCCGCCTGAAGCAATTTGCCGACCTGGCCGATCAGAAGGGGTTGGTGTTGTTCCACAATAACTTCTTCCAGCATAATATTATTGAGGCTGGTGCGCACTATACCGATTTCCCGTGGCGTACGGCCAATAACATCAACAGCACCGGTTTCCCCGAGCCTGTTAATTACGCGGGCGATAAACGCCAGTTTATGGCCGAACAATTTTATGATGAGACCGATCCGGCCCGCCGCAAACTATTGGTGGCCTACATCAACAAATGTATGGACAACTTTGCAGGCAACAACGGCGTATTGCAGGCCACCAGCGCCGAGTTTACCGGTCCGCTGCATTTTATGCAGTTTTGGGTAGAAACGGTAAAGCAATGGGAGATCGCCCACAAACAAAAACAAATCATCACCCTAAGCGCTACCAAAGATGTGCAGGATGGCATACTGAATGATCCATCTAAGGCATCTGTAATTAACGCTATCGATATCCGTTACTGGTATTACGAGGGCAGCGGCAAACTGTATGCCCCACTTGGCGGCCAAAGCCTGGCCCCGCGCCAGCAGGAGCGCGTATTTAAACCTAAAGCCGTATCTTTCGAATCGGTATACAATGCTGTGCACGAGTATCGCGTTAAATACCCCGAAAAAGCGGTACTGTTCTCGGCCGATGGTTTTGATCATTTTGGCTGGGCCGTGTTTATTGCCGGCGGATCGTTACCGGTGTTGCCTGCCCACACTGATAAACAATTGCTGACCGACGCGGCTACTATGTTGCCTGTAGAATTATCGGGCGCGCCAAAAGGCCAGTGGGCATTGGGCGGAGCAAAAGGCTGCATCGTATATAGCGAAAGTGATAGCGCCATTAAACCAAAGCTAACAGCCAATATCAATTATAAAGTACAATGGATCGACCCTAAAACAGGGGAGGTCATGCCTGGTAGCCAGCAAATCAAAGGCGGCGAGGGAATCGAACTGAAAGCACCTAAAACCGGACCGGCCATACTATGGCTAAGCCGCATCTAAATATAAACGATGAAGAAATTAATACTGTCGGGCATTACCTGCTGCCTGCTTTTTGCTTTTAAAACGGGACAGGAAAAGGCATTGCCGGTTATTAAAATATCGGATAATCACCGCTATTTTACTGCCGGGGGCAAGCCATTCTTTTGGCTGGGCGATACTGGCTGGCTGCTCTTTTCTAAGCTGAACAGGCAGGAAGCTATCCAGTATCTCGACACCCGCCAAAAGCAAGGCTTCAACGTGATACAGGCCATGGTGGTGCACAGCAGTAAAGAAGTGAACGCCTACGGCGATTCGGCATTGACCAATAAAAAGATAGCTGAACCGAAGGTTACACCCGGTAATACGTATGGTAAAGGTAAGGAATATGATTACTGGGACCATATCGATTGGATAATCAGCCGCGCTGCCGAGCGGGGTTTATATATTGCCCTGGTGCCGGTATGGGGTTCGGTAGTAAAGGAAAGCCATATCACACAAAGCCAGGGTAAAGCCTACGCCGAATTTCTGGCTAACCGTTATAAAGGTTATTCAAACATCCTTTGGATGAACGGTGGAGATGTTCCCGGTACCGATTCCTTAAAAACATGGAAAGCGATAGGCAATACCATCCACGATATCGACCCAACGCATCTGATGACCTTCCATCCGCGCGGGCGTACGCAGTCATCTACCTGGTTCCATAACGAGGATTGGCTGAACTTTAACTGTTTCCAATCGGGCCACCAAACCTATGCGCAGGATACCGCTAAAAAAGACCTGAATTACGGCGAGGATAACTGGAAATACGTGAACGACGACTACGCCAAAACACCCGTTAAGCCCACGCTTGATGCAGAGCCATCATACGAAAATATCCCTTACGGTCTGCACGATATTAAACTGCCCCGCTGGAACGCTGCAGAGGTGCGCCGTTACGGTTACTGGTCGGTTTTTGCAGGCGGCTGCGGCTATACCTATGGCAATAACGATGTGATGCAGATGCACAAGGCCGGCGAAAAAATGGGTTCATACGGATCGGTAATGCCGTGGACCGAAGGCATCAATATGCCGGGCGCTAAACAAATGGGCTACCTGAAAAAGCTGATGCTATCACGATCATATTTTGATCGTATCCCCGATCAGAACCTGGTCGCCGCCGGACAAGGCGAGCGCTACGACAGGCTGATGGGCACACGTGGTAAAAACTACGCCTTTGTATACACTTATAACGGTCGCGATATGCAGATAAATGCGATGGAGTTAGCGGGCAGCAAAGTAAAAGCAGCATGGTATAACCCGCGCAACGGACAAACTGCTGCTATCGGCACTTTTGCTAAAGCTAAAGCGATGAAATTTAACCCGCCCGGCGAAAAGAAAAATGGTAACGATTGGGTGCTGATACTTGATTCGATATAAACAGTGATGAGCAGTAAAGTAAAATATATGCTGATGGGCTTTGCCGCTATGCTAATGGTAGCGTGCAAAAGCAGTAAAAGCATTTACGTGTTCAGTTCGTTCCACGAACCGGCTGATGAGGGCTTGCGTTTTTTATACAGCAAAGATGCCTGGCACTGGACCGACCTGAACCACATTTACCTGAAACCACTGGTGGGCGATGCCAAGATCATGCGCGACCCATCCATCACCCAGGGGCCTGATGCTACATTTCATTTAGTATGGACCACCAACTGGAAGAATGACCAGGGTATCGGTCATGCCAGTTCAAAGGATTTGGTGCATTGGTCGGAAGAGGAGCATATTAACGTAATGGGTTATGAACCAACTACCAAAAATGCCTGGGCGCCCGAATTGTTTTATGATGATGAGGCCGGGCAATACATTATTGTATGGGCTTCGTGCATCCCCGGCCGATTCCCGAAAGGGCAGGAGGATGAGGATAATAACCACCGTCTGTATTATACCGCTACTAAGGATTTCAAGACTTTCAGTCCGACCAAATTGTTTCTTGATCCCGGTTTCAGCGTGATAGATGCCGAGATCATCAAACGTGGTAAAGGCGATTATGTGCTGGTGATGAAAGATAATACCCGCCCCAACCGCAATATACTGGTGGCCTTTGCCGAAAGTCCGCTTGGCCCATATCATGACTATACGAAACGCTTTACTGAAATGTACAGCGAGGGGCCATCGGCTATTAAGGCCGGTAACGATTGGCTGATCTATTACGATTCGTACCGGCTGAAACGCTATGGCGCTATGCGTACCACCGATTTTAAAACCTTTACCGATGTAAGCGACAGTGTAAAAGTGCCTGAGGGCCATAAGCACGGCACCATTTTTAAAGTAACACCTAAAATACTGGACGGCCTGAAAAAAGCCGCCGGACAATAAAAAGACATGAGCAGGAATATCGCTTTATATATTTTCTCCATCCTGGGTTTGTGCTTAACGGCGCGGGCGCAGGATACCGTGCATTATACCGGGCAAACGGTAGTCAATGTAGATTATCACCACGGGCAGTTAACACCAGCCGTTGGGGTACATAATATGCAGATATTCCGCGCTAACCGCGAGCACCCCGAACTGGCCGAGGGCTTTGGTTTTACTTATAACCATGCCCCTATGCTGGCTTACTGGAAGAATACGTTTTATGTAGAATACCTGAGCGATAAGGTGGGCGAGAGTGTGCCGCCGGGACAAACTTTGCTGATCACCTCGAAAGACGGCCAGAACTGGAGCAAACCCGAAGTGGTTTTCCCGCAATATAAAATACCTGATGGCACTACCAAAGAGGGCCGTACTGAAGTAGCTAAGGACCTTTATGCGGTAATGCACCAGCGTATGGGTTTTTACACCTCAAAATCAAACCGTTTACTGGTGCTGGGTTTTTACGGGATCTGCCTTGGCCCGCATGATGACCCGAATGATGGTTTGGGCATTGGCCGCGTAGTGCGCGAAGTTTTACCCGATGGTAAGTACGGGCCGGTCTATTTCATCCACTACAACCCCAAATGGAACGAGAAGAATACCTCGTATCCGTTCTATAAAACCAGTAAGGATAAAGGCTTTGTACAGGCCTGCGATGAGCTGATGGCCAACCCGCTGATGATGATGCAATGGATAGAGGAAACCGACCGCAAAGACCCGCTGATCCCCTTGCATAAAGAATATAAGGCGTTCAGCTTTTACCACCTGAACGATGGCCGTGTAGTTGGTTTATGGAAGAACGGCCTGACCGCTATCAGCACCGATAATGGCAAAACCTGGCCCGAAAACGCTACCCGCGCGCCACGCATTGTAACCAGCAACGCCAAAATATGGGGGCAAAGAACATCCGACGGAAAATATGCCACGGTATATAACCCGTCCGAGTTTCGTTGGCCGCTGGCCGTGTCGGTAAGTAAGGATGGGCTGGATTATACCAACCTGCTGCTGGTTAACGGCGAGATCTCTACCATGCGTTACGGCGGCGCCTATAAATCATACGGCCCGCAGTATACCCGCGGTATCGACGAGGGTAACGGTATCGTCCCCGATGGTAAACTTTGGGTTACTTACAGCATGAACAAGGAAGATATCTGGGTATCATCTATCCCCGTGCCCATCACCGATGTGGCCGATGGCCCCGCGAACGAAGATTTTAACGCCCTGCCTGCCGGTAAGGAGCTGGATAAATGGAATACGTTCAGTCCGCTATGGGCTAAGGTAGATATTGAAAAAATGGCCGATGGCAGCAAAGCCTTAGCGCTGAACGATAAAGACCCTTTTGACTACGCGCGTGCCGAACGGGTGGTGCCCGAAGCCAAACGCATGATGGCAGACTTTACCATCGTACCAGGTCAAGCTAATACCGGCATACTGGATATCGAGTTTCAAAATGCCAAAGGCGACGCAGCCATCCGCTTAACGCTGGATTCGACCGGGAATTTGATCACCAAGGCGGGCTATCGCAGCAAGAGTTTAATGAAGTATGAAGCCGGTAAACCGCTGCACATCGTATTGAAACTGAATACCGATACCCGTTTCTACTACTTGAATGTAAATGGCAAAGATCTGGCGCCGAACTTGTTCTTCGCTCCGGTATTATCGGTTAAGCGGGTGGTATTCCGCACTGGTAGCGTACGCCGTTTCCCGGATGCCGATACCCCTACCGATCAGGACTATGACCTGCCGAAAGCAGGCGAGCAGGCCAAACCGGCAGTATTCTATATCAAATCGTTCAAAACACAAAATAATTAACAGGATGAAGCTGCGGGGAATATATACACTACTGATACTGTTAGCTTGCCGCATCGGTGCTTCGGCAGAAGTGGTATTGCCTAAAATATTGGGCAACGGCATGGTGCTGCAGCGCGAAAAACCAATACCCGTTTGGGGCACAGCTTCGGTTGGAGAAAAAGTGACCGTAAAATTCGGTAAGCAAAGTAAAAGCACTGCTGCTGATGCATCTGGCAAATGGCAGGTAATGCTGGATGCCATGCCGGCATCGGCCAAAGGCGAAACGCTGATCATTTCGGGTACCAACACCATCAAGCTAACCGATATTTTGGTAGGCGAGGTTTGGCTATGCTCGGGCCAGTCGAACATGTCGTACGAGATGCGGAAAAATAGCAAAGTAAACAAACCCGATACCATGACCACCGCCTACTCGCCGGTTGATGAAATAGAACACGCACATAACCCGCAGATCAGGATATTTTTGGTCACCCAAAAGAATTTAGCCAAACCCGATTCCACCCATTCGGGTTGGAGCATCGCGCAGGATTCAGCATTGCGGGCATTCTCTGCAGCGGGATATTTCTTTGCGAAGAACTTAAACCATGATTTGAAAGTACCGGTGGGCGTGATCTGTGCGGCTATCAGCGGTAGCCGTATCGAGCCATGGATACCCGAAACCGAATTTGATAATTCAAAAAATTTTAAGAGGATAAGCAAAGATTCGGCACAGGTGAGTGGTGCTGATGGTAAATTTTGGCATAGGATGATAGAGCCGCTTGTCCCCTTATCCCTACGCGGTTTTTTATGGTACCAGGGCGAAGCCAATATGACCGAGCGTGAAAGTTATATGGATAAAATGGAAATGCTGGTCAATTCATGGCGAACGGCATGGAAAGATCAGCAATTGCCGGTTTATTACGTGCAGATAGTTCCGTATTACTATTCAAAAATGAAGTCTACAGTGGTCATAACCCCCGAAACATTACCTCTTTTTTGGGAAGCGCAGGGAATGATGCAGCATCAGGCTAATATGGGTATGATAAGTACCACCGATCTTAATGATGATGTAAAGAACCTGCACCCTATGTTTAAGTGGGAGATCGGGAGGCGGCTTGAATTAGTGGCTTTAGCGAAAACATATCATAAGCCCGTTGTTTATTCGGGGCCGGTATATAACGGGAAATTTGTGGATGGGGATAAAATGATCCTTTCCTTTTCAGGCATAGGTGATGGTTTAGTTAGTCATGACGGTAAGCCTTTAACTCATTTTACAATTGCAGGCAAGGATGGGAAGTTCGTACCAGCTATCGCAGTTATAAAAGGTAATAAAGTAGAAGTGTCGGCGGCTACGGTGAAGGCCCCCGTAGCTGTACGTTTTGCCTGGATCGAAGATGCCCAACCTAATTTTTTTAATAAGAACGGTTTGCCTGCCCAGCCATTCAGAACAGATAACCCAAATGTGCTTTATACACGATAATATATGAGAACCGCCGGAACTAAACTGATGCTATTTGCCCTGCTGTTGCTGGCAGGCTTTAACCTGCGCGCGCAGGAGACCCAAAAGGTTTTCCTGAGCGGTACCGGCAGCGACCATACCGTTAACTGGCAGTTCTACTGCACCGAGGGCCGCAATTCGGGCAAATGGACTACCATCCCCGTGCCATCAAACTGGGAGTTGCAGGGCTTTGGTAAATACAATTATGGTTTAGATAAAGACAGCCTGAAAGGCCGTGAAAAAGGCCTGTACAAACACGAATTTACTGTGCCCGCGGCATGGCAGGGCAAGGCGGTAAATATCGTTTTCGATGGTTCGATGACCGATACCGAAGTGAAGTTGAACGGCAAATCGGTAGGGCCTATCCATCAGGGGTCGTTCTATCGATTCAAGTATGATATCACTAATTTATTGAACTACGGCAAAACTAATCTGCTGGAAGTAACGGTAGCCAAATATTCGGCCAACGCATCGGTAAACAATGCCGAGCGCAAGGCCGATTTCTGGGTATTCGGGGGCATCTTCCGCCCGGTATTTTTAGAGGCATTTCCTAAGGCTCACGTAAAAGCGGTGGCTATTGATGCCAAGGCCAGCGGTGTTTTCAACGCGCAACTGAAACTGGCATCGGTGAAAGCAGGCTCGGTTACCGGGCAGGTGTATACGTTGGACGGTAAAAAATTCGGTCCGGGATTTTCTGCCGGGGTGAAGGCGGGTGATACCACGATCAAGATCTCGGGTAATATCACGTCGCCAAAATTATGGTCGCCGGAATTTCCTAACCTGTATAATGTAGTATTCACACTGAACCAGGGTGGTAAAGTAACCCACACCGTAAAACAGCGCTTCGGCTTCCGCACGGTAGAGCTGCGTGTGCACGACGGTATTTATGTGAATAATGTAAAGATCAAATTTAAAGGTGTTAACCGCCACTCGTTCTGGCCTACCACCGGTAGGGCATTGAATAAAACACAAAGCATTGCCGATGTGAAGATGATCAAGGATATGAACATGAACGCGGTGCGCATGTCGCATTATCCACCCGATGAACATTTCCTTGATGCCTGCGATTCGCTTGGCCTTTTTGTGCTGGATGAACTGACCGGCTGGCACGGTAACTACGATAACGAAGTAGGCGCCAAACTGGTGCATGAAATGATAGAAAAGGATGTGAACCACCCGGCCATTGTAGTTTGGGATAATGGCAACGAAGGCGGCTTTAACCTTAACCTCGACCATTTATTCGGCGATTTAGATCCGCAGCGCCGACCGCTTATCCATCCCTGGACGATCTATAACGGAACTAACACTCAACATTATATCAACTACGATTATGGTACGGCCACCAATTTCCATGGGCATGATGTAACCTTCCCGACCGAGTTTTTGCACGGTTTGTATGACGGCGGCCTTGGTGCCGGGCTGGATGATTTTTGGGAACTGATGTGGCATACACCGCTATCGGCCGGGGGCTTTTTATGGGTATTTGCCGATGAAGCCGTAGTGCGTACCGATAAAAACGGCGAGTTGGACAGCGATGGCGATCACGGTCCTGATGGTATAGTTGGCCCCTACCACGAAAAAGAGGGCAGCTATAACGCTATTAAAGAGATCTGGTGCCCTGTTCGGTTAGAACCACGCGAGATGACGCCAAAGTTTGATGGCAAATTGCGCCTGGAGAACCGTTATTTCTTCACCAACCTGAAGCAGTGTACGTTTAGCTATAAATTAATTAAACTAAGCGACGCATTCCATAAAGTAGCGGCCGATGCAAAGTCGGGCGCTATCGCATCACCTGATGTGGCACCGGGGCAGAACGGATACTTGCAAATGGCCCTGCCTGCCGGCTGGCAAAATTATGATGTGCTGTACATGACGGCTTACGGTCCGGATAAGCGCGAACTGTATACCTGGAGCTGGCCAATTACCGGTCATGATGCCATTACCGCACGTATGGTAACTAAAGCCGGCAGCAACAAACCAACTATCAAAGAAACCGACTCGCTGTATAAAGTAAGCGCCAACGGCATCGAGCTTGAATTTAAACGTGCAAGTGGTGTATTAGCCAGTGTTAAAAACGCCAAAGGTAATATCCCTTTCAATAACGGCCCGGTACTGGCCGAGGGCGGCGACAAGACCGGCTTCCAACGATTGAAGTATCGATACGATGGCGACAACGTGATCGTTGAGGGCGAGTTCGAGAAAAAGGCCAACGCTGCGCAAATGCAATGGACCATCTATCCATCGGGATGGGTGGAGCTATCTATGCGCTATTGGCCGGTTGGTGAAGAAGGCAACCTGATGGGTATCAGCTTCTCATACCCCGAAAAAGATGTAAAAGGCGTAACCTATATGGGCGATGGCCCTTACCGCGTATGGAAAAACCGCATGAAAGGCGTAACGCTGAATGTATGGGATAAAACCTATAACAATACCATCACCGGGCAGGGTATGGTGCAATACCCCGAATTTAAAGGCTATTATTCTAACCTGTACTGGATGAAACTGAATACTACTGGTCAGCCTGTAACCATAGTTTGCGATAACCGCGACGTATTTATGCGTTTGTTCACCCCGGCCAATCCTAAAAAAACCTATAACACGGCACCGGCGTTCCCTTCGGGCGATATATCGTTCATGAACGGGATCACGCCTATCGGTACCAAATCGCAAAAACCGGAGAAATTGGGTACGCAGGGTTTCCCTAATAAGTATTTCGATTACTACCGCGATATCAATATGGCTTTGAATATCACCTTGTACTTTGATTTTTCGGGGAAATGATAAACCGCGCATATATCGCCCTGCTGGCATTGCTGCTGCTAAGCTGCCAATGCTTCGCCGCTATCGGCACGCAAAATCTGCGTTGCGAAATGCTGATGAACCCGCAGGGAATCCAAACCACATCCCCGCGTTTAAGTTGGGAAATCACCGGCGATGGGCGTGGCATCAGTCAAACTGCCTATCAAATTTTGGTGGCTTCTACTCGGGCTAAACTGACCGCCAATATTGGCGACCTGTGGGATTCACACAAAATTACGTCAGATCGTTCGGTGCAGATTAACTATGCAGGCAAACCATTGGCCAGTCGCACGGCTTGTTACTGGAAAGTTAAAGTATGGACAAGCAACGGTGAAAGCACATGGAGCCAACCCGCCAGTTGGAGTGTTGGTTTGCTAAACCCTGCTGATTGGAAAGCCAAATGGATAGGTTATGATAACGGTTTCCCCTGGGATAGCGTTTCTAAGTTCTCGCGTTTATCGGCACGTTATTACCGCAAGCAATTCGATGCGGCATCAGGTATAAAAAAAGCTACGGTTTACATGGTGGGACTAGGTCATTACGAGTTATTCATCAACGGGCAGCCTATCGGCGACCAGGTTTTATCTACCCCACCTACCGATTACACAAAGTCGGTTATCTACAACACTTTCGATGTTACCAAAAACATCAAACAGGGAACAAATGCCATTGCAACCGCATTAGGCAACGGGCGTTTTTTTACCATGCGGCCCAAGTACAAGCCTCAAAAAATTAAGGAGTTCGGTTTCCCTAAAATGCTGCTGCAACTGGAGTTAGAATATAACAACGGAACAAAGCAAACCATCATCAGTGACGGTAGCTGGAAGTTCACTGCCGATGGCCCCATCCGCACCAACAACGAATACGATGGCGAGGAATACGATGCTACTAAGGAAATGCCGGGTTGGAATACCATCGGTTTTAACGACGCCAAATGGCTGAAGCCCGAACTGGTGCAAGCATCCGGCGGCAAACTGGTGGGACAGATGAACGAGCCTATCCGCGTGGTGCAAACGGTTAAACCGCTATCGGTAAAACTGGTCAAACCCGGGATGTATGTGATGGATATGGGGCAGAATATGGTGGGTTGGCTGAATATGAAGGTGCGTGGTATGCACGGACAGAAAGTACAATTACGCTACGCCGAAACCACTCAAAAGGATGGTGAACTATACGTAGCCAACCTGCGAGATGCCAAGGTGACCGATGTGTATACCCTGAAAGGCGGAGGCGAAGAAAGCTGGCACCCGGTATTCGTTTACCATGGTTTCCGGTATGTAGAGATCGTGGACTATCCGGGCACGCCAACTGTTAACGATTTTGAGGGGCAAGTTGTAAACGATGATTTGCCGGTAACCGGAAGTTTTGAAACATCTAACAACCTGGTGAATAAAATATACCGCAATGCTGTTTGGGGGATACAAGGCAATTACAAAGGTATGCCGCTGGATTGCCCGCAGCGTAACGAGCGTATGCCCTGGCTGGCCGATCATGCCACCGGATCGTACAGCGAAAGTTTTGTGTTTGATAATGCCAAGCTGTATGCCAAATGGTTGGATGATATCGAACAGGCGCAAAAACCTAACGGTTCCATCCCTGATGTAGCCCCCGCTTACTGGAATTATTACAGCGATAACATGACCTGGCCTGCCACTTATTTGCAGGTAGCCGGTATGTTGTATCATCAATATGGCGATAAGGAAGCGCTGAGCAAACACTACGCATCCATGAAAAAGTGGCTGGTTTATATGCGCACTTTTATGAAGGATTACATCGAAACCAAAGATAAATATGGCGATTGGTGCGTACCGCCCGAATCGCCGGAACTGATCCATAGTAAAGATACCTTGCGAACTACAGATGGCAAACTGATCGCTACGGCTTACTATTATAAGCTGCTGGGGATGATGCAAAACTTTGCCCAATTGCTGAATAAGCCGCAGGACGTAAAGGACTTTGCCCAACTGGCCTCGAAGATAAAAACCAGGTTCAATCAAACTTATTTTGATGATAAAACGCGGCAGTATGCTAATAACTCGGTAACATCAAACCTGCTGCCGCTTTACTTTGACATGGTGCCGGAAACGGCTAAAAAAGATGTTTTTAAAAATATCGAAGATAAGATACTCGTCGCCAATAAAGGCCACATCAGCACGGGGGTAATTGGTACCCAATGGTTGATGCGCGGTTTGACTGATCGCGGTCGTGCTGATATTGCCTGGCGAATGACCACCAATACCGATTATCCGAGCTGGGGCTACATGGTGAACAAAGGAGCCACCACTTTTTGGGAATTGTGGAATGGCGATACCGCCAACCCATCCATGAACTCGCAAAACCACGTGATGCTTCTGGGCGACCTACTGGTTTGGTTTTACGAAAACCTGGCCGGGATAAAATCGGATAGCAAGGATATCGCCTTTAAAAAGATCGTGATGAAACCCGAGCCGGTAGATGGGTTGGACTTTGTGAATGCGTCGTACCATTCTATCCACGGCATGGTAAAAAGCAGCTGGAAAAAAGATGGAGGTCGGTTTAACTGGAAGATCAGTATCCCGGCTAATACCACCGCCATGGTTTATGTTCCGGCTAAATCGGCCGCAGCGGTGATGGAAAGCGGACAAAAAGCGGCAACGTCAAAAGGCGTGAAATTCATCCGGATGGAAAATGGCCGGGCTTTGTTTGAAGTAGGTTCGGGCGATTATGTATTCGATAGTATTAATTAAGCAGATATGAAAAAATTGAACAGGATAGGTTTAGTACTCGTGGCAATGCTGTCTTTAACCACTATGGTTAAGGCGCAGGAAACTGCAAAGCCCAAAGCCGATGCCTCGCCTGAAGCACAGGCAAAGGCCGACGCGGACGTTGCCAAAAAAGCTGCTGAGTATGTGGCCGCATTAAACTTAACCGATGCTGATAAAGCCGCCCGTGTAAAGGATGTGGTTACCACGCATTTGAAAGCCGTGCGCGACTGGAACAACGCTCACAACGCCGATATGGTACCGGCCGGCATCAACCCATTATCGGGTAAGCCGCTGAGCGAAATGGACAGGCAGATCATTGTTAACTCATCTATCCCAAGATCGGTACACGAAAATTTGATGGCCGGTTTGCGCAAAGACCTGGCCGAAGAACAGGTGGAAGTGATACTGGATAAATACACCATCGGCAAAGTAGCTTTCACGCTGAATGGCTATAAATCTATCGTGCCCGATCTGACCCCGACCGAAGAAGCCGCCATTTTAGCCAACCTGAAACTAGCGCGTGAGCAGGCGGTAGATTTTAAAAATATTAAGCAGGTATCGGCAATTTTTGAGATCTACAAAACCAAGAACGAACAATACCTGAACGAACACGGCCGCAACTGGCACCAGTTATACGGCGATTATACCAAAGCCATCATCGCTAAAAAGGCGGCAGATAAAGCTGCAAAGGATAAAGCCGCGGCAAAACAATAGAACATAAGGAAACATGATAAAAAGACTTTCATTAACCGTATTTACAGCCATCATTGGCATAGTTGCTTTAGCACAAACTAACCCATGGCGCAAGGGGATTATTAAAGATGAATTCATCTACGAAAAAGCCCCATATCCGGAGTGCCATGCCTCAACCATAGCGCAAACCAAAACCGGTTTTGTGGCCGCCTGGTTCGGTGGTACCAAAGAGCGTAACCCTGATGTATGTATCTGGGTAAGCCGCCTGGTAAACGGTAAATGGACCGAAGCTATTAACGTAGCCAACGGTATCCAAAACGACACCCTGCGTTATCCAACCTGGAACCCGGTATTGTACCAAATCCCAGGCGGCGATTTGATGTTGTTTTACAAGATCGGCCCAAGTCCATCAACATGGAAGGGATTTTTGAAAACATCATCAGACGGTGGCATCACCTGGTCGGCGCAGAAAGCTTTGCCTGAAGGATTTTTAGGTCCGATAAAAAATAAGCCCGTTTTGCTAGGTGACGGCACACTGATGTCGCCAACCAGTACTGAGGGCAAAGGCTGGCAGGTGCATTTTGAAGCAACTAAGGATTGGGGTAAAAACTGGACGATGATAGGCCCAATTAATGAAGCCAAAGGCGAAATGAATGCTATACAACCCAGCATCCTGTTCCATAAAGATGGCCGTTTGCAGATCCTTTGCCGCAGCCAAAACCGCGCGGTATTAACGGCATGGTCAAGCGATAACGGCAAAACATGGTCGAAACTGGAGAAAACATCGCTTCCGAATAATAACTCGGGTACCGATGCGGTAACGCTGAAAGATGGTCGCCAATTGCTGGTATACAACCACGTATTGCCGCCGGGTAAAGAAGTGAAAGGCGCCCGCACGCCGTTGAATGTGGCCGTATCTAAAGATGGTGTGAACTGGTACGCTTCGGCGATATTGGAAGATTCGCCGATCAGCCAGTACTCGTACCCATCGGTTATCCAGGCATCGGATGGTATGGTGCACATTGTATATACCTGGCGCAGGCAAAAGATAAAACATGTGGTGATCGATCCGGCTAAGCTGGAAATGAAAGAGATAAAAGATGGCGTTTGGCCGGCTGTGAAAGGTTACACCTTACCTGTAGTAACCGGCGAGGTTGACGTAATGAAATAAACGATGAAAAAAGTATTGTTTCTATTATCGGGATTGATGACTGTTGCCGGCTTTTCGCAGGCACAGCAAAACTCCGATGCGGGCTATCCCAAGCCATTGAAGGATGTGCTGAACGAGATCATCGGGCGGTATCACGTAAAGATAAAGATAGACGAAAAGCTGGTTAAGGATAAGACCGTAAAATATGCCGAATGGGCCTTCCGCCCGGATGTTGACCAAACGCTGGCCAATGTGCTGATGCCCCTGAATATGAAGGTGAACAAGGAAGCGCCCGGTGTTTACAAACTAAAAGAGTACGAATACTACAACTGGCCGGTAGAAGACGGCTGGAAAGAGCTGGACCGCATCGCATCCCAATACCACGATAAGGCCGGGTTTGAAGAGCGCAAAGCTTTACTTCGCCCGCAATTATATGCTGCTTTGCAATTATCGCCGCTGCCTGCAAAACCGGCATCGGCACCTATCATCACGCCAAAGCGTGTTTACGATGGTTATACGGTAGAGAATATTGCCATTGAGATATTGCCCGGTTTGTACATTAACGGTTCGCTGTATAAGCCTGCCAAAATTAAAGGCAAGATCCCGGTAGTGTTAAGTCCGGATGGGCATTGGGATAAGCAACGTTACCGTGCCGATTGCCAGATCCGCTGCGCCAATATTGCCCGTATGGGTGCTATGGCCTACAGCTATGACCTGTTTGCCTGGGGCGAATCGTTGCTGCAATTTAAATCGGAAGATCATCGCCGCTCTCTTGCGCAAACCGTACAAACTTTAGGTGCCATCAGAATACTGGATTACGTTCTATCGCTAAAAGAGACAGATCCAACAAGGGTAGGCATCAGCGGTGGTTCGGGAGGCGGCAGCCATACCGCTTTAATGGGCGCATTGGATGAGCGCCTCACACTTACAGCCCCCGTGGTTTCGATGTCGTCGTATTTTTACGGCGGTTGCCCCTGCGAAAGCGGGATGCCAATAGCCCAATGCGGCGGCGGTAGCGATAACATGGAACTGTCAGCCATGGCCGCTCCGCACCCGCAACTGCTGATCTCTGACGGCAGCGACTGGACACAGCACATGCCCGAACACGACTTTCCGTACATTAAAAAAGTATACGGCTACTACGGCGCGGCCGATCTGGTAGAGAATGTGCACCTGCCCAATGACAAGCACGATTTTGGCCCGAGCAAGCGCATCCCCCTGTACAAATTCCTGGCTAAGAACTTCCATTTAGATCTGAAGGCTGTTCAGGATAAGGATGGCAATATCGATGAATCGCACGTAACGGTGGAGAAGGAACCGGCCATGTATGTGTTTGGCGATAAGGGTGAGAAACTGCCTGCAGGGGCCATCCACGGGTTCGATCAGTTAGAAAAAGTATTCGCCGCGGCGACAAAAAAATAATACGATGAAAAAGCAAGTAATCATAGCGTTGATGGGTTTAATGGCCATCCCGGCTATCAAAGCACCGGCACAAACAAAGCAACGTTACAAAGTGGCCGTTGCCGATATCATGATCCTGAAAAGGCAAAAGCTGGGCGCGTTCCAGTTAACCAAAACCATTGGTGCCGATGGCGTTGAGGTAGATATGGGTGGCATGGGCCCGCGCCCTACTTTTGAGAATACCTTAACGGTAGATTCTATCCGAAAGCAATTCCTGGATAAATCTAAGGAGCTCAATATCGAAATCCCATCTCTGGCCATGACCGGCTTCTTCGCCCAGCCTTTCGCTACCCGCGAGACCGCCGTGGCTGCTACCGGCGATTGCATTGCTACCATGAAACTGATGGGCGTAAAAGTAGCTTTCCTGCCGCTGGGTGTCAGCGACCCTGCTAAAGCGCCTGAAACCCGCGCGGCTGTTGTAGAACGCTTAAAAGCGGTAGGCAAAATGGCCGAGAAGGAGGGCGTGGTTATCGGTATCGGTACAGCGCTGCCGGCTAAAGACCAGCTTGCGTTGCTGAAAGAGATCGGTTCGCCGGCTATAAAAAGCTATTTCAATTTTCAGGATGCGCTGGATAATAGCCGCGATCTGCAAAAAGAACTGGAAACCCTGGGCGCGAAGAACATTGTGATGATCCACTGCACCGATACCGATGGCGAATGGCTGCAGAATGACCCCAAGATAGATATGAAAAAGGTAAAAGCCACTTTAGATAAAATGGGTTGGGGTGGCTGGCTGGTGATAGAACGCTCGCGCGATGTGAAGGATGTGCATAATGTGAAAAAGAATTTCAGCGCGAACAGCGCTTATGTGAAGTCGATTTTCCAAACAGGTAATTAGGTATGCAGCTCAATCAACTTGTCATTTCGAACGTAGTGAGAAATCTTATACGATATGCTAAACCGCTAAGCAGGTCGTATAAGATTTCTCCTGCGCTACGCTTCGTCGAAATGACAAGGGGGCTGATAATTGCTGCATCGCTACTGCTGATAACCATTGACACTTATGCCGCGGATATCTACGTAACCAAAACAGGCTCCGACAAAAACACCGGCACTAAGGAACAACCCTTAGCCAGCCTGACCATGGCGCTAAGGAAAGCCCGCGAGTTACGCCGCCTGAATGATCCATCAGTAAAAGGCGGCATCACTATAAAAATAGAACAAGGCCTTTACCAATTAGATGAGACGATATTCATCCGTCCCGAAGATTCAGGAACGGAAGATAGCCCTACCGTTATTGAGGGTGTGTCAGATGGAAAAACTATCCTAAGCGGTGGTATACAAATAAGCGGCTGGAAAAAAGTAACGGGTATTATCCCCGGCTTGCCTGTCGAAGCCAAAGGGAAGGTTTGGGTAGCCGATGCGCCAATGATCGGCAACGATGCGTTACAGTTTCGCCAGCTTTGGGTGAACGATGTAAAAGCAACCCGTGCCCGCGATACTGAAGCGCCACTGATGAACCGTATATTATCGTGGGATAAAAAGACCGAGACCTGCTGGATACCAAAACCCAAGGGCATCGATATTAATCATATTAAAGGCATGGAGATGTTCATCCACCAATGGTGGGCCATCGCCATGCTGCGTATAAAAGATGCCGCAGTGCAGGGCGATAGTGTTAGATTGTCATTTTACCAGCCCGAAAGCCGTGTACAATCCGAGCATCCATGGCCGGCGCCCTGGATATCGAAAAAGACGGGTAACTCGGCATTCTACTTAAATAATGCTATCCAGTTTTTAAATAAACCCGGCGAGTGGTTCCTTGATCAGCGCCAGCAAAAGATCTACTACATCCCACGTTCCGGGGAGGATATGCGTACAGCCGTTGTCACCGTACCTTATCTGGAAACGCTGGTGAAAATACAAGGCACTATCGATAACCCGGTAAAGTACGTGCAATTCAAGAATATCGCCTTGCAGCATAGCACCTGGTTGTTGCCATCAAAGCAAGGATTGGTACCGCATCAGGCGGGTATGTATATGACGGATGCCTACAAGCTGAAAATTCCCGGCACGCCTGATAAAAAAGGTTTGGAGAACCAGGCATGGGTAGGTCGCCCGGCTGCTGCTGTTGCTTTGGCTTATGCGGATCATACGGGTTTTGAGGCTTGCCGCTTTGAGCATATGGCATCTACCGGATTGGACTACCAACGAGGTACGCATGATAATGAAATAAAGGGCAATCTGTTTAAAGATATTGGGGGCACGGGTATCCTCGACGGTATATTCAGCGATGAGGGGCAAGAAGTGCACCTGCCTTACAACCCCAAAGACCAGCGCGAGGTATGCAGCGGCGACCGGATAGAAAACAACCTAATCAGCGATGTGACCAACGAGGACTGGGGCTGCGTGGGCATTGGCGCGGGTTACGTAAAGAACATCCATATAGCACATAACGAAATATCCGACATCAACTATACGGGTATCAGCGTAGGTTGGGGCTGGACCAAGACCGAAAACGCCATGCGCGATAACCGCATCACTGCCAACCGCATTCATCACTATGCCCGTAATATGTATGATGTGGCGGGCATCTACACACTGTCATCACAACCGGGGACGCTAATCAGCAATAATGTGGTCGACAGTATTTACAAAGCGCCCTACGCGCACGATCCGGTGCATTGGTTTTACCTGTATTGCGATGAGGGTTCATCCTACATCACCGTAAAGGATAACTGGTGCCCAGCCGAAAAATTCCTGAAGAATGCCAACGGTCCGGGCGATGTATGGGAAAATAACGGTCCGCAGGTAGCGGCAGCCGTTAAACAAAACGCGGGTTTGGAACCCCCTTACCAATACCTGTTGAAGTATAAACAAACCAACCCGGCCAATCAGGCCATAAACCATAAGGAGGAAAAAGATGAGGCTACTAAAAAATAGCGGCTGGCTTCTCAGTTTGCTGATACCGCTGTGCATGCTTGCTGCCTGCGGTGGCAATAATGCGAAAGCGCCAGTTGCGGATACCGCGTCGAAATCAAAAACGCTTGTTAACAAAAAGGTGATCGTAGAGATCATTATCCCCAAAGATTCAGTATTTAACGATCATGCGCTTTATGACCTTGCAAAAGGCTTCGGGTTGGATCATCAAAACCTTGTCCGCTGGAATAACAGGGTTGCCGTGTATGCCGATCTCTCTAATCCCGAAGAACTGGTAAGCGCGATAAAAAAGGAATATCCTGCCGATACCATCCAATACTTCGACGCGCCTTTTTACAATTTCAACCGCAAGATGTGTAAGGATACCATCGTATCGAAGGAGTGGACCAATATCTTCCTTTCAGCTAACCTCGTTGCCGATCCCAAACTACAGCAGGAATACCTCGACTATCATAAAACCCAGTTTGAAAAATGGCCCGAGGTATCCAACGGCTTTTGTAATGCGCAATTTCAGCAATTACTGGTGTTCAGGAATGGGCGGCAACTGATGCTGGTGATCAGCATCCCGAAAGGAAAAACTTTAGATGAACTAAACCCGCTTACCACCAAAAACAACCCGCGGGTTGATGAATGGAATAAGCTGATGAGTAAATACCAGGAAGGTTTACCGGGGACTAAAAAGGGGGAGACTTGGGTGTTTTTGAAGGCGTTAAAATAGTTTGTCATTGCGAGGAGCGGCCTGGGCAATGAGTGAAGGGGCGACGCGGCAATCTCGTAGTTTGATCTGCACACTACGAGATTGCCGCGCTATCGCTCGCAATGACAGGTAGCGAAGGAGGGGAGGCAGGACAGCCTATGAAACTATATAGCACAGCCTTTCGGATATTAGAACTTTTAAACCGATACTAAATCTTCCGGACTTTCGGTCTTCCCGTCTTTCCGGACTAAATAAGAACCATGTTAAAAATAGGCATTTTAGGATTAGGCGAAGGCCGCAGCACCATGTCGGCAGCGTTGCAGAGCAGCAAGGTTGAACTGAAAATGGTATGCGACCGCAGCATTGAGGTGTGCAAGCAACGCGCGCACGAGTTCGACTTTCATCACTATACTACCGAGTACCAGCAAATGCTGGACGACGCCGAGATAGATATCATAGCCATTTACACGCCCGATCACCTGCACGCGCAACATGTAAAACAAGCGCTGCTGGCAGGTAAAAATGTCATCTGTACCAAGCCTTTTATTGATGACCTGAGTGATGCGGCCAAACTGCTGGAAACAGCTGCCCGGTCGGGTAAAAAGGTGTTTATCGGCCAAAGTTCCCGCTTTTTTGAGCCGGCTAAACGCCAGCGTAAGGATTACGAAGCCGGACTGATGGGCGATCTGATCACCATTGAGGGGGAATACCACGCCGACCACCGCTGGTTCTTAGAGAAACCCTGGGCGCTGGAGGCTTCGTTCAAGTGGCTGTATGGCGGTTTAAGCCACCCGGTTGATTTTATCCGTTGGTATATGCCCGATATTGAAGAAGTGATGGGTTACGGCATGATCAGCAGCAACGGCAAAAATGCCGGGTTGAAGAATCATGATACCATGCACTTTATCTACAAAACTGCCGATGGCCGCGTAGCGCGTGTGAGCGGTTGCTATACCGGGCCAACACAACCTGCCCAGCGGGATAGCGGCATGAGCACCATTTTGCGATGTACCGAAGGCGCATCGCAAGCCGATTACCACGAATTGCGATACGCTATTACCGATAAAACAGGCGAAGAGAAAATTGTAGTGTGGGGCGATAAAACCATTAAATACTATTTCCGTTTTGAGGGACAAAGTCACCACGCGGGCGAATACCAAAATTATTTGGAATACTTTGCCGATAGCATCACCCAGGGCTTTACCGCTTACCCCGATGTAAAAGAAGGCATAGGTACCGTAGCTTTGTTACAGGCCATGGACCGTTCGCTACAAACCGGCGCGCCAGTTAAGGTGGATGATATCCTGGCCGAGTTCAATTTATCACGCAATCAATTGTCCGCATCATGATCTTGGGCATGCGCAATATCGTATCGCGCCTTACCACTTTGGATTATGCCATTGTGGTGGCCTACCTCGTCATCCTGATGGTGATCGGGTATCGCGCCAGCTTCGGTAAAAAGAAAAAATCGGAAGAGGACGAGACGCTGTTCCTGGCCAATAAATCGCTGGGATGGAGCAGTATCGGCTTTAATATGTGGGGTACCAACGTGGGGCCGTCCATGTTGGTAGCCTGCGCCAGTATCGGCTTTAAAACGGGTATCGTAGCCATCAATTTCGAGTGGTATGCTTTTATCTTCCTGATGCTGCTGGCGCTGGTTTTCGCGCCGAGATATATCGCCGCCAAAGTATCAACCATGCCCGAATTTATGGGTAACCGCTATGGCGATTCCACCCGTAATATCCTGGCCTGGTACGCGCTGATCAAGATCCAGATTTCATGGCTGTCGCTTGGCCTGTTCGCAGGCGGTTTTTTGGTAAGGCAGATACTGGGTATCCCCATGTGGGAGTCGGTTATTGTATTAGTGGCCTTCGCGGGCCTGTTCGCCTATGCGGGCGGGTTAAAAGCCATCGCCAAAGTGAATGTATTCCAAATGCTATTATTAATAGCGGTATCTATCATGCTGGCTGTTATCGGTGTAAATAAAGCAGGTGGCTTATCCACCATCTATCATAGCGTACCAACCAACTTTTGGAATTTGATACGCCCCGGCTCCGACCCTGATTATCCGTGGTACGCCATTCTGTTAGGTTACCCGGTTGCGGCAGTGGCGTTCTTCTGTACCGATCAGGCCATGGTGCAATCGGTATTGGGTGCTAAAAATTTAGAACAGGGGCAATTAGGTGTCAATTTCATTGGCTGGCTAAAGATATTATCGTTGCCATTATTTATCCTGCCGGGTATCATCTGCTTTATCCTTTACCCAACCAGTAATTCCGAGTTTGCTTATATGACCATGGTGACCAACCTGTTCCCCGCCGGGCTGAACGGCTTGGTGATCGTAGTGCTGATAGCCGTATTGGTAGGCACCATCGGTTCGTCGTTAAACTCGCTGAGCACCGTGTTCACAATGGATGTTTACGCTAAAAAGATAAACCCCAATGCGCAAAATAAAGACCTGATACGCGTAGGCCGCTATGTAGTGATAGCCGGTTGCATACTGGCCGTAGGCATGGCTTTGGCTATCGATAGCATCCGTGGGTTGAAATTTTTTGATGTGTTCCAATCGGTATTAGGCTTTATAGCGCCGCCACTGGCCGTGGTGTTCCTGCTGACGGTTTTCTGGAAACGGACCAGTCGACTGGCGGTGAACGCTATCCTGTCGGCAGGCTCGGTATTTAGTTTAGGCACGGGCATTATGTACCTGTGGGTGTTCCCACCGGCGCAATATCATTTCTGGCCGCATTATTTATTGGTATCGTTCGATGTTTTTGCGGTGCTGTTCGTGGCGGCGGTCATCATTTCATTGTTAGACCCTAACCCCGTACGCTATACCGATACAGCCGAACAAGCTGCCGATATTGCTAAACCAACTAAAAAAGTAAAGATAGCCTGGGCCATGTTATGCGTGGTAATGGTAATTTTATATATCGTATTTAACGGACATTAACCAATGATGACCAATATTTTAAACCTGAAGAAATTAAGCAAATACATCGGCGTAGCCCTATGCCTTGGCATGATGTTTTTTGCCGATGCCGCCGTAGCGCAAAAGGCTACCTGGATATGGTATCCCGGCGATTACGAGATCTGGCTAAGCAACAAAATGCAGAACCGTCGTACCGAGCGTGGCGCGTTCCTGCCGCCGCTGTGGAAAGAGGATAGCCATTACGTATTGGTAGAGTTCCATAAAGACATCGACCTGCCCAAAGCCGAAAAGGTGGAGATAGGCGTTGAGGGCCAATACAATTTAAAGATAGATGGGAAAGCCTTTGCGGGATACCCTAAAAGTATCGATATACCTGCCGGTAAACACCGCATCAGCCTGAAGGTATATAACCAGGCCAGTCCCCCAGCTATTTATGTAAAAGGGGATAAGCTGGTATCGGATGCATCGTGGCTGGTCACTTTCGAGGACAGGGAGTGGATAGATGCATCGGGCAAAAGCTCCGA
Organism: Mucilaginibacter mali; assembly: GCF_013283875.1. Classification (NCBI taxonomy): domain Bacteria; kingdom Pseudomonadati; phylum Bacteroidota; class Sphingobacteriia; order Sphingobacteriales; family Sphingobacteriaceae; genus Mucilaginibacter; species Mucilaginibacter mali. The sequence goes on from NZ_CP054139.1 coordinate 366,768, forward strand.
CCTATCGGCCACCACCTATGTAAACGCAGGGGCATGGAATTTTAACGAGGTAAACACATCGCCATCGGCTTTCAGGTTGCCGGTAACCGAGCAGCAGGCGGTGAAGAAAGATAAAAGCGCCAATAGCATTTTGGTCGATTTTGGTAAAGAAACCTTTGGTTTTGTGAAGCTGTTGGGCGTAAAAGGCAAAGGCAAAGCAACGCTGTATTTCGGCGAATCGAAGGAAGAGGCCCTGTCGCCGGATCATGGCGAGTTAATGGACGAATTGCAAATAGATCAGTCGCAAAAAGCCGATGTTACTTTTGAGGGCTCCCGGGCGTTCCGTTATGTCAATATCAAATTTGATGGTGGTGTTACCGTCGATGATGCATCGATGCTGTACGAATATTCGCCAGTTGAGCAGCGCGGGAGCTTTAAATGTAACGACGAACAGATCAATAAAATATGGGATGTGGCGGCTTACACATTGCACCTTAACACCCGCGAGTTCTTTATCGACGGTATAAAACGCGACCGCTGGGTTTGGAGCGGCGATGCATACCAAAGCTACGCCATGAATTACTACCTGTACTTCGATTCGCCGACGGTGACCCGCACGTTGTATGCCCTTCGTGGTAAAGACCCGGTGACCAGCCATATCAATACCATTATGGATTATACGTTCTACTGGTTTCTGGGTATCCACGATTATTACCAGTACACCGGCGATAAGGCTTTCATCAAACAAATGTACCCACGCATGCAAAGCCTGATGAACTGGTGCCTGGCCCGCCGCGATAAGGACGGCCTGATGGTTGGCCTGCCCGGCGACTGGACATTTATTGACTGGGCCGATGGCCTGAGCAAAAAAGGCGAAGTAAGCTTTGAGCAGCTATTGCTGTGCCGCAGTATGGAAACCATGGGCCTGTGCGCCGACCTGATGGGCGAAAAGGCCGAGGCCGCGAAGTATAGGCAAATGTCGGCAGCGCTGAAGGCTAAGATATTTCAATACTACTGGAATGCCCAAAAAGGCGCGCTGGTGCACAGCCGCGTTAACGGTAAACAAACCGATAACGTGACCCGCTACAGCAATATGTTCTCGATCTTCTTCAATTATTTTACCGAGGCGCAAAAGCAGCAGGTAAAAAAGACCGTGCTGATGAACGATAAGATCCAAAAGATAACCACGCCTTACATGCATTTTTACGAGCTGGAAGCCCTGTGTACCATGGGCGAGCAAAACGCCGTGCTTAAGGAAATGAAAAGCTACTGGGGCGGCATGCTTAACCTGGGCGCTACCACTTTTTGGGAAGAATACAACCCGGCTAAATCGGGGGCCGATCATTACAGCATGTATGGCCGCGAGTTTGGAAAAAGCCTGTGCCATGCCTGGGGTGCCAGTCCTATTTACCTGCTGGGTAAATACTACCTGGGTGTAAAACCAACCGCGCCGGGCTACAGCAAATACATCATCGCCCCCAAACTTGGCGGCCTGCAATGGATGGAAGGCAGCGTGCCCACACCTAATGGCGATATCAGCGTACGCTGCGATACCAAACAAATAAAAGTAAGCGCCGATACCGGCACCGGTACCCTGCAATTTACCAGCAGTACGTTGCCAACATGTAAAGAGGGTGCGGTAGTGGCTAAAGGGAAGAATGTTTACGAGGTGAGCATTGCTAAGGGCAAGAAATATACGGTGGAGTATACGGCGATGTAGACACCAAAATGTCATCCCGAACTTGTTTCGGGACCCCACATGCAAAGTTGCCTATATAACGGCAACCTGTTTTATGGGATGCCGAAACAAGTTCGGCATGACAGAAAGTACAACGCCCGTTCAAGCGTCCACGCTTGAACGCACTCCTGATTAAGCGTCCACGCTTAATTTAATAATAACGTAAGCGTGAACGCTTACACTAAAATAGCAGCAAGCGTGGACGCTTGCCGCAGCGTTTTTTTTAATATGTACAAGCATATCGGCATAATTATCCTGTTATTAATATCCGGCAAGAGCTTTGCTCAACTGGTGGATAAAACCCCGGCGGCCATCCCCAACGCGCCATCTATTTACAAAGATGAACCCTGGGAAAACCCAATGGTAGATGGTATTAACCGCGATGCGGCCCGGGCAACCGCTTATTCTTATAGTAATATACCCGATGCACTAAAAGGCGACAGAGAAAAGTCGGGAAGGATGATAAGCCTAAACGGTAAGTGGGATTTTAACTACGCCAGCAAACCTGCTGATGCGCCGCAGGATTTTTATAAAAGCAAAGTAAGCGGCTGGCATAAGATCGTAGTGCCATCAAGTATGGAGATGCAGGGGTACGATAAGCCTATCTACAAAAGCGCCGTGTACCCCTTCCGCCCGGTGAACCCGCCGCATGTGCCACAGGATTACAATGCTGTGGGCAGCTACCAGCGCACCTTTACTGTTCCGGCCGATTGGAAGGATATGAACATCACCCTGCATTTTGGCGGGGTAAGTTCGGGCTTTAAGGTGTGGATGAACGGGCAGTTTCTGGGTTATGGCGAGGATAGCTTCCTGCCGTCCGAATTTAACATCACACCTTATTTGCAGGCTGGCGAGAATGTGCTGTCGGTACAGGTGATCCGCTGGAGCGACGGTTATTTTTTGGAAGACCAGGATCAATGGCGCATGAGCGGCATCCACCGCGAGGTAATGCTGCTGACTGAACCTAAGCTGCGTATAGCCGACTTTCAGTGGGAATGCAAACTGGATAAGGACTATAAAGATGCCATGCTGATGATTCGCCCGCGTATGGAAAACCTGACTGGCAAAGCCATCCCCGGCTATCAGTTAAAAGCACAGCTATTCGATAAACACGACAAGGCCGTTTTTGAAAAGCCGCTGCAAAAAAGTGTGGAGAGCATCGTAAACGAGATCTTCCCCCGACTGGATAACGTGAAGTTTGGTCTGATGGAAGCCAAATTGAAGAACCCCGAAAAATGGAGCACCGACGAACCAAACCTGTACACTTTAACCTTGAGTTTGGAAGACAGTACCGGCCACGTGCTGGAAGTGAAAAGCTGCAAGGTTGGTTTTCGCAGTATTGAATTTGCCAAGGATGACAGCAAGTTGCTCATTAACGGAAAGGTAACCTACCTGTACGGCGTTAACCGCCCCGATCATGACCCGATAAAAGGCAAGGCCCTTTCGCGCGAAGATATTTTACGCGATGTGCAGACTATCAAGAAATTTAACTTCAACTGCATCCGCACCAGTCATTACCCAATGGATCCGTACCTGTACGATCTGTGCGATCAGTACGGCATTATGGTGATAGACGAGGCCAACCTGGAAACCCACGGCTTAGGTTCGAAACTAAGTAACGACCCGCAATGGGCGGGCGCTTATCTTGACCGTGTTACCCGCATGGTGATGCGCGATAAGAACCACCCCAGCATTATCATCTGGAGTTTAGGTAACGAGGCCGGCCGCGGGCCTAACCACTCGGCTATGGCAGGCTGGGTACACGATTTTGATATCACCCGCCCCGTACATTACGAACCAGCCCAGGGCACTCCGCAGGCCGAGGGCTACATCGCGCCCGATGATCCGCGGTATCCAAAAACTAACGACCATTCGCACCGCCTGCAAAACCCTATCGATCAGCCCTATGTAGATATCATCAGCCGCATGTACCCGGGCTTGTATACAGCACCCTTGCTGGCCAACCAGCAAAATGGCGATCATCGGCCAATATTTTTTGTGGAATATGCCCACGCTATGGGTAATTCGGTAGGTAACCTGAAAGAGTTTTGGGACCAGTGGCGCACCACGCCGCGCATTATTGGCGGGGCTATCTGGGAATTTAAAGATCAGGGCTTGTTGAAACGCGATTCATTAGGTACTCCATTTTACGCCTACGGCGGCGATTATGGAGAGCGCTATTATGATGATTTTACCATCAAGGGCATCGTAGCAGCCGACGGCAGACCGAAAGCTGCTATCTACGAGTGTAAGCATGTTTTCCAACCTGCGGAATCTGTTTTGAAAGATGCTAAAACAGGCACGATATATATCAAAAACTGGGGCAGCGTAAGTAATTTGAATAAGTACGATGTGTACCTGCAACTGCGCGAAGATGGCAAGGTCATCATCAAAAAACCAATGACCCGTGTTAATTTGGTGGCGGGCCACGATACTACCATTAGCCTGAAACCATATTTGTCGGAATTAAAAGCCGGGCACGAATACCTGGCCGATATCCATTTTGTATTGGCGCAGGATGAACCGTGGGTAAAGAAAGGTTATGAGGTAGCGGCAGATCAGTTCGCGTTGACGGGGTTAGTGGAGACAAAGCCAGTAGCTAAAACTTATCCGGCCATCGCTGTGATGGATTACGGCAATACCTATTTGCTTAACAACAAAGCCTTTAAAATAGCTATCGATAAAAAGCAGGGTGCATTGGTATCCTTTATTTATCAGGGGCAACAACAGGTGAATGTACCATTGTTGCCGCATTTCGTTCGCCCGGTTACTGATAATGATCATCGAGGCTGGAAAGCAGAAAAGAAATTAAAAGATTGGTTTAGCAATAACCCTAAATTAAAGACGATAACTATTGATCAGTCGCAGGCAGGAAACGGGATCGTAAAGGTGAACAGCATTTACACCATGATAAAGGATAGCGCGATTATCAATATCACCTATATCATTTATGGAGATGGAACGATAAAGGTCGACCAGGATCTGAATGCCAACCCCAAACTACCCAACATCCCCAAAATAGGTATGCAAATGGGTATCGATAAGGCCGATACCATCATCACCTATTATGGTCGTGGCCCGCTGGAAAATTATATCGACCGTAGGACCGGCTTCGAGGCGGGCATTTATACGCAAAACATCAGCGATTTTATGGAGCCTTACGTAGTGCCGCAGGAGAACGGTAACCGTACCGATGTGCGCTGGATGCTGCTGGCTAACAAAAATAAGGAAGGCCTGCTGGTAGTGGCCGATAGCCTGCTGAGCATGAGCGCCTGGCCTTATACCGAAGAAAATATCCGTACAGCTAAGCATACCAACAAACTAAAGGATGCCGGTTTTGTGACGCTCAATATCGACCTGAAACAAATGGGTGTTGGTGGTAACGATAGCTGGAGCGATGTGGCCGCGCCGCTTGAACAATACCGCATCCCCGCAGGGAATTATCATTACAGTTATTATTTGGTGCCCTGTAAGGCAGGCGACGATTCGTCCGCATTGGCACGTAAAGTAAGATCGGGGGGAAGATGAGGAAGTTCGTATCGGTGGTAATCGCTTGTTTACTGGGGCTTGCGGCTACGGCGCAGGTGCGCGGAAAAGTTGTGTCTAAAGACCAATTAAAGCAAGTATTCCTGCACCCGCCGGAATCGGCAAAGCCATGGGTGTTTTGGTACTGGATGTATGGCGCGGTAACCCGCGAAGGCATCACCGCTGATCTGCAGGCCATGAAACAGGCGGGCATCGGCGGCGCGTACCTGATGCCGATAAAAAGTGTGACCAACCCATCGATGATCTCCAATCCGGTAGCGCAGTTAAGCCCCGAATGGTGGGCCATGGTAAAATTCAGCATGGAAGAAGCCGACCGCATTGGCGTTAAACTGGCTATGCACGATTGCGATGGTTTCGCCCTGGCCGGTGGTCCCTGGATAATACCGGAGCTATCCATGCAAAAGGTGGTTACTTCAAAAACTATCGTAACGGGCGGCAAACTGTATATCGATACGCTGGCTGTTCCGGCGCACTATAAAAATTATTATAAAGATATCGAAGTGCTGGCCTATCCATCGCTAAAAGACGAGGGGATAAGCAGTTATGATGCAAAGCCCAAAGCCTCTATCAGCCTGCCCAATACCGATGTGCAATACCTGGCCGAGCGCGGTAATAAAAAGAGTTTTTCAAGCGCCGATGCTTGTTCCATCACACTGGAATTTGATAAGCCTTTCACCAGTCGTTCACTTATCATCCATACCACGGCCAGCAATTACCAGTCAGAGCGTTTGCTGATAGAAGCCAGCGATGACGGCAAGACTTACCGCACCATTACCCGGCTTGTTCCGCCTCGGCACGGCTGGCAGGACGGCGACGCGCAGATCACTAATGCTATCCCAACTACAACAGCCAAATACTTCAGGTTTGTGTATGATAAAACCGGCTCGGAACCTGGGGCCGAAGACCTGGACTTTGCCAAGTGGAAGCCATCACTGAAGATCTCGGGCATTGAATTGTTGTCGGAACCTAAGATCAATCAATTTGAAAGCAAGACCGGCGAAGTATGGCGCGTAAGCCAATCGACAACCGCCAGCCAGTTGCCTGATGAATTATGTGTGCCGAAAGATCAAATCATTAACATCACCAATAAATTAAGCGCCGATGGCAAACTGAACTGGCAGGTGCCCGCCGGGCAATGGACCATCATGCGCATCGGCCATACATCAACCGGGCATACCAATGCTACCGGCGGCGCGGGCAATGGTTTAGAGTGCGATAAGTTTAATCCCGAAGCGGCCAGGATTCAATTTGAGAACTGGTTTGGGGAAGCCATAAAACACGGCGGCCCTGAACTGGCTAAGCGGGTTTTAAAGATATTTCATGTGGATAGCTGGGAGTGCGGCAGCCAGAATTGGTCGCCGGTATTTGCGGGCGAGTTTAAAAAGCGCCGCGGATACGACTTGCTGCCATACCTGCCGCTGATGGCGGGTGTGCCGGTGGGCACGGTGCAGGAATCGGAAAAAGTACTGGCTGATATGCGCGAGACCATTGCCGAATTACTGGTGGCTAATTTCTACGGAACGATGGCCAAACTGGCGCATGAGAAAGGCTGCACATTTAGCGCTGAAAGTGTGGCACCAACTATGGTAAGTGATGGCATGCTGCATTATCAGCTGGCCGATATCCCCATGGGCGAGTTTTGGTTCCGCAGCCCTACGCACGATAAGCCAAATGATATGCTGGATGCCATTTCGGGCGGGCATATCTACGGGAAGAATATCATACAGGCCGAGGCCTTTACCGAGCTGCGCCTGCTGTGGGACGAACACCCCGGGATGCTGAAAACCATGGCCGACCGCAACTTCGCGCTGGGCTTTAACCGGTATGTATTCCATGTAGGTACGCATAACCCATGGTTAGATCGTAAGCCAGGGATGACACTGGATGGTATCGGTAATTTCTTTCAGCGCGACCAGACCTGGTGGAAGCCGGGCAAAGCATGGATAGATTACATTCAGCGTTGCCAGGCTTTGCTGCAACAAGGGCATCCGGTAGCAGATATAGCCGTATTTACAGGTGAAGAAACGCCGCGCCGTGCTGTATTGCCGGCAAGACTGGTAAGCACACTCCCCGGCTTATTTGGCGAAGAAAAAGTAAAAAGCGAGCACGAACGTATGGCCAACAAAGGCGAACCGATCATGAACATGCTGGAAGATGCCAGTCACTCGGCCAATATGGAAACTGCTGATACATTTACCGATCCGCTGCGGGGTTATACTTACGACTCCATGAATAAAGATGCATTGCTGCGTTTAGCTACCGTGAAGGATGGGCGCATCGTTCTCCCCGGTGGGGCGAGTTATGGGGTACTGGTGGTGCCGGGTGCTGATGCGATGAACCCTACAGGTAAACTATCTACGGCGGTTAAAAATAAAATAACATCACTTAAAGCACAAGGTATTCACATTATTAGTGGTGATAAACCATATGCCGCACCCACGCTTGATGGATGGGGGATAGGGCGCGATGTTATAGCTAAAGATAGGGACGGCACTCCCACTAAAGATATGGTATGGGCACATCGTTCAGGTGATGGTTTTGATATCTATTTTATCTCTAATCAGCAAGCATCCGATAGGAATATCCAATTATCATTAAGGGGCACAAGCGGTGCGCCTGAATTATGGGATGCGGTAACAGGCGATATCAATGCTGTATCATCGCAATTGGTTAACGGTCGCACAAACCTATCGGTACAACTTGCCGCTAATGGGTCGGTATTTGTGGTGATGCGTAAAGGTAATGCACACAATGTTGTTGCTGCCAAAAACATCAAACCTATACAAACTTTAAAAACGCAATGGCAGGTAAGTTTCGATCCTAAATGGGGTGGGCCTGTTAAACCTGTAACATTCGATAAACTGGACGATTGGTCGGCACGAAGTGAAGAGGGGATCCGTTATTATTCAGGCAGAGCGGTATATCAGCAAACATTTAATTGGAGTGGCAATAGCGCCAACGTTTGGCTTGACCTGGCTAAGGTTGCCAATATGGGGCAGATATTTTTGAATGGTGTGGATTGTGGCGTGGCCTGGACGTATCCGTACCGGGTAAATATCAGTAAGGCTTTAAAGCCGGGTACCAACAAAATTATAGTACAGGTTACCAACACCTGGGCCAACCGCCTGCGCGGCGACCATGGCAAGCCCGAAAAAGAACAATTAACGTGGACCAATGCCCCTTATCGTATAGAAACAAGGCAATTGTTACCGGCAGGTTTGTTGGGGCCTGTGCAGTTGGTGAAGATAGAATGACCCCGCGGGGAAACTAACCAAGGGTAGACTCACCCGGTCATCGCTACGCTTGACCACCCTCTCTCGCCTTTGGCGAAAGAGGGGATGGGGTTACCAGATACTGCTTCTTCCCTCTTTCCGCGCAGCGAAGAGAGGGTAGGCAAGCGAAGCGCGGTCGGGGGCGAGTAAGGTAGGCAAGCAGAGCCGGCGAGTTCACTCACCCGGTCATCGCTACGCTTGACCACCCTCTCTGCTTCGCAAAGAGGGAATAGGCTGTACGATACTGCTCCCGCCCTCTTTCCGCGCAGCGAAGAGAGGGTCGACCAGCGAAGCGTAGTCGGGGTGAGTAAACAGGCAAGCAGAGCAGGCGAATTGACCCACCCGGTCATCGCTATGCTTGACCACCCTCTCTGCTTCGCAAAGAGGGAATAGGCTGTACGATACTGCTCCTGCCCTCTTTCCGCGCAGCGAAGAGAGGGTCGACCAGCGAAGCGCAGTCGGGGTGAGTAAACAGGCAAGCAGAGAAGGCGAATTGACTCACCCGGTCGTGCTTCGCCGATCACCCTCTTTGCGAAGCAGAGAGGGAATAAGGTTGTCGAGTACTGCTTTTAGATAGATACAATAGCGTAAAATTAAAGAGATATGAAGAACGTGCTAAAATATGCCGGAATAGGGTTGATAGTGGCATTAAGTTTTAAGCAAACATCAGCCCAAAGCAAGGCGCTGGTAAACACCTCGGCCAGTCCGTATGCCAAGCTGAGCAGTACCGATATGGGTAGCGTTACCTGGACCAAAGGTTTTTGGGCCGACCGCTTTAAGGTATGCCGCGATACCATGATCCCTAACCTGTGGCGCATTTATACCGACCCTAAGATCAGCCATGCATTCAAGAATTTTGAGATAGCCGCCGGACTGGATACAGGCTCGCATTCAGGCCCGCCCTTTCACGATGGCGATTTTTATAAACTGCTGGAAGCCGTAGCCAGCATGTATGCCGAAACCCGAGACCCAAAACTGAACGCCCTGCTGGATCAGGCCATCCCTGTTATCGCTAAAAGTCAGCGTGCCGATGGGTATATCCATACCCCGGTTATTATATCGGCACAAAAACGCGGGCAGGAAACAGCCTTTAAAGATCCTAATAATTTCGAGGCCTATAACCTGGGCCACCTGATGACGGCCGCCTGTATCCACTACAGGGTAACGGGTAAGACCAATTTCCTTGATGTGGCCATTAAAGCCACCGATTACCTGTACCACTTTTACATGACAGCATCTGCAGAGGCATCGCGCAGCGCCATTTGTCCGTCGCATTATATGGGCGTGGTAGAGATGTATCGAACCACTAAAAATCCCAAATACCTGGAGCTGGCTAAAAAGCTGATCGATATACGTGGCACCAACGCCAACGGTACTGACGATAACCAGGACAGGATACCATTCCGCCAGCAAACAAAAGCTATTGGTCATGCTGTACGCGGCAATTATTTGTATGCTGGTGTGGCTGATGTTTACGCCGAGACCGGTGATACTACGTTGATGCACGCCCTTAACCTGATATGGACAGACATGGTAACCCGCAAAATGTATGTAACGGGAGCTACCGGTGCATTGTATGATGGTGTTTCGCCCGATGCCACATCGTACAAACCGGCCGAGATACAGCAGGTGCACCAGGCATACGGTCGTGATTTTCAACTGCCTAATTACACCGCCCATAACGAAACCTGTGCCAACATAGGCAACGTGCTGTGGAACTGGCGCATGCTGCAGGTAACCGGCAAAGCCGAATATGCCGATGTAATGGAACTGGCCTTATACAATAGCGTGCTATCTGGTGTTAGTTTAAGCGGTCGTGGCTTTTTGTACACCAATCCCTTAAATTATTTTGATGAAGAGCCTTTCGATACCCGCTGGTCTAAGGATAGGATAGGTTATATCAAGCTATCCAACTGCTGCCCGCCAAATGTGGTGCGCACCGTGGCCGAAGTAAGCGATTATGCTTATAGCGTGTCCGACAAAGGGCTGTGGTTCAATTTATATGGCGGTAATAATTTAGCTACCACCTTAAAAGACGGCTCGGCGATCAAGCTATCGCAAGCGACAGATTATCCGTGGAATGGTATGGTGAATATCAGTATTAGCCAGGCGCCGGCAAAAGCATTCTCGGTATTTTTAAGGATCCCGGGATGGTGCAATGGGGCAAGCTTAACAGTAAATGGCAAACCGGTATCAACCAAATTAATTTCGGGCGAATATGCTGAGGTAAAACGCGTATGGAAAGCCGGCGACAAGATCGCGCTGAACCTGCCGATGCCTGCTAAACTAATGGAAGCGAACCCGCTGGTAGAAGAGACCCGCAACCAGGTTGCCGTAAAACGTGGTCCGATAGTTTACTGCTTAGAGTCGAAAGATCTGCCTAAAAATCAAAAGATATTTAATGTGGCCCTGCCGGCAAATATCAGCCTGAAACCGGAGATGATAAAAATAGATGGCAGTGATATTATGAGCCTTACCGGTAAAGCTGATATGCTGGATAATGGTAACTGGAAGAATAAACTATATAAAGAAGTGGGTGCCAATAAGCGCGGCGCGCTGAACATCAGGCTAATACCTTACTATGCCTGGGGCAACCGCGGGCATGTGGATATGGAAACCTGGATACCGCTAGCCCGGTGATTTGTAGGATTAACGTAAGTTTCCTGAACGGAATTTGATAAAAGATTTTGTTTGCTGCATCAATATTTTATATTTGATGCAGCAAGTGTTTATGGGCAGATAGTGTTATACTGCAGTTAATTTAAGAAAAACAATTTTGCATAATTGACCGTTTAAAGCCGATAAAAGCATACCGTCTTCATGAAAAAAAGGATCGCCATTTTTGCTTCAGGATCGGGTTCAAATGCCCAAAAAATAATGGAGCATTTTAAGCGCCACCCGGATGCCGAAGTTGTATTGATACTCACCAATAACCCGCAGGCTTATGTGCTTCAGCGGGCCGATAATTTTGAAGTACCCACTCATGTTTTTACCCGGCATGAGTTTTACGATACCGACGATGTGATACGCCTGCTGAAAAATTTGCAGGTAGACCTCATTGTGCTGGCAGGTTTCCTTTGGCTGGTCCCTACAGGATTACTAAACGCCTTCCCGAATAAGATCATCAATATACACCCGGCCCTGCTACCCAAATACGGCGGCAAAGGCATGTATGGCGATCATATCCACAAAGCGGTTTTAGCAGCTGGCGAGGAAGAATCGGGTATTACCATTCACTTTGCTAACGAGCACTTTGACGAGGGCGAGATACTGCATCAATCTAAGTTTAAGATAGACACCGGCGATACCCTTGAAATGCTGAAGTTTAAGATCCAGCAGTTGGAACATCATTATTTTCCGAGGGTGATAGAGAGTTTGCTGAAGAAGATGCGGAGTTAGGCGAGTGTCGAACCGTGTACTATTCGGTATACTTTAAAAGTATCCCCAGCGATTTTAAACGCAATTACCCAGTCGTTATAGAAAGCACAACTATAATTTTTCTTGAGTAAGAAAATATTCCTGCACAAGGCATATTGTACATCGGGTTGTGCAATATTTTCAATAGCCGCTTTAAATCGCAACGCATATCTATCACCATTTCCCGGGGTATTTTTAGATTCTACAAATGCAGCGATCTTATCTATAGTTTTAGCTGCTCTTGGGTAGATGACAACTTTCAATGTTTCCCGTCTGCGTATTTGGCAAACACTGTTTCTATATCTATAGGTTCTTCGTCTTCTTCGCCTGCGAAATATTCTTCCAGCTCAGCTTCGGTAGCTGGTCTTCCAAATCCAAAGGTTATATCATCGTCGCTAAGTACCCGGTGTTTCTCTGTTTTGACAGACAAGCCCAACTCTTCTGCATATTTAAGCAAAAGATCAAGTTTTTCCTTTGGATCTGATTCTACAGTTATGATTGTCATAATACTAAGGTAGCAAAAATCAGCCCAATTTCAAAATTAAGAAATTACGCTTCAATACGCCTAACGGGCGCTTTTTAAGCCTTATATTTTTAACCTGTTAAGCCCTACAGCAATGCGCTTAAAATTTTCTTAAAAAAACTGATTATCAATTGCTAATCTCTAATGAGTAATCCATACCTTTGCGGCTTAAAAAAAGCCCTGCCGATGAGCCAGTCAGTTCAAATAAAAAACGCGTTAATTTCAGTTTATTACAAGGACAATCTTGAGCCTATTATCCACGAGTTAAACCGCTTGGGTGTTGCCATTTATACTACCGGTGGTACCGAAACCTTTATTAAAGGCCTGGGTGTGGATGTGATTAAGGTAGAGGATCTTACATCGTACCCATCAATTTTGGGCGGCCGTGTAAAAACCCTGCATCCTAAAGTATTTGGCGGTATATTATCACGCCGCGGACTGGAAAGCGACGAACAGCAACTGGCCCAGTACGAGATCCCTGAAATTGACCTGGTAATTGTAGATCTGTACCCGTTTGAAGAGACCGTAAAATCGGGCGCCGGGCAGGATGACGTGATCGAAAAGATCGATATCGGCGGTATCTCGCTGATCCGCGCGGCGGCTAAGAACTTTAAAGATGTGGTGATCGTAGCATCGAAGGATGATTATGGCACACTGGAAAACCTGCTGAAAACACAGGATGGCACAACCACTTTCGATCAGCGTAAAACATTTGCTGCTAAGGCGTTTAATATATCGTCTAATTACGATACGGCTATCTTCAATTACTTTAACCAGGAAGAAGCCGAAGCCATCCCGGTATTTAAACAAAGCATCCAGCAAAGTAAGGTATTGCGTTACGGCGAGAACCCGCACCAGTCGGGCACGTTTTATGGCAACCTTGATGCCATGTTCACCAGCCTGAGCGAAAAGGGCAAAGAACTATCGTACAACAACCTGGTAGATGTTGATGCCGCCGTGGCCCTGATAGATGAGTTTACCGACCCTACCGTAGCTATCTTAAAGCATACTAACGCCTGCGGTGTAGCTACCCGTCAGTTTATTAAAGAAGCCTGGATTGATGCTTTGGCTTGCGATCCGGTTTCGGCTTTTGGCGGTGTGATCATCACCAATACCGAGATAGATGCTGAGACAGCTGCCGAGATAGATAAATTGTTTTACGAGGTGCTGATCGCTCCGGCTTATACCGGCGAGGCTGTAGCTATCCTTACTGCCCGTAAAGGCCGCATTGTACTGGTGCGCCAGCCAGTTGAGCTGCCGTTAAAGCAATTTAAAACCTTGCTGAATGGCGTGATAGAGCAGGATAAAGACCTGACAATAGAAGGCCCGGCCGATATGAAAGTTGTTACCGAACGCCAGCCTACCGAGCAGGAGTTGAAAGACTTGTTTATTGCTAACAAGATCACCAAGAATACTAAATCGAACGCAATCGTATTGGTTAAAAATAACCAGATGCTGGCCAGTGGTGTAGGGCAAACTTCGCGTGTTGACGCATTAAGGCAAGCACTGGCCAAAGCCGAAACATTTGGCTTTGATGTAAAAGGCGCTGTAATGGCATCCGAAGCATTTTTCCCCTTCCCTGATTGCGTGGAGATAGCTGCCGAAGCAGGTATTACCGCGGTATTGCAACCGGGCGGATCTATAAAAGACCAGTTATCTATCGATATGTCTAACCAAAAAGGCATCAGTATGGTAATGACCGGTGTGCGCCACTTTAAACATTAAAACCTCTCCCTAACCCCTCTCCGAGGGGAGAGGGGCTTACAGTCAACTTCTTACAGTCTTCCCCTTTAGGGGAGATATCGAGGGGGGATAAAATAACCAAACCCACACAATAAATAACATTATTTAACGCTTTAAAAAGCAAGTGATTAATTAGTGTAATTAGAGTTATTTTTACAAACTTTGCAGCTTATTTCGTAATACACACCACATGGGTTTATTTAATTTTTTCACACAGGAAATCGCCATAGATCTGGGTACCGCAAATACCCTCATTATACATAATGATAAAGTTGTTGTTGATGAACCATCGATAGTAGCTTTTGACCGTACCACCAACAAAGTAATAGCCATCGGACGCCAGGCTATGCAAATGGAGGGTAAAACACACGAGAATATCCGTACCGTTCGCCCGCTTAAAGACGGTGTAATTGCCGACTTTAACGCTGCTGAGCACATGATACGCGGCATGATCAAAATGATCAACAAAGGCAAAGGCTGGTTCTTCCCATCGCTGCGTATGGTGATCTGTATCCCATCGGGCATTACCGAGGTAGAGAAGCGTGCCGTACGCGATAGTGCCGAGATTGCCGGCGCTAAAGAAGTTTACCTGATCCACGAGCCGATGGCCGCCGCGGTAGGTATCGGTATTGATGTGGAAGAGCCGATGGGTAACATGATCATCGATATTGGTGGTGGTACTACCGAGATCGCGGTTATCGCGTTGTCGGGTATCGTTTGCGATCAGTCTATCCGCGTAGCGGGTGATAACTTCGATTCGGACATCGTTCAATACATCCGCCGTCAGCACAACATCATGATTGGCGACCGTACCGCCGAAAAGATCAAAATAGAAGTTGGTGCCGCACTACCCGAACTGGCCGATCCACCGGCTGATTTTGCCGTACAGGGCCGCGATTTGATGACTGGCGTACCTAAACAGATCACCGTATCGTATACCGAAATTGCGCATTGCCTGGATAAATCTATTTCTAAAATAGAAGAAGCGATATTGAAAGCGTTAGAGATCACCCCGCCAGAGCTTTCTGCCGATATTTACCAAACCGGTATTTACTTAACCGGTGGTGGTGCATTGTTGCGCGGTTTGGATAAGCGTATTGCTGCTAAAACCAAACTGCCGGTACACGTAGCCGAAGACCCGCTTCGCGCCGTAGTACGCGGTACCGGTACAGCGCTTAAAAATATTGGTAACTTTAAGTTCTTAATGCAGTAAATTAGTGATTAGAGATTAGTTAATTAGAGATTAGTAACACAAGCTGATCAACATATTTAACTACTCTCTAATCTCTGATTAACTAATCACTACCCGATGCGCAACCTGCTGATTTTCATTAGAAAGTACAACGCATTCTTTTTGTTCCTGATCTTCGAGATCAGTGCGCTTATTATTTACGTTAAATATAATTCGTTTCAAAAGGCCACCTTTTTAAATTCGGCCAACCAGGTAACAGGCAACCTGTATGCCCGGAGCGACGAATTGAAAAGCTATATGACCCTGCGCGAAGTAAACGACCGCCTTGCGGCCGAGAATGCCACGTTGCGCAACCAGTTAAAGTCATCGTTCTTTGTTGATACCCTGAACAAACACAAAGTTGTAGATAGTATTTATAAACAGCAGTACGAATACATTACGGCTAAAGTGATCAATAACTCTATCAACAAACGGAATAACTACATTACCATTAACAGGGGAAGCAGTGATGGTATAGCTAAAAACATGGGGGTGATATCTCCCGATGGCGTTGTTGGTATCGTCGTCTTCGTCTCAGATCATTTAGCGGTTATCCAGTCGGTTTTGCACAAGGATACCAAGGTGAGCGCTATGCTTGCCGATAATAAGGCAAATGGCACACTGAAATGGGGTGATGACCTTGACCCGCATTCGGCGCAGTTTGTAGATGTTAGTAATAACGTAAAACCGCATTTAGGCGAGCTTGTGGTTACCTCAGGGTATTCACTGTTTCCGGAAGGGGTAGCTATAGGTAAAATAACCAGTTTGCATACCAAGGGTGGAGGCTTTTTCCTGAATATGGAAATAGCCCTGGCTGTTGATTTTGCCAAACTGCAATATGTTTATGTAGTAAATAATAAATTTCAGGCCGAGCAGGCCGATCTGGAATCGAAGGAAAAGAAAGATGAGCAGAACAATCCTAATTAACCTGGTCAGGTTCATCGTGCTGATATTTGTGCAGGTATTCCTGCTCAAAAATGTTACGCTTTACGGCTTATCTATACCGTACCTGTATATCCTGTTTATATTGTTGCTGCCGTTCGAAACGCCTAACGTTTTGCTCTTCGCGCTATCGTTTTTAATGGGCTTAATTATAGATGCTTTTTACGATACACCCGGCCTGCATGCCGCGGCATGCGTGTTACTTGCTTTTGTAAGGGTGCTGTTTATTAGCATTACCGTTCAAAAAGACGGCTTTGATAACGACCCCGAACCAACGCTTAGTATTATGGGCTTTCGCTGGTTTTTTACCTACGCTTCTGTACTTACCTTATTCCATCACTTCTTCCTCTTCAACCTGGAAGTTTTTCGCCTGTCCGAAATACAATATACCTTTTCGCGTTTTGTTTTAAGTTCAGTTTTTACCGTATTTTTAATGCTGGTTACAGGCCTTTTATTTTTCAGGAGAAAAGAACGTAAATGAATAGTTTTTTCGCGCGGCGCTACGTTATTACAGCAATTTTTGTCACCGTTGCCCTCATTTTGCTGGGGAGGCTTTTCTATATCCAGATCATTGATGACCGCTATATGCTGTTTGCCAAAAACAACGTGGTGCGTCCCGTTATCGTGTTCCCTGCCCGTGGCCCTATATTAGATCGTAATAAAAAAGTGCTGGTAGAGAACCAGCCGGTGTACGATATTATGGTTACCCCCAAGCAGGTAAAACCATTTGATACGCTGGAGTTTTGCAAGCTGATCGGTATTGATATCGATGGTTTCCATAAGCGCATGGATAAGGCCATTAAAATGTCGGGATACAGTCGCCAATCCATATTCGAAGGGCAACTGTCTGCAGGTTTATATGCTTCGCTACAGGAACGCATGTACGAGTTTCCGGGTTTTGATATTCAATTGCGTTCGGTACGTAGTTACCCCGATTCCATTGCCGCGCAATTTTTAGGATATATTGGCGAGGTGAACGAAGCCCGCATAAAAAGGTCGGGTGGGTATTATCACCAGGGCGATTATGTTGGTATCAGCGGGGTAGAAAGCGCGTATGAGAATGAACTGCGCGGCACCCGCGGTGTGCAGAACCTGATGGTTGATAATAAAGGGGTATCTAAAGGGCACTTTGCCAATGGCGCATACGATACGGCTGCTGTTGCCGGCGAACGCCTGATATCATCCTTAGACAGCCGCATCCAAAAACTGGGCGAACGCCTGATGGCTAACAAGGTAGGCAGTATAGTGGCTATCGAACCATCTACGGGCGAGATATTGTGCTTTGTAAGCAGCCCCACCTACAATCCAAACTTGCTGGTAGGCCGACAGCGGTCCGAGCATTATACAGTACTGCACGATGACCCATATTCGCCATTTCTTATTCGCCCTATTCAGGCGCGTTATCCGCCGGGATCGTCTTTTAAACCGCTAAGCGCGCTGATAGCCATGCAGGAAGGAGTGATCTCGCCACAAACTACCTACAATTGCCCGGGCTATTATATGGCAGGGAACCTAAAGGTAAAATGTTTCCGTGGCGAAGTTCATGGTACGGTTGACCTGAGCAAAGCCATCGCCGAATCGTGTAACGGATACTTTGATATGGTATTTGAAAAACTGATCAATATCGGGGGGGCTAAAAAAACAGAAGAATCATACAATATTTGGCGCGATAAAGTGGCCAAATTTGGTTTGGGCGGTAAACTTGATATCGATTTGCCGAGCGAAAACCCGGGCTATCTGCCAAAATCTACTTTGTATGATAAGTGGTACAAAAAGGGCTATTGGCGCTCAAGCACCATTATTTCGTTAGCTATCGGGCAAGGTGAGTTAGATGCTACCCCCTTGCAGTTGGCTAACATCGAAGCTACAATTGCTAACCGTGGCTTTTTTTATAAGCCTCATTTAATAAAAGGTATTGGCGATAAGCAGATCGTTAAAGACGAATACACCGTAAAAAATTACGTGGGTGTAGATTCTGCATATTTTAAACCGGTTATTGCCGGTATGCAAAGCGTAGTGGAACAAGGTACCGCGGCAGGGGCAAGGATCCCGGGCATCGTGATGTGCGGCAAGACAGGCACAGCGCAAAAAAAGCACGGTACCGATAACTCGGTATTTGTGGCTTTTGCCCCGCGCGATAATCCTAAGATCGCTATCGCGGTGGTGGTTGAAGATGGGGGCCAGGGTGCCGCTTACGCCGCGCCGATAGCCAGTTTTATTGTCGAAAAATATCTGCGCGATAGCATCAGCAGCCGCCCGTCCGGGGCTACGCCCGAGTACTTTTTTAATAAGAGTGTTTTGCCGGTTATTGCGGGTAAAAGTCCGGCAGGCAAAAAGCCATCAACCGATAGTTTGAAAAAAGCCGCGGCAGATTCGGCGAAGAAGGCAAAGCAGGGAACGGTAGCGGCCGCAAATAAAAAGCAGGCACTTTTAAAGCAAACAGCAATGCTGTATAAACGCAGGGAAAATGAATAATCAACGCAGCTTTTTCTTTAATGTAGATTGGGTGACGGTGTTCCTTTACCTGGCGCTGTGCACTATTGGCTTGTTCAACATCCGCGCGGCAGTGTATAAGCCCGAGCATGCCGGTTTTCTCGATCTGTCGACCCAATACGGTAAGCAATTTATTTTTATTGCGGTGGCTATTGTAGTAGCCATAGTGATATTGCTGCTGGAAAGCCGTTTTTTAAGCGCATTGGCCCCTACGTTTTATGTAATAACCGTATTGCTGTTATGCGCGGTAATGTTACCTGGTTTAGGGCATCGGGTAGGTGGTAACCAGGCATGGATCTCCCTGGGGGGCGATTTCAGGCTCCAACCGTCCGAGTTTGCCAAGTATAGTACGTGCCTGCTTTTGGCGCGATACCTGAGCGGTACCAATATTAAAGTTACCGAGATCAAATCGTTCCTGATAGCGGGTGGTATTATCCTGTTACCCATGCTGCTGATAAAAATGCAGCCCGATGACGGATCAACGCTGGTATTCTGCTCGCTGATATTTGTATTATACCGCGAGGGCCTTTCACCTTGGTTCCTGATCGTGTTGGGGATCATTATTGCCCTGTTCATCTTATCGTTGGTAATAACCAACCAATGGTACCTGATAGGTACCCTGTTAACGCTGGGGCTGATACTGATCTATATTAACCGGCGCGACAGGAAAACGACAGTAGGCTTGCTGGTGGGTACCATTCTGTGCACATCCTTTGTATTCGCTATTCGCCCCTTGTACGATCATGGTTTAAAAGAGCACCAGCGCGAACGTATAGACGTAGTGCTTGGCCGCTCGAAGGACACAAAAAAGGTAGGCTATAACCAAAACCAATCTAAAATAGCTATAGGTTCGGGCCGCATGTGGGGCAAGGGGTATCTGCAGGGCACACAAACCAAGTACTCGTTTGTGCCCGAACAAAGCACCGATTTTATTTTTTGCACCATTGGCGAAGAGTGGGGCTTTGCCGGGTCTATCGTAGTGGTGGGTTTATATGTAGGCCTGCTCTTGCGTATTATCGCTTTGGCCGAAAGGCAGCGATCGCCATTCTCACGTATTTACGCGTATGGTGTGGCCTCGGTCATCTTTTTCCACTTCTTCATCAATATCGCCATGACCGTGGGTTTTATGCCCGTTATCGGTATCCCGCTGCCGCTGATCAGTTACGGTGGTTCATCGCTATTGAGTTTCACCATCCTGCTGTTCACGCTTGTTAAGCTTGATTCTAATAGAATGGGGATCGTTTAGGCAAGTACATTTTGTCATTTCGAACCCTTGGAGAACGGGGAAATTGTTGTGAAAAGGGCGAGAAATCTTATACGGGCAGCCGGTCGCACGTATAAGATTTCTCTTTCGCCCCAACGCCAATTCCCTCGCTTCGCTCTATCGAAATGACAAACGGTAAGTTGGGTAAGTCCACGAGTTAATGCCGTATATCCAAATACGCCGCCGATGTATCCCCCGCTGCATGCACTATAATAGCCGAGCAGCGCTGCTCGGCGTTCATCTCAAAAGTGATGCCTTTCTTTACATCGCTATACATGGCAATGCCTTGTGCTATTTCTTTAACCGCGCCGGGATATTCCTTCATCAAACTATCCAGCGGGAAACCAACGTGCACCCATTTTGAAGTTTTGTATTTGGGCGATGTAACGCGGATCAGTTTTATGTGGCTTACGTTCTCATCCTTGCCGCCAAAATTACGGTGCGCATAAACCGTGATAGTATCATTGTCATTTAACCAGGTTAGACTTTGTGCGCCCATAGCGGCATCCTGTTTAGTGGGCTTGCCCAGCGCTTTAATTACGCTGTCGGCCGCCTCATTTATTTTGATATAACCGATACCCGAACCAGGAACGATCAGCATTTCGGGCTTCACCGGTTCATCAGCCTTAATTTCCGATGGGCGCGTTTCCTGCACCGTTGTGTTGCTTTGTTGCGGCTGCCCGCAAGCCATGCAACAGCAAATAAGTATTAGTCCAAACCCATATTTAATCATAATTTTAAACCGCTGGTTTTCAAAATAACTAAACCGGCATTATTTTGTTTTTATTGCATGCTTAGTATAGGTCAGCAGGTTATTGCCCAATGGTACCGGGAAAAGAACTGGGAGCAGTTCCCCTTTCAAAAGGAAATGGAGGAGGCTTATCTTTCAGGCTTCTCGGGTTTGCTGAACGCGCCTACAGGTAGTGGTAAAACATTCGCGCTGTTCCTGCCTTTTTTGGCCGATTATATTAACCGTTATCCAGATACTTACCTAACCCGCCGTAACAACGGCCTGCTGATGTTATGGATAACCCCTTTGCGGGCGCTTACCAACGATATCCGCAAGGCCATGCAGCAAGCCTGCGATGAAATTGGCCTGCCCTGGCAGATCATGACCCGCACCGGCGATACCTCGGCCGCGCAAAAGGCCGCCCTTAAAACCAAGCTACCCGAAGTGCTGCTCACCACCCCCGAAAGCCTGCACCTGATGCTGGCCCAAAAGGAATACCCCAAACTGTTCCACAGCCTGGAGGTAATGGTGTGCGATGAGTGGCATGAATTGTTGGGTACGAAGCGGGGCGTGCAGGTGGAGTTGGGGTTATCAAAGTTAAAAGCATTGCGCCCAGACCCCTCCCCGGCCCTCCCCGAGGGGGAGGGCCGGGGAGGGGTGAGGAGTTTGAAAATCTGGGGCATCTCCGCCACCATCGGCAACCTTGAGCAAGCCGCCGAAGTATTGTTGGGCAACAACTTCCCGGCCGATAAGATCAGGATGGTGCGGGCGCATGTGGATAAAAAGCTGGTGATCAAATCGGTTATCCCGGATGATATTGAAAGCTATTCGTGGACGGGGCATATCGGGATAAAGCTGCTGCCACAGGTGATGGAAATAGTAGCCAAAAGCAAGACCACACTGATATTTTGCAATACCCGCTCACAGTCGGAGATCTGGTATCATGCCATCCTGGATAATTACCCCGAGTATGCCGGCATTATGGCCATGCACCATGGTTCGCTGGATAACGAATTGCGGCTTTGGGTAGAGCAAGCCCTGCATGCCGAAGCGTTGAAGGTAGTGGTCTGTACATCAAGTCTTGATTTGGGGGTGGATTTTCGTCCGGTGGATACGATTGTGCAGGTGGGCAGTCCTAAGGGCGTAGCACGCTTTATGCAGCGCGCCGGGCGAAGCGGTCACCGGCCGGGCGATACCTCGCTGGCTTATTTTGTGCCGACACATTCATTGGAACTATTGGAAGGCGCCGCGCTGAAGCAAGCCATAAAGCAGGGCATTTTCGAAAGCCGGGACCCAATTTTACTGGCTATGGATGTGCTGATCCAATACATGGTTACACTGGCTGTATCGGATGGCTTCCGTGCCGAAGAATTGTATGCCGAAGTAAAATCGACCTTTGCTTATGCCGACCTGCGCCGCGAGGAGTTTGGTAAGCTGTTGGAATTCATCACCAACGGCGGCAAAACGCTTGCCGCTTACGATGAATTTTTAAAGGTAGAGGTAGAGAATGGCCTGTACAAAGTGAACAGCCGCCGGGTGGCCATGCGCCACCGGCTGAGTATAGGCACCATCACCAGCGAATTAAGTTTGCGGGTTAGCTGGCTAAGCGGCGGGAGTTTGGGCACGATAGAGGAGGGCTTTATATCCAAACTGAAACCCGGCAACGTATTCTGGTTTGCCGGCCGCAGCCTGGAATTTGTGAAGGTGAAGGAGATGACGGCCTATGTGAAAAAATCAAACGCGAAGAAGGGGATCATTCCAAGCTGGGCCGGAGGCAGGATGCCTTTATCATCGCAATTATCCGCTGTATTTAGAGATAAGCTGGATGAAGTGGCTCATGGTGTAGAAAAAGATGAGGAAGTAAAAGCGTTGCGGCCTTTGTTTGAGTTACAGAAGAACTTATCGCACCTGCCCGAAAGCCACGAGTTTTTGATAGAGTCGTTTTATACGCAAGATGGGCATCACCTGATATTTTACCCTTTCGAGGGTCGGTTGGTGCACGAGGGGATGGCATCGCTGCTGGCTTATCGTATTGCTAAACTAAAAAGCGCCAGCTATTCCATCGCCATGAATGATTACGGCTTTGAATTGTTAACCGATGAGGATATCCCCATCGAAGCCGCGCTGGAAACCGACGACTTGTTTAGCATTGAAAACCTGCTGGAGGATATTCAGCACAGCCTTAATGCTAACGAAATGGCCCGGCGCAGGTTTAGAGATATCGCGCACATAGGCGGGCTGGTGTTTACCGGTTACCCCGGCCAAACGGTAAAGAACAAGCACCTACAGGCATCAACATCATTATTGTTCGAAGTATTTAGCGAATATGAGCCGGATAACCTGCTGGTACGCCAGGCATATAACGAGGCCCTGGCCTTTCAATTAGAAGAATTCAGGTTGCGGGCCGCCCTGCAGCGCATCAATAAGCAAAGCATCATCCTGAAACAAATAGAGCGGCCCACGCCATTCGCGTTCCCGATAATGGTGGATAGCCTGAGCCGTGAAAAGCTAACCACCGAAACACTGGAAGAACGGGTAGCCAAAATGGCCCGGCAATATGGCGCCGAGGGCGTTAAGGCCAAAGAAAAAGAGGGAGGCGATAAAAAGTTTTCGGCAAGGGTGGCGCGGAAGCGGGGCTTTTAAGCTGATAATTAAGGATACGTATGATTAAAATATTCGTTATTTTTAATCGCAAAAATCTGTAATGAAAAAGTATCCGGCCATATTTATAGCTTTATTTATGCTGATGATAGGTGTTGTAAATGCGCAAACCAAAGCACCAAAAGCATCACGCCCTACCCAGGCAATGGATAATGGCGCTATCGATGGGATACTAACCGCCATGAAAAACCAGCGTGGCGATGAAGCTAAATTAGAAGTGCTGCAACGTTTTATGAAGAATAACGTGGACGGTATGATGGTAGATCAGCAATTGCGCTTGCTTAACCAGTTTGCCACCGATGATGCTAAATTGGAGTGTGCTAAATTTGCCTATCCGCGCACGGTTGATCCGCAAAATTATAGCAAGATACAATACAATATAGGTAACCCCGCCATACAAAAAACATTGGCCAATTTTGTGAAGAAGCAGGGCAAATAGCATTAAGCTAAATCAATACTAAACCAATTAACAATATGAAAAAGATATTAATGTTACTAACGCTTGCGGTAATGATAATTGCCGTAAGTGCCCTTACACCCGCAGGTTACGCCCTGTGCCAGGATGGCAAAATTGTTCACCCCAAAACAGCTATGGCAGCGGCCGACCTGACCACTCTGTTAAACAACATTCGCGGCAAGGCCAATGATGCCGAAAAGCTAACCGTTTTAAAGGATGGCCTTAAAGATAAAGGTGTTACTGTAGACCAGGTGATCACCCTGTTAAACCAGTTTAATGAGGAT
Organism: Mucilaginibacter mali; assembly: GCF_013283875.1. Lineage (NCBI taxonomy): Bacteria > Pseudomonadati > Bacteroidota > Sphingobacteriia > Sphingobacteriales > Sphingobacteriaceae > Mucilaginibacter > Mucilaginibacter mali. The sequence goes on from NZ_CP054139.1 coordinate 391,048, forward strand.
GCCAAGCTGGAAGGGGCTATCTATGCCTTTCAGTTCACCACCGATTATAAAAAGTACGATAAGGTGCAGGACCTTTTCGGCAAGGAAGAGAACAAGCACCGCTTGCAGGATTATGTAGATAAGCATAGGAGATAGGATATCGTATCAGACGAAAAAAACGGAGAACGGTTTCGTTTTTCGTTAAAGTTACAGGCCAAATCAGTAGGCATGTATGTTAACACCAATTTTGTTTAAAATTGATTTGTTGCTGATTATCAGATATTTATGACAATGTAACATGTATTAGGTTGATTTTTAAATTAATCAATTGATTATCAGTTTGTTAACTTATAAAAATGTCCGAATTATGTTACATTGTGTTACATTTTGTTAACCCTAAGCCTGATTTTGACGGAGGGGTTGAAGCTTAAGAATAAGCCATAGGGTAAAGGGCAATTGAGATATAAATATGGAAATAACCTGGAACGATTTTGAAAAGGTAGAGTTACGCGCGGGGACTGTGCTGGAAGTACTGGATTTCCCGGAAGCACGCAAGCCGGCCTATAAATTAAGGGTTGATTTTGGCGAATACGGCATCCGCTGGTCAAGCGCTCAGATCACTAAGCATTATACCAAAGAGGAATTGGTGGGGCGGCAGATCGTCGGCGTAACCAATTTCCCTAAAAAGCAGATCGCTAATTTTATGTCGGAATTTTTGGTGACCGGCTTTGCCGACGAAAATGGCGATATCGTTTTAACAGCCATTGAAAAGCCGGTGCCCAATGGCAGTAAACTGATATAGTATGCATTGGATAGAATGGTTCATCGGTCCCCAATTAATTGGCGTGGTATTTCTGCTGGCAGGCTTTATTCAAAAAAAGTATCCGCCTAAAAAGATCAACAACTATTACGGCTACCGCATGCCATCGGCTATGAAAAACCAGGAAACCTGGGACGAAGCCAACCGTTTTTCTACCGCTTATATGATAAAGGCAGGTATGGTGTTAATAGTTACGGGTTTTTTGGTCACCTTGCTGCTTTACTGTATCCCAATGCCGCAAAAATTTAAGGCGGTCACGCTATTTTTAGTAATTTTGGCCGCCGGGATGGGGAGCGCTATCAGCATGATCATGGCTACGGAAAAGCATCTCAGCAAAACTTTTGACGATAGAAAATACCAATGAGATATGTGAGTTTTGACGGTGAGGATACCATATCGCCCGATGATTTTTTTATGGCCGAGGCCCTGCGCGAAGCGAGGTTAGCATTAGCTGAAGACGAAATACCAATAGGTGCAGTTGTAGTTTGCCAGGGCAAGATCATTGGCCGGGGCCATAATCTTACCGAGCGGCTGAACGATGTATCGGCCCATGCCGAAATGCAGGCGCTTACCGCAGCAACCAATTATATCGGCGGTAAATACCTGAAAGATTGCACGCTGTATGTAACCATGGAACCCTGCGTGATGTGTGCCGGCGCCAGCTACTGGTTCCAGGTGGGCAAAATAGTTTTCGGGGCCTATGATACCAAGCTGGGATTTGGACGGCTAAATCAAAAGATCACCCATCCTAAAACTATCATCACCGGCGGCATCCGCGAAAATGAATGCGGCGAACTGGTGCGCAATTTTTTTAAAAAGAAGCGCGAGCGGAAAGGCTAACCATCAACCGGCCAAACGTTAACTTTTGTTAAATCTGCCCCGGTAATTTGTACAGGCGCATTATAGTAATATTTTTGTTGTTTGAACAATTATTGCAGCGTTAGGCCGTTTTGCTATTTTATTATTGGGGAACTTTATTTTTAATTTTAAACAGCATATTATCTTAGCGCCATATATACCCCAAATGAAATTACGCCACCTGTTATTCTTCGGTCTGCTCTATATATTTTTGCCCGCCATTAGTTTCGCGCAAAACCTTTTTTCAGAGAAAATTGGCATTTGCAGCGATGTTAAATATTGTATGGATTGCGGCGCGCCCAAAGCAACGGTAGATCCCTTTGTGCTGAACGATATTTGCGACCGCATGAACCTGCGTTATAATTTTAAGGGTGGTTACGGTAGCATTACCTTCCAGGTGTTGGTTGATTCTATCGGCAACAGCTGCGTGTTGAGCCATACCGATGTTTCGCACAACCAGCTATCGCGCGAGTTGATGGTAAGCCTGAATACCTGTATCTGGCGCCCGGCCAGGGTTGATGGTAAAAAGGTAAACGCATCGGTAAATGTAATGTTTACCATTGCCGATGGACGCATCCGTGGCGAGATGGTCAGGCTTGATCTTACCGAACTAAAGCCTGCAGATAACCCTGTGGTTTATAACAAGCAATACCAATATCAAAACCCCTTGTTAAGCAGCTATAATTTCACCGCGCTGACCAAATACAACTCCCCGCTCCCCGATAACGTTAGCCAGGCCAGTATAGTTGATAAAACCGATACGCTATGGTATGCCACCACCGCCGGACTGGTGAAATTTGACGGAAACGGCTTCTTCCCGGTAAATGGCACCAACTCGCCGTTTGCCGCCGCGCCCGATGTATCGGCCATAGCGGTTGATAAGGATAACTATAAATGGATCTACGCCAACGCCAACGTTTACATGTATAACAACACCGGCGCAGGCTGGCAGATATTTAATCCGGAGCAATTTAAAATCGGTAAGCCCTACAGTATTATCACCACAGCAACCGGCGAGGTGTTTATGCCTAACAGCAAGGGTCTGCTGATATTACGTAACGGCAAGTTCAGGCTGATCGATAACCAGGTGATATGGCAAATGCCATCAAATAATGTTTATTATGCCTATTATGATAAACGCGGCCGCCTGTGGATAGGTACATCAAAAGGCAGCGTAATGATAGACCGCGACCAAAAGGTTACCTCGTTTAACAAAACCAACACGCCCCTGGCCAATACCTGTATTACCAACGTAACCGAGGATGACAAGGGTAACCTGTACTTTTCGCTGCTGGCATGCGAAAACCCGGGCAACGATAACGACGAAGAAGGCCTGGCCATTATGACTGCCGATGGCAAATGGTCGCATTATAACGATAAAAACTCGGGCATGCCGGCTAATCACGTAAACGCCCTGCTGTTTGATAAGCTGGAGCGTGTGCTATGGCTGGCCGTTGATAAAGCCGGCCTGGTGCGCTTTGATTTAAAGGGCGGCTGGGAGAATTATCACAACGGTAACTCACCGGTACCGGGGCCAAACGTTACCAGTTTGGCGCAGGATAATAAAGGGTTGATCTACGTGGCAACAACTAATGGCTTGTTGATGATGATGAAAAAAGGAGCGGGGCAGTAAGCTTCGCGAATGTGCAAATGTGAGGATATGCAGATGTGCGAATGGAGAAATTCTCTTTAAAGAAAAACGCCCGGTCGCCGGGCGTTTTTTATTTGTATCAATCATTTGCACATCTGCATATACGCACATCTGCACATCCATTACGGCAGTTCCGCCACTTCCGGTGTCATTTTCTCGCCGATCTGCTGGCGCCACATGGCGTAGTACAGTCCTTTTTGTTGGATCAGGTCGGTATGTTTGCCCGATTCGATGATATGGCCTTTTTCAAGCACGTAAATATTATCGGCATGCATAATGGTCGATAAACGGTGGGCGATCAGGATGGTGATATGATCCGTTTGATCGCTTACATCTTTAATAGTTTCGGTGATTTCTTCCTCGGTGATGGAATCCAACGACGAAGTAGCTTCGTCAAACACCAAAATATCCGGACGGCGCAGCAAGGCGCGGGCTATCGATAAACGCTGTTTCTCGCCGCCTGAAACTTTTACACCACCCTCGCCTATCATGGTATCCAAACCCTTATCGGCACGGGCCAGCAGGCTTTGACAGGCCGCACGGTGCAACACGTTCATACACTCCTCATCCGTTGCTTCAGGGCGCACAAACAGCAGGTTCTCGCGGATAGTGCCCGAGAATAATTGCGTATCCTGTGTTACAAAGCCGATCTTTTCGCGCAATTGGTCAAGGTCTATCTCGCTGCTTTGAACTTTATTATAGCTAATATCGCCTTCCAGCGGCTGGTATAAACCTACCAAAAGCTTCACCAGTGTGGTTTTACCCGAACCCGATGGCCCGACAAAGGCGATGGTTTCGCCGCTGTTCACCTGGAAATTAATATGGTTAAGCGCGTTGCGGTTGGCTGTGAGGTGCTTAAAGCTTACATTGTTAAAGGTAAGTGTCTTCACCTGTTCGATAAGTACTGGTTTAGCCGGCTTTTTATCGATAGGTGTATTCAGTATCGCCTCGAAGTTACCTAACGATACCTGCGCCTCACGCCAGGACTGGATCACGTTGCCCAACTCCTGTAAGGGGTTAAACAAAAAGAAGGAATAAAAAAGGAATTTAAAATAATTGCCCGGCGTAAGCGATCCTTTAAAGATCAGGATCAATAACACCAGCACCATACAACTACGTACAAAGTTTACCGTTGTGCCCTGAATGAAGCTCATACTGCGCACATACTTTACCTTTTTTAGTTCCAGGTTCAGTATCTTATAAGTGGTTTTGTTCAAACGCTCAATTTCCTGTTTCACCAGGCCCAGGCTTTTGATCAATTCAATATTCCGTAAAGATTCGGTAGTGGAACCCGCCAGCGACGTTGTTTCGGCTACAATAGTGCGCTGAATGTTTTTAATACGCTTACTTAGCGCCGAACTTACAAAGCCAATAACCGGCAAAGCGGCAAAGTAAACCAGCGTAACCTTGTAATTAACACTTATAGAATAAAAAATAACAAACAGCATCCCCACCAGACTGATAAACAGGGTATTAATAAAGGAGGTGATGAATTTTTCGCTATCTGTACGCACTTTTTGCAGGATGCCCAAAGTCTCGCCGCTACGCTGGTCTTCAAAAACCTGGTAGGGTAATTCAAGCGAGTGTTTTAAACCATCGGCGTACATTTTAGCGCCGGTTTTTTGGATAATGATATTGGTAAAATAATCCTGAAAATTTTTAGCGATGCGCGATACCATGGCCGCCCCAATGGCCAGTCCTATCCATTTCAGCGCGCCGTGCAGGCGATAATCATAGCTCAGGTTTTTACCGTTCTTCGGTATCATGTAGTTATCTACAATGTTACCGGTGATCATAGGGTCTAACAGGGAGAAACCAATGTTAAAGGCTGCCAGCACTAAAGCCAGGGCAACCAGCCAACGGTGTTCTTTTAAATAGGATAAAAGCAACTTCATAGTTCAAAAATAAAAAAGGGGATCGCATAAAATGCTCATCCCCTTTAATTTGACATTTCGCTGTGCGAAACTATACCGTCATGATATCTTTTTCTTTAGCGGCAATCAGTTGGTCTACTTTAGTAATATAAGCATCAACCAGTTTTTGCACTTCGGCTTCGCCGGTTTTCATTTCGTCTTCTGATACGCCTTCTGCTTTTAGCTTACGGATCTTATCGTTAATATCCTTACGGATGTTGCGTACGGTAACTTTACCGTTCTCGCCTTCCGATTTGGCTTTTTTCACCAGGTCGCGGCGGCGCTCTTCGGTAAGCGGGGGTACGTTGATGCGGATGATCACGCCATCGTTTTGCGGGTTAACGCCCAGGTTGGCCTCCATTATCGCTTTTTCGATAGGGCCCAGCAGGCTTTTTTCCCATGGCTGTATCACAATGGTTTTGGCATCAGGAGTATTTACACTACCTACCTGGCTTAAAGGGGTTGGCGAACCGTAGTAGTCAACTACAATGCCGTCGAGCATGGCAGGGTTGGCTTTGCCGGCACGTATTTTACCTAATTCGTTATCGCAGTGGTCAACAGCCTTCTCCATCAGGCTTTTTGCATCAGTTAACTGTTTTTTAATGAGTTCGCTCATGGTGAGATAGTTTTTGCAAAAATAGAAAAAAAGCGGAAAGCGGAAAGACTAAACCAGAAAGCTTTTTGCGTTATAACAATGTTGGTTGCTTTGTGCTTTGAACTTTAAGCTTAACGCCTAAAACTGCATAAACGTATAAACCACCTCGTGCTGATAACGCAGGTATTGGTTGGTAATATGGTGAATAATCTTAACCATGGTGTTGTTGCGATGTAAGCTTATCAACCGCGTAGCCTTTGGCTTTGCAACGGGTTACAATTTCATCGTACAATTTTTTGTCGATAAATGGCTTGCGGCTCATGATGAACAGGAACTTATGCTCGGGGTGGCCAACAACCACGTACTGGTAATCGTCGTCCAGTTCTATCACCCAATAATCAACTTTAAAGGGCCAAAGAAACTGTGCCTTCATTTCACCGTCACCGTCCTTTTCAGGAAATAGTTTTGAGGTGTAGATTTTATCGTCGTCGCCCTTTTTGCAGGCGGTAAATACATTATAATAACCATCTTTATTGAGGGTGTAGGTTGTGGTGGTTTCTCTACTGCCCTTATCATATATGGTAGGTATCGAATAAAGCGAATACCACTTCCCGGCAAAGCGGCTCAGGTCTACCTTATCTACTGGCTTATTGACCGGCGCGGCCAAAGCTGTATAAAAAAATATAAGCAGGGTGCATATCGCTTTCATATCATTATAAACGAGATAGATGGGTGGGTGGATTTGTGTACGGGTAATTTAACCACAAAGGCCACAAAGATTTTTCACAAAGAATACAAAGATTTGATATCGGCTGGTTAACAATTGTTTTTAAGAAAGATATAAAAATTTATTAAGAAGCGTGATAAGCATCTTAGTGTTCTTTGTGGATAGGCATATATACATTTCTTTGTGTTCTTTGTGGTTAAATCTGTATACTGCATAAAAGTCAGGAAAATACCGTTTGGTATATGACTAAAAGTCATAAAAGTTTAAATTAGTTATCCACACGTAATTAATTTGTCACATTGTCAGTTAGGGTATTGTGGCAAGCTATTTGAATACTATATATTTGTTGAACTTAAAAATTAAATATCATGGCTTTAGAAATTACTGACGCAAACTTTGAGGAGCTTGTGCTTAAATCTGATAAACCCGTATTGGTTGACTTTTGGGCAGAATGGTGTGGCCCTTGTAGAATGGTTGGCCCGGTAGTGGAAGAAATTGCAAAAGAATATGACGGCAAAGCTGTTGTTGGCAAAGTAAACGTTGACAATAATCCCGGCATTTCAATGAAATTCGGTATCCGTAACATCCCTGCTTTACTGTTCTTTAAAAACGGGGAAATTGTTGACAAGCAAATTGGTGCCGTACCAAAATCTGTATTAGCCGATAAACTGGTTAAGCAATTATAATATATATTCGTAATAAGTTTTTAAAGTAGAAAAGGATCGCCCGAATGTTCAGGCGGTCCTTTTTTGTTTATGGGGCAGATTACAGGAGTAATAATTATGTTGTTTTTTAACTAAGATCAAAAAGGGTATAAAAGGTTAGCGGATCTCTCTCAGCCAATCGGTACAAGGTTTGCATTAGAAAGAGGTATATGAAGGACCTAAACATAATGATGATCGACGATAATCCGATAGATCATCTCATCGTACAGCGGATATGTGAAAAAGAAAGCCTGTTTGGGCGTATAAAACACTATTATCATCCCGCCGAACCGCTGGAATTACTTAAAACTATTGGGAATAATATTGCCCAATTGCCGGATATTATTCTACTGGACCTGCATATCCCTATTATCAGCGGCTGGGAAATGCTGGATCATTTTGCGGATATCCAGCGTATAGCCGGCAAACGCATAGATGTCCATGTCCTTTCAGATTCGCTGGACCACGCAGACCGGATCCGCAGCCAAAGCTATTCTTTTGTCCGCAACTTTTTTGTTAAGCCTTTAACAAGTTTAGCATTGCGGGAAATGCATCAGTATTATGCACAGTTTGCGGTTCTGCCTGTATAGTATCGGTATCAGGGGAATGAGTAAATATAACAGCTTTGACTGTTTAAGCATTTCTGTTTTGTTGGGGGATATTTTGTAAATTGCTGAATCAATTGTTAAAACCAACTATAAACATGTCGCAACCAGTTCATCCAGATTATATTAAAGCATCTAATCTTATTTTAATAACCTTAGTGTTATCTGTTATAAGTTCGTTTTTTACGCCTAACATTGGTATTGTTACGCCGCTAATGAAAATAGGCGTGGTGATTTTATCAATAATCATCAATGGGTTGATCGCTTATTTTATCCGCAGAGGGAGCGAAACTGTTAAGTACATACTTTTAATATTGTTGCTGTTTGGATTAGCCAGCATACCCATGATGATCAGTTTGTTTAAAACCAGGCCTGTGTCATCCATTATTAGCCTGGTATTAATGGCCATACAGGTTTGGGTAATAGTGATCCTGTTTAAGATACCCAAACACAACATTAGTTACAAGCCAGAAAGAGGTCCCGATGCCGTGTAATTTGCAATTATAAATGCCGCGAATTTTTAACCAGCCGATCAAGGATGAAAAAAACACTAATACCCCTGTTGCTTTGTGCCTGCGCTATTAATACAATCGCCCAAAAGAAAATAATAGTATCGCCCGATGGCAGCGGTAACTACAAAACCGTGCAGGAGGCATTTAACGCTGTGCCGCTTAACAATAAAAAGCCGGTAATTATTTTTGTAAAAAACGGCACTTACCGCGAAAAGCTGCATCTGGACAGCACTAAAAATTTTGTGGAGTTGATAGGTGAATCGCGGTTTAATACCACACTGATCTATGACGATCATACCGGTAAGACCGCGCCTGATGGTAAGGTGATCAGTACGCCCACATCTTACAGTTTTTTAATTAAAGCCGATAATTTTAAGGCGCACGATATCACCTTTACTAACGATGCCGGCTTTACCGCAGGACAAGCCGTTGCGGTAGAATGCCAGGGGGATAAGGCTGTATTCTATAATTGCCGCTTCACGGGTAACCAGGATATCCTGTTTCTGAACAGCGCCAAAAGCCGCCAGTACTATAAGGATTGCTATATTGAGGGGACTACCGATTTTATCTTCGGCGCGGCTACGGCCTGGTTCGAGAATTGCCATATCCACAGCAAAAAAAACTCGCACGTTACCGCGGCCTCAACCCCGCAGGATCATCTTTATGGCTTTGTATTTAACGATTGTACCTTAACCGGCGATAGCACCCTGCACATGGTATCCTTAGGCCGGCCATGGCGGCCTTATGCCTGGGTGGTTTACATGCATTGCTATATCGGCCAGCAAATAAAAGCCGAGGGCTGGAGCAACTGGAATCAAACAGAAAGCTATAAGACCGCACGATATGCCGAGTTTGAAAATTACGGCCCGGGCGCCTCAGCTAAAGGGCGGGTTAACTGGGCCCGGCAATTAACCGCAACAGATGCTGCTAAAATTACGCTGGCCAATGTTTTCCCAGGCTGGGATCCCTTAGCCGAACTCCGTTAATTGAATATGGTACTTTACACATTGCTATCCGCGCAGGCTTGTACGTACCTATAATTCCACAGGTAGATTTTTTATTAAACAACACCACCCATCACCGGGTCCGTAAAGCTTGATTTGCCGGTTTCTACCCGGCCTGCATATCGTACAGCAAACGAATTGTGCCCGTTAACTTTTACGCTGAAATCGTACCATCCGTGATTTTTTTGCAGGTCGATAATCAGCGGTTCGCCTTGTGTTTTACCTTTTACTACTTGTTTGATATTGTTATTGTGATATCCATGATGGTTGATCTCGACTGTGTAGTCCTTGCCGCTTAAATTATTAAGGCGCAGGCTTACATTGCCTGTCAGCGTGTTTTTATTTAAACGCGAACGCTGATATTCCAGCGTAATGGCCAGTTGCGGATCTTCGGCATTGCCCATAAACTCGCGGTAAAAGCCGTTCGGGCCGTAAACTCTTAAATGGTAATTGTCGTGTTCAAATTCGTGCAATGGCCATTGATCGGCTAAATCGGTGCCGGGCTTTAAGCCATAAGCCCAGGTGCGCAGCGGCGCTAACTGATCCTTACCCATCTGCATATAGTTACCCGGTGCATAAACATTAAACGGCGCGCCCGCGGTGGCTTTGCCGAACACCTCGTTTTTATTGTCGAATTTTATTTCAAACGATTTCTTATCTGCGCTTAAACGCCCGTCAACCTGTAACTGGTAAGGGATTGAACACGATGGTTTAATGCCTGCTTCCTGTTTGGGCATGTAAGGCGATGCATGTGGCGTGCTGTTAAATGTCGTGATCTCATCCGTGGTAAGTTCGTGATAGTTATCCGGCAGCTTTTTAAACTTGGCCTGGTGGATGCCTGCCAAAAATTCTTTTCTTGGTACCGGGGCCGGACTATGTAAAGGCGCGGCGTCGCCGGATCTGAACACTGAAGTCAAATCGCCGCAGATAGTCCGGCGCCAATCGCTGATGTTTGTTTCTTTTATTGGTTTGCCGGTTTTGTGGCTTATAAATTTTTCCAGGAATTGGAGAGTAGAGGTATGGTCGAATACTTCCGAATTTACCCAACCGCCCTTGCTCCACGGCGATGCGATAACCAGCGGAACACGGAAGCCTAAACCGATCGGGCTTTCGCGGTCGTATTTTTCGGGGAAGCCTTTTCGGGCTTGCTCCTGTTCCAGCGTTACAAACTCCACACGGGTATCCATTCCGGGTGTTACCTTGCCGGTGCCGGCCTTGTGCGAGTGCGGCGCAACAAAGGGAGGGACATGATCGAAATAACCGTCATTCTCATCGTAGGCTAAAATGAAGATGGTCTTTTTCCAAACCTCGGGATTTTTGGTCAGGATATCGATCACTTCAGATACATACCAGGCCCCGAACCATGCCGAGGTGGGGTGATCGGAAAAGTTTTCGGGTGCGGATATCCACGATACCGTAGGTAATTTACCACTATCCACATCGGCACGGAACTGGTGCAGCACATCGCCCTTAGGGATTTTTAGCATGCGTTTGGTGCCGTTATCATCGTATTCAAGGTCAACCAGTTCACGGTGATCGGGCGCGTTACGATTGGTATCGAAAGCTTTGCGGTGCAGGCTTTTTTGTTGTTCGGTTAAACTGTCAAAAGGTTTTTTGCGGATGTTTTCCAACTGTGTGTTAACCGATGTGGCCTCGGCCTGCATTTTAGCCAGTTTAGCCTTCAGTTCTTGGGTTTTCGCATCACCCGCCGGCAGATCGGCCATTTGTTTTTGCAGTTGAGGGATGCTCTCTTTTAAGTCGGCAGCGCCTTTCTCTAAGGCACGCACATGCAAATCATACAAATGGATATGATACTGCCCGAAAAACTCCAGCGGGTTATCCTGGAAATTGGAAAGCCAGGCATCTTCCTCGCCTTTAAAGCCTGTATCAATGGCTACTTCATTCTGATAGCATTTCCACGATACGCCGCGTTCTTCCAGGCGCTCAGGGAAGGTGGTCCAGTTCAGTGTGCCGTAATCCATGTCGTCGTTCCACACATGTGCCCTCGAGTTTTCGTTTTGTTCGGCTCGGATGGTTCCCGTCCAAAAGTGTAATCGGTTAGGGTTGGTGCCGGTAAGCGACGAGCAGAAGTTTTGATCGCACACGGTAAAGGCATCTGCAAGGGCATAATAGAATGGGATATCCTCGCGGGTGTGGTAGCCCATTGTTAAAGGCATATCGGCATAGGCTTTTGTGCCGCTACGCTTCACGTTTAGCCATTGATCGTAACGGCCATCATTGCGGGCATCAACCTGGTTTTGCCACGAGTGCGGCAGCGAATGCATCCAGGTAGCCTTGGTACCCTTAATATCCAATCGGAAGGGCGTATAGGTTTTACCCGCGGCATTGCTTTGCAGCCAAACCTTATTTTTATTAGGCAGGTCGATAGCCTTTGGATCGTTAAAACCGCGTACACCCTTCAGGCTGCCATAGCAATGGTCGAACGAGCGGTTTTCCTGCATCAATATCACAATGTGTTCAGCATCCAGGTAGGTGCTGCCCGGCGCGGCGTTTATCGCCATCGCCTTTTGTATCGATTCGGGGATCAGGCCTGGCAAACTTGCCGCGCCGGCTAATAATGCTGCTTTTTTTAAAAAATCTCTGCGGTTGTCCATTTTAGTTTTTGTCAAAATTACCGGGCATCAGTTGTTTGCACAGACCAAAGGATAAGGTCATGCCGTTGCCGCCTACGCCGTTTATTACGGTTACGCCAGGTTCAATGTTCATAATAAGTTCAGTTTCACCGTTGGTCATTTTGGGGTAGATGCCATGCCATGATTGCAGCAATTCCCAGTTTTTAAAGTTAACGAATGTACGAAGGTAATCGATTATAATAATGGCCGATCTGCCCATATATATACCCGGCTCTTCGCTGATGTGAAATAAGCGGGGCGTGTCCACCTGTTTTTGCATGCGCTATGTGATGAAATTGGTATTGTTGCTTGCTGCAAAACTAAGATTTTAAAGTTTTTGAAATATAAACCGATGGCGATACGCCAAACTGTTTTTGAAACGCCCGGCTTAGCACGGCGCTTGAGGTAAAGCCAACCTCTTCTGCTATCTCGTAAATTTTGTAATCGCCGGTAGTCAACATTTCAGCTGCTTGTTTTAACCGGGTTACCGTTACCAGTTCGGCGGGCGACAGATCGGTAATGGCTTTTACCTTGCGGTATAGGGTAGGCCGGCTTAAATTCATTTGCTCAGCAAGTTCTTCCACATCAAAATCCTGCTTTGTGAGGTTCACTTTGATCAGTGTATCCAGCTTATGCAAAAACTCGCTATCGGCTTTGGAGTGCGCCATTGTTTTCAAATTGGCCACTGGCGAATGCGCATAATGTTCCTTTACAATGTCCCGGTTCTTCAGCAGGTTAACGATCTGCATTTTTAAATGCCTTGGTGAAAAGGGTTTTTCAATAAACGCGTCCGATCCGCAATCCAAGCCCTCTATTTTGCTGGCGAAGTTGTTTTTAGCTGTTAAGAGGATGAACGGGATATGGCTGAAATTGATATCGCTTTTCAGCTGCCTGCAAAATTCAAACCCATCAATACCAGGCATCATCACATCGCTTATGATCAATTGTACCGAATGCTTTATCAATATTTCCTTTGCATGCGCGGCATCGCCAGCCGTTAGTACCGAGTAGGCTTCCGACAGAAGGCTTTGTATAAATTCACGAAAATCGGGTTGATCCTCTACGATCAGTACCACGGGTTTGGTCGGTTCAGTCTCAATTTCAGGCGCTGTGGCCGTACTTGTTTCGCCTGAATTATCAGGCCCGATATTCATTTCCACAGCCTGGTGTAGTGGAATAACGAGTTTAAAAGTGTTAAGCTGATCCTGTTCGGCCAAATACTCCAACTTACCCTGGTGAAGATCTACCAGCGCCTTGGCCAGTGGCAGGCCAATCCCGGTACCCGGCTTATGACTGTGCTGTTCTCCCCGGACGAAGGGTTCAAATATCTTTCGTGCGGTATCCGGCGATAGAACTGGTCCATCATTCTTCACAATGATGCAAAACTCATCTTCGTTCTCCTTCAGTAAACGAACGATCATCCTGCTATCGGCATATTTGATGGCATTGCTCAACAGGTTGCTCAATATTTTATTGAATGCATCGTGATCGATATAGGCAATCAATTGGCTATCGGTTACATCTATTTGCAGATCGAGTTTGGCCTGTTGGGCCTGCTCACGGAAAAGCGCGCAAAGGTTGATCAGTAGTGCCGATATATTGGTACGGTTAAAATTCAAACTGTAACCATCTATCTCCGTGCGCCTGAACGAGAGCAACTGATCAACCAGATCCAGCAGGCGGTCGGTATTACGGTTAACCAGCATCAGGTCGTTTTTAGCGGTGCCGATATCGTCGGCCTGCATTACTTTTTCAAGCGGGGCTTTAATGAGCGATAGCGGCGTACGGATCTCGTGTGTTACATGGGTAAAGAAATCTATCTTGGCCTGGTAGATCTCCCGTTCCTTTTGGGTTTCCAGGTAGGCAATTTTGCGGCGGTTCTTTTCTTCTGACCTATCATGCAGTAGTTTATACACAAAGTATATGGCCACGCAAACCAGTATCATATAAAAAATGGTGGCCGGCAATCCTGCATAAAATGGCGGGGTAATGCTGATCTTTAGCGTACGCACCGGTGTCTGCACACCGTTATCGCCAACAGATGCACGCACTTTAAAAACATAATCGCCCGGGGCTACCTGGGTATAATATACGCGCCGGTTAGCTGGCAGGGTGATCCAGTTTTTATCCAGCCCATCTATTTTATAGCTGTAAATAGCTGTACCGGGTGAGGCGTAACTCAAAGCAGAGAAATCTATACTAAAGGTTGTTTTGCCGGGACCAAGCGTTACATGGCCGGCATAGGGCAATTGTATCTGTCCATCGTCCGTGTCATCGGTTGTTTGATGATCAGCCTGAAGCCCGGTGATGTATAGCTGCGCGCGCGTTTGCGCATTTACCGGAGCCTGCTGCCAATGGCGTATAAATCCCTTAGATGAGCCAAAATACAGCCGCCCCTGCGAATCTTTAAAAGCCGAACGGTAGTTAAACTGGTCATTCAGTAACCCATCGCCCTTGGTAAACGCGTGTACATTGCCCTGTGCCGGTTCCATACAGATCAACCCGCCCGAACTGGTTACCCATAAGCGCCGCTTATTGTCTTCTATTACATTAAAAAGGTACTTATCGTTAAACTCGGCCGGCAGCTTATACTTGGTAAAGCCTGCTTGCTTTATATTGTACTGGCATAAGCCGCCGTTTTCGGTGCAAAGCCATATGCGTTGGCTGCTGTCCTCGTAAACGTCGGTAACAACGTTGCTGGTCAGGGTGCCCTGTACGTCGGGCTGATGCTCAAAATGCGTCCAGTATTCATTTTGGGGCGATAGGGTATAAACCCCGTTGCCAAAGGTGCCCACCCATATTTTACCCGAATGATCTTCGATAATGCTGGATACGTAACATACGCCCAATTCATTAACGTGTGTAAAGTTATCGCCGGTTTGATTGTAGCGGTAAAGGCCAAGCTGCGTACCGAGATAGATCTGCCCCGACCGGGTTTTAAAAAGCACGTTAACAAAGTTGGTCTTCAGGTCGTGCTCCCCCGGGCCAAAGCCATAATGGCGGATCACCTTTAAACTATTTATATCCAGGATATCCAGTCCATGCTGATAGGTGCCCACCCATAGTTCCTTACCCACACTCAGCAAGCCATGGATGTTATTGTAGGAGATACTGCCGGGCTTCCCGGTAAAGCCTACGTGCGTAAAGGTGTTATCACGCAAATTAAGTCGGTTCAGGCCGGCATCTTCTGTACCTACCCATAAGTAGCCGTTGGTATCCTGGCAAAACTCGCGCACCAGGTTGCCATGCAGCGATCCCGGTGTGTCCTTGGGGAAGAATTTTTCAAACTGCGCGCCCGTTGCCGAATAGTAATTCACCCCGCCGAAGTAGGTGCTGATCCACATCCCCTTCTCGCTATCCTTAGTAATGGTATAAACGGCATTGTCGCTTAGGCTGTAGGGGTCGTAAAAGTTTTTGCGCAGGTTTCGTATCGATCCTGTCGTGGTATCATAAATATAAATGCCCGATTCGGTACCGATCCAGATATGGCCATTCCCATCCGGGCAAAAGGCGCGCGCCATGATCTCGGTATGGTCTTCGTCAAAAGTGAGGATGTCCTTATAGGTAATATCGGCAATATTAAGCAGCTTAACCCCATGATTGGAGGTGCCGATGTACAAATGACCCGCACCGTCCTTCCATATTTTTTCGATACGACGGGCCGTTATAGCGGGTGTGTTTGCAAATACATCGTAGTATTTAAACGACCAGGTATCGGATGCGAAGCGCACCACATAACCCGATTCGGTAGCCAGCCATAATTCGTTAACCGAGCCGCGGGCAATTGCAGTCAATCGTTGCGCGTTGGCTATTTCTATGGTCTGGAAATGCCCGTCGTGCGTAATGCAGTATAGCTTACCCGAAGCGATGAACCAAACGTTATGCTTTTCGTCTATCACAATACCATCAATAATTTTGCCGGCGGTGCGTGTTTCCAGTTCAAACCGCTCCAGCTTCATATCAAAGCGGTAAAGCCCGTTTTTGGTGCCGATCCAAAGCTTATAGGGATCGTCCTGCGTTAGGTTGTATACATAATTGTTGCCCAGGCTAAACTTATTGCCTGGCGTGTATTTGTACGATTTAAAAAGATACCCATCAAAGCGGCACAAGCCATCGCGGGTGCCAAACCACATAAAGCCCTGCTTATCCTGCAGGCTGCATAACACGCTGTTATAGGGCAAGCCGTCCTCTACCTGGTAATGCCTGAAATAGTAAGGCTGCGCGATGGAAAATACCGGCGCGAGGCTGAGCAGGAAAAGGAAGATGGTAATTCGCTTCAATGGTTTTAGTGCAATTGGTAATGTGGCAGTACGAATATAAATATTAAACGCTGCTACGAAAGCCGCAGCTATGGATTTGAACGCTGGTGCAAACAAATTGAACGATTGTGCACATCTGCCGCACCCATACGGCTAAGCAGGTAACATCACAATTGAACGATTGCGCAAACAAATTGAACGCTTGTGCCAACCAGTAAGACCCGATTCCTGCCCAATTTTGACTTACCGGATGCATTGCCGACCAGGCACCGCCGGCTAACAACCAATTAAAAAACCTATTTATTACTTATGATGACCAAATTTACCTGGCTCATTCTTTTCTGCTGTATCCCGTTCTGCCTTTTGGCGCAGGAAAAACCGAAGATGTATTATACCGACACCTCGTCCACTGGTATTAAAATAGCCAAGGACCCGGTTGTGGTGAAGTTTAAGGGATGGTACTGGATGTATTATTCAAAACAAGCCTTTCAAAACACGGCCGACGGTATGCAGGGTTGGAACATTGGCATAGCGCAAAGCCGCGACCTGTACCATTGGAAAAAGGTTGCCGAAATAAAACCCGATGCCGCTTATGAACAGCATGGGCTCTGCGCCCCGGGCGCTACGGTAAGGGGCGGGAAGATCCACCTGTTTTACCAAACCTATGGCAATGGCCCTAAGGATGCCATCTGCCATGCATGGTCTGCCGATGGCATTAATTTTACCCGCGACGCTACCAACCCTGTTTTTTCTCCCAAAGGCGAGTGGACCAACGGCCGGGCCATCGATGCCGAGGTATATCATTACAATAATCAATACTTCCTGTTTTTTGCAACGCGCGATAAAGCCGGCGAGATCCAGAAGCAAGGCGTAGCTACGGCGTCAAATAACACCAATTTTAGTCGCGGCGAGTGGAAGCAGGCCACCGATGATGCCATACTGGCACCGCAACTGCCCTGGGAGGGCAAATGCATAGAGGGCGCCAGCATTATTAAGCGCAATAACAAGCTGTATATGTTTTATGCCGGCAGTTACAACAACATGCCCCAGCAAATTGGCGTAGCCGAAAGTGCCGACGGCATTCACTGGCGCCGTGTATCTGATAAACCCTTTTTGGCAAATGGTAAGCCCGGCAGCTGGAACTATAGCGAATCGGGGCACCCAGGCATATTCGAAGATGACGACGGGCAGACCTACCTTTTCTTCCAGGGGAATAACAATCATGGCAAATCCTGGTACCTGTCGAACGTAAAAATCGGCTGGAACAGCGAGGGTCCGTACTTAATGCCCGAATAATTTAAAAAAAGAAGAGCAACCCTAAATAAACGCGTATGGCAAGAAACGAGCAATCCATTTATTAAACCACAATAACCAAATTATAACCAACCAAAAATTATGAGATATAAACCTTTACTTGTAAAAATGATGGCAACGGCGGTTTTGCTGTTGATTGCCATAAGCTTTACGGAGCATGTGCTGGCCCAAACAGCAAAGGCCCCGGTAACCATCACCGGTAAAATTGTTGATGAGCAGACCGGCGAAACCTTGCCCGGCGTTACCGTCAAGGTAAAAAACACCACTCGGATGACCAGCACTAACCTTGCCGGCGTTTACAGCATCGCCATAAACAATCCGCAGGAGGTGCTGGTGTTTACCTTTGTGGGTTACGAGCCACAGGAGCGGGCTGCCGGATCGTTAAAAACCATCAACATATCCTTAAAACCTACCGCAAGCAACCTGAACGAGGTGGTAGTAGTGGGTTACGGTACGCAGAAGAAGCAATTTCTGACAGGTTCTGTAGCCCGGGCCAACCTTGAGGCGTTTCACGATGCGCCTGATGCCAACTTTGTACAAATGCTGCAGGGTACGGTAGTGGGCCTAAACATTGGCCAGGTAAACGTAGCCGGCCAAACCCCGGCGATACAAGTGCGTGGTGCATCTACCCTAAATGGTAATACTACGGTGCTGATCATCCTGGACGGGATCCAGTATAATGGCGACCTGCAATCTATCAACCCTGATGATATTGCCACGATAGATGTGTTGAAGGATGCCAGCGCTACCGCTGTTTACGGGGCGCAGGCTGCTAACGGGGTAATTTTAATTACTACCAAAAAAGGTAAGCAAGGGAAAACCCGTGTAACTGCCTCCAGCTCGTACGCTACGCAAACGCCAACCCAAAATCTGAAACCACTTGATCCTGATGCATATCAGGAGCATGTGCGGATGCTTTACTATCAGCAGGCTTATTTGGCGCCCGATTATACCACGCCCGACCCTACTTTCAACCTTAATCTTCATCTTGATGCGGCATCAAGAGCTAACGCCGCCGCCGGAAACAGCTACGATTGGTGGGGTAATTCTACCCACCTGGGGCATATGTACGATAATAAGGTAAGTATTTCGGGCGGGACGGATCAGATCAACTACCTGATGTCGTACAATAACACTAATCAGCAAGGCTTTATTGTCAACGACCTTTTCAAAAGGCAAAGTGTGCGTGTGAACCTGGAAACCAAGATAGCTCCGTGGTGGACAGCAGGTGTGCAATCATTCGCCACATTTGTTAATAAAGATGGGGCAGAACCTACGCTGGCAGATATCATTCGCTTTTCTCCGTTTGTTGTCCCTTTTAATGCCAGTGGCGACTTGCTGCAAAACCCGGATAACACCGTTGGCCTTAACCCCTTCCTGTCGCAATATGTTGATGATATAGAACGGAACGATTACTTCTTCGCCAATTTTTATACCGATATCAAATTTCCCTTTATGAAGGGGCTGTCATACCGCATCAACTACGGTAATAACTACCGCGATACTAAACAGTACCGTTCAAGTAAATACGCGCAGAACGGGCTTGGCGAAGCTTACAAAAACAATACCTTTTACAACGATTATACACTCGATAACATCCTGACCTATCAGCGCGATTTTGGCAAGCATAGCATAGAGACCACTTTGCTATACGGTTCAATCGAGCGTAAAAACCAAAACACCAATGCCGATGCCCGCCAGTTTACGCAGCTAACTTTAGGTTATGATGGTATACAGCAGGGCGCTATTCAGCTGGTATCATCAAGCGCCTATAAAGAAGCTTTGGCTTACCAAATGGGGCGCGTAAACTACAAGTACGATAATAAATACTTATTGACCGGTACGGTACGCCGTGATGGCTTTTCGGGTTTTGCCCAAAATAACAAATGGGGCATTTTCCCTTCGCTATCGGCCGGCTGGATAGTTACCAACGAAAAGTTTTTGAAATTACCATGGCTTAACTACCTTAAATTACGTGGCGGTTATGGCATAAGCGGTAACCAAACCAACCGGTATGCCTCGCTGTCAACCGTATCATCAAGCGCGGCCTATGTATTTGGCGATGTAAGCACACCGGCTTTTGGCCAGCAGCAAACCGCCATCGGTAACTCCAACCTGCGCTGGGAGAAAACAACCGGCAAAAGCTTGGGTATCGATTTTGAAGTGCTGCACTCCCGCTTAACCGGTAGTGTAGATATGTATGATAATATTACAACCGATCTGCTGTACAATGTGGCCATCCCTTATGCTACGGGCTACAGTATCATCGCCACTAACATTGGCAAACTTCAAAACCGCGGGTTAGAAATTTCATTGACCAGTAAGAATATCAGCAGCAAGGATTTTGACTGGACAAGTACCGTAAACTTCTCCACTAACTCTAATAAAATATTATCGCTGCTGGGGCAGGATAATAACCACGATGGTGTGGAAGACGACCTTATTGCCAGCAACCTATTTATCAACCGCTCCATCGGTACGGTTTATGGTTATCAAACAGCTGGGATATACCAGCTTGCTGATAAGGATATCCGTACGGGATATTTTCCGGGGAACTATCGCATAGTCGACCAGAATGGAGATAACCTGATTACCCCGACCGACGACCGCGTGGTGCTTGGCCGCACCGAGCCTGCGTACCGCGTTAGTTTGCTGAACACTTTGCGTTACAGCAATTTTACCTTAACCTTTTTCCTTAACTCCATACAGGGTGGTAAAAACGGTTACTTGGGCGCAAGTTCGGTACCACTTGTTTTAAATGATAACACAGTTAGATGGAATTACTTAAGCGCGCTGAACTACTGGCAGCCTAATAACCCTGGCGGGACACAACCTTTTTCTGTAACCGCACCGGCAATAGCCCCGACTATTTATTCGGACAGGAGTTTTGTACGCTTACAGGATGTGACTTTAAGTTACCGGGTTCCTAAAAAGCTGACTGATAAATTACACCTGCAAAACCTGAGTGTGTTTGCCAGTGGTAAAAACCTGGCTACCTGGACAAAATGGAAAGGCTGGGACCCTGAAACCAACCAGGCGCTGATCCCTGATGGCAGGCCTGTGTTAAAGGGCGCTTCCTTTGGTTTAAATGTCTCATTTTAAATTAATTGACAATGAAAAAGTTATCTTTAATACTGATCTTAACGACATTTTTTACCAGCTGTAAAAAAGATTTCCTGGACGAGAAACCTACCGCGTTCCTCAGTTCAACAAATGCTTATACCAACTACGCCGGCCTAAACGCTACCGTTACCAATATTTATGGACTGATACGCAGCGAGTTTATAGCAGCGATGAGGTAAAACCCTTCGATTACATTTATGGTACCGACCTGATTTTTGACGGACAGGCGGCCATAGACAGGCACACCAACATGGTTGGCGCTTATGGTGTTACCAGTGCGATACCGCTGGTGCACTATCAAAGCCTTTTTAAAATTGTATCCGAAGCCAATATCGCCATCACCTATGCAGCAACGGCCACATTAACGGATGCGCAGCGTGATGAGATAGTTGGACAGGCCTTATTTTTCCGTGCTTTTGCCTACCGTACCCTGGCTTACATGTATGGTGGCGTACCGCTGATCACCGTGGCAGTAGATGCGCCGCGTACCGACCTGGTAAGGGCAACGCGCGACGCAGTTTTAGCACAATGCATTACCGATTTAACCACTGCCGCGCAAAAATTGCAACCCATTAATAAGGTAGCCGATGGCCGGATCAGCAATTTAGCCGCCTATCACCTGCTTTCGGAGGTAGATATAGCCGCCGGAAAATTCCAGGATGCGATAACCGCTGCGTCTACCGTTATAAGCGATCCTAATATGGCGTTAATGACCACCCGTTTCGGTTCGCGTTCAACCCAGGCCGGTGGCGATGTTTATTGGGACCTGTTCCGCGAGAAGAACCAGAACAGGGGCGCCGGTAATAAAGAGGCGATTTGGGTGATCCAGTTCGAGACCGACGTACTTGGCGGTGCCAACGTATCAACATCCCGAACCAACGGTTATATGCTGGAAAGGCAATGTGTGCCCGGCTTTGGTATTTCATCGGGCGGTGTAGCCTTAATGCTTTTCCCGTCAGATGCCGGTACCAACGGCCTCAGCACCGGTACCGGTGGCAGGGGGATTGGCTGGGGGCCAACTACCAAATATTTCACCAACACCATTTGGGCCAGCGATTTTAGTAACGATATCCGCAACTCGAACATGAACTTTATACGGCAAACCGTTATTAATAACCCTGCTTCAAGTCAGTACGGCAAGATACTGAATACCGAAGCGCCGCCAACTGGATATACATCGCCCAGCAGGCAGTTTTTCCCATATCAGTCAAAAGCCACAACATTACAACACCCGGCTGCATTATACCTAAATGCAACAACCGGTACATTAAGTGCGAATGCCGGCGATACCTACCTGGATCAATATATGTTCCGTTTAGCCGAGACTTACCTGTTGCGTGCTGAAGCCTACCTGGGTTCGGGCGACCTTACCAAAGCTGCTGCCGATATCAACGTGGTTAGGGCACGTGCAAAAGCATCGGCAGTATTACCTGCAAACGTGAACATCGATTACATACTTGATGAGCGTATGCGCGAACTGGGTATTGAAGAAAAGCGCCGGGTAACCCTGATGCGTTTAGGCTTGATATACGACCGCGTGAAGAAATGCAATCCATATTACGCTGGCGAAATGTTGCAAACCTATAACCTGTGGCCCATCCCGTCGGCAGAGATCGAGCGTAATAAGGATGCCGTGCTGACGCAAAACCCCGGCTATTAAAATATAACAAAGGCCCCGGGGTTAGCAAAATTTTCCGCCTGCGGAAATGGTTTATTGTTAAAATTGGTATAGGCCCGGTGTGTTCTTGCGGCGCACCGGGTTCCCCGGGGTTTTTAAATGATATTTGATCTACCTATAAAACATACCCATATGCTAAAGTTGAGTACTTTAAAAAAAGGATGCGTTGCCCTATCGATAGTTACCCTGGCTTTCAACGCATCGGCACAAAACAAGGAGAACCGGCGCCCCAACATCGTTTTAATTATGGCCGATGATATGGGATATTCGGATATTGGCTGCTATGGCGGGGAAATAAAGACCCCCAATATCGATAACCTGGCGAAGAATGGCTTACGCTTCTCCCAATTTTACAATACTTCGCGCTGCTGCCCTACACGGGCATCCTTGCTGACGGGTTTATACAGCCACCAGGCCGGTATCGGCGATATGACCTTCGATCAAAAACAGCCCGGTTACCGTGGTTATCTTACCGAAAACACCGTAACCATTGCCGAGGTATTAAAAAAAGCAGGCTATCAAACCGGCATGGTAGGTAAGTGGCATGTTTCAAACACTTTTTTAGGGCAAAAGGATGAGCACCTGAAATGGCTGAACCATCAAAGTTATAAGCCATTCTTTTCGCCGGTTGAGCAATACCCGGTGAACCGGGGCTTCGAAAAATATTATGGCACCATCTGGGGGGTAAACGATTACTTCGATCCGTTTAGTTTAGTGAATGGTACCGAACCGGTTAAAACCGTGCCTAAGGATTTTTACTATACCGATGCCATTAACGATACCGCGTCGGCATATATTAAACAGTTTAGCAAAACCGGGAAACCGTTTTTTCTGTATGTGGCCAATACGGCACCACATTGGCCGCTGCATGCCCTTCCCGAGGATATTAAAAAGTACGAGGATACCTACAAAGCCGGCTGGGATGCCATCCGCGAAGCGAGATATAAAAAACTGATAGCCGAAGGGGTGTTCCCTGCCGATAAAAACATCTTATCTAAACGCTGGAAGCCCAATCGCAAATGGGAGGATAACCCAACCAAAGACTGGGATGCGCATACCATGGCCGTACGCGCCGCAATGATAGACCGGATGGACCAGGGCATAGGCCGTATCATCAAAACATTAAAGGAGACCGGTCAACTGGATAATACCCTCATTATCTTTTTAAGTGATAACGGCGCCAGTTCGGACGATGCGCAAAAATATCTGCCCGGAAACGACCGTCCCGGTGAAACACGGACTGGTCAGAAGATCATTTACCCTGCCAATAAAGATGTGAACGCGGGCCCCGAAACAACCTTTGCCTCGGCCGATGAAATGTGGAGCAATGTGGCTAACGTGCCCTTTAGATATTGGAAAACAGAACCTTTTGAAGGTGGTATCTGCACCCCCATGATCGCCTACTGGCCAGCTGGCCTTAAAACGCCCAAGGGCAGCGTAACCACGCAAATGGGCCATGTGATGGACTTTATGGCCACCTTTGCCGAACTGGCCGGAACTACTTACCCTACTGAATTTGAGGGCAGAAAAATCACCCCAACATCCGGCATAAGTTTGGTCCCTATCCTTAAAGGCAAAAAAAGACAAGGCCACGATTACCTGTTTTTTGAACACATTGGCCGGCGGGCGGTGATACACGGCGATTGGAAGCTGCTTGCCCTGAACAATGCCCCGTGGGAACTTTATAACTTAAAGGAAGACCGCTCAGAAATGCATGATCTGATAACCGAACACCCCGATATTGCGGAAAATTTAACTAAGGCCTGGCAGGAATGGGCCAACAGCCACAATGTATTGCCCAAGCCAGTAAAAGCCGAAGCTAATAAGCAACCGGCAGACATGTCTAACGACTAACAGATTGACGTGGTGCATTCAAAAAAATTGATAATGACTTTTCTAAATACAATACGTTTAACTGCTTTAATTAATATCCTACTGTTTACCGCTAACGCTTTATTTGCCCAAAACAACCCGGTGATTGATAATGTGCCAGATGTTGGTGTCATTAATTTTAACGGCAAGTACTATTTGGCCGGCGTAAATACCAATGGTGGCTTTTATATCTCGGATGATCTGGTGCACTGGAAAGGGCCGGAGCATGTGTTCACCATGGCTAACGATTGGACGAAAGGCAAGCCATTTGGCGATAATCAGATCCACGCGGCAGATATCCGGTATATCAACGGGAGGTTTCACTTTTATTGGTCGGTTAATTATTGGGGTGGACAAAATACCACCGTGCAGATTGGTCATGCCGTTGCTGATAATATTATGGGGCCATACATCGAACCTGATAAAAAGAACTGGTTTGATGAGCGGATAGACCCGCATCTGCTGGTGGACAGTGATAGCTCGCTTTATTTTTACACCGTTAAATTTACCGATGGCAACACCATTTGGGGCCAACAGATGAGGGATCCATGGACACACCGGGGATCGCCTAAATTATTGTTTAACTCGCTGCCCCTAACCTGGGAGCGTATGGACAACAGCGTAACCGAAGGCCCGGAGGTGATTAAATACCGCTCAAGATACTACCTCATGTACAATGCCAACCATACTGGCAACACTTATGGTAATTATGCCTTAGGCGTTGCCGAAGCAGATGAGCCATTAGGTTTTAACAGCGCCAATAAATACCCGCACCCGGTAGTGCAGCAAAATTTAACCGATGACCCATCCAAACAGCGGCGGGTGTTCAGTTCATCGTTAGATGGTTTTACTAACTGGAAATACACTTTCAACCAACCTGGCGAAAGCTGGAACACACCTGCTTTTACAGACACTGAATGGAAAAAAGGCGACAAGGGCTTCGGCAACCAGGTGTTAAAAGGTAGTACCCGTATCAATCCGCAAACCATGTGGCGCACAAACGATATTTGGGTACGGAAGCATTTTAAAATACCATGGGCATTATCAGGCCAATTGCAGCTAATGGTCAATCACACCGGGCCGACTGAAGTTTTTATGGATGGGCAGTTGATCTACAATGGCGTAGCGGCCAATTACACTACTGTTAACCTGCTGCCGCAATTGGTTAACGAGTTGAAAACGGGTGAGCACGTACTGGTCATCCACGGTGAAAAGGCTGAACGCGGCGCTAATATTGATGTAGACCTGATCGAAAATTTAGCCAGCCCCGGCGATGATATCCTATATAATCCCGGTCAGCCGAACCTGCTGAAAGGCCCAAACGGTTTTGAATGGTGGCTGGTTTATTTCGCCATAAAAAACGGTGGCAAAAAAGGGCAGTTCATCAACCGGGTACTTTTTAACGATCATGAACTTACGGTGGATGGCCCTACCAGTAATAAAACAACTGGCTATCACCCCGATCCTGCTCTGCCAATTTTTGGGGATAGTTTTGAAGATGAGAACATCAAAGACAGATGGTCGCTTCAATCGGGCAAATGGCGGGTGCGTAATGGTGAATTGATGCAGGAAGGCAACACAGGCAAAAGCCTGGCATTAATCAAAAGTCGTGCATCCAGCAATTATCTATTTAAGATAGGTGTAAATCCCACCACCTTAAAAACAGCTAACGCGGGCATTATTGCCTATTATACTGATGCATTGAATTTTTTAGAGATCGGCATCGATCAGGCTAAAGGTGCGTGGTACTCGCGTTTAGTGCGGGATGGTAAGGAAATCATCGTGATAAACAAGCTTTCACCGGTATTCAACTTTAATGTATACCACAGCCTATCGGTTTACAAAAATGGCAATACGGTCGAATTTCAAATCGACGATCAGCCGGCCCCAGGTAAGCATCAAATTATAACATTGTTTGATGAACCGGGTTTGCCGGGCATCTTTACACAAGCTACTACCGCCACATTCGATGGCGCGATATACACCCCGGGCTGGGATGAGTACAATGCCGGCATCACTGGCTGGGGGAATGCGGTTAATAGAAAACAAGCCACCGGGGAATGGGGAGTGACAGAAAAAGGAATCACCATTAATAAAACTCAGGGTGAGAGCACTGTTTATAAAGGCGATTTGTTAAATAGTTACGAATTTGCAACCCAGATTTACAGTAACGGTGCAGGCACGGCAGGCATTTTTCCGGTATACACTGATGAAAATAATTACGTAAAGGCCGCTATCGATTTTCAGCATAACTCACTTATTGTCTCGGGAAAATTAAACGGCGCAGCTATCCCTGGAAAAACAATTCTTTTAAAGCGAAAGATGGTTCGCTATCCCGATCAGCGTTATAGCGACCACAGTAATAAGGTTTATACCTTAAAGGCAAACACCAGTATCAGCAATATCGAAATTGTAAAATTCCCGGTCGATAATAAGCAGCTTTTAACCATCAACCTGTTCGATTCGTTAAAAGTGGAGTATCATCATCATGACGAGTGGCGGCCATTAAACTTTGAGAAAATACCAACCGGGATACAAGCCGTAGACCAGATCAAATTCCCGCTTATAACAGCAGATGCATTGCGCATCAGAAGTTCGGGCTTTAATACGCGGATGCCGGCAGTGTATAAGATCTATACGGATGAAGATGGAACATCGGACTATAATCTGCGGGCGGTAAAGCTTAAAGATAAATTGCTGCTATTTTTAGATAACGGGTTAATTGCGGATATTGACGGTACGTGGCCCCCATCGCAGGTGGGTTTGTTTGGTACAGATGCAGGCGCTTGTTTTAACGGACTGATGTTGTTTGAAAAACGCGATAATTAAAAATTAAACAGATGAGAATTTTAAAGGCATTGTTGTTGCTATTCACCTGCTTCGGTGGGCTAAATACATTCGCGCAGGTTAAACTGCCAAGGCTAATTAGCGATGGCATGGTGTTGCAGCGCGATAAGCCGGTCCACATCTGGGGCTGGGCTTCGCCCGGCGAAAAGGTGGCTATCAGTATCGGCTAGCAGCGGCTAAATGCAGTTACCGATCAGCAGGGTAAATGGTCGGCCGATTTAAAGGCGATGTCCGCCGGAGGGCCTTACCAAATGGATATCGCGGCCAGCAATCATATCACCATTAAAAATATTTTAATAGGCGATGTATGGGTATGCTCCGGCCAATCTAACATGGAGTTTATTATGCAGCGGGCAAAGGATAAATATGCGGCCGTGATCGCGCAGTCAGATAACCCGGCCATCCGTCAATTTATGGTTAACCAGGCCTATAATTTTTCAACTGAGCTGGATGATACAAAGTCGGCGGGATGGAAGCAGGCTACCCCGCAAAATGTGCTGCAGTTTACCGCCGTAGGCTATTTCTTCGCGCGCGAACTTTACGCCAAATATAAAGTGCCTATCGGCCTCATCCTGTCGAGTTGGGGTGGTACCCCTGCCGAGGCCTGGATGAGCGAAGAAGCTTTAAAGGCTTTTCCTAAACACTATGATCGTGCAAAAAAATTGCAGGACACCGCTTTTGTCAACGATATAAAAAACCGGGATAAGATCACGAAGAAAACATGGTACGACCAGTTGTTGCAGGATGAGGGATTATCGAACAGAAGCCAGCCGTGGTTCAGTAATAGCTATGCCGCGACAGACTGGCCTGCCATGCAAATGCCGGCATATTGGGAAGACCGGGGTATGAAAAATGTCCCCGGCGTGGTTTGGTTCCGTAAAGAGATCGATCTCCCGGCTGCGATCATCGGTAAAAATGCCAAATTGGTATTAGGTAACCTGGTTGATGAGGATTCAACTTATGTAAACGGTGTTAAAGTAGGGGCAACCTCCAATAGGTACCTGCAACGTAATTATCTGCTGCCCGATGATTTACTGAAACCCGGCAAAAACATCATTACCATTAGGTTAATTACTCATGGGCCACAAGGTGGCTTTGTTAAAGATAAACCCTACGAGTTGTTTGCGGATGGGCAGCGTTTCGGTTTGGATGGGACGTGGCAGTATAAAATTGGCAAGGCTGTAGAACCTTTACCGGGTACAACCACCTTTCCTTATCAGCCGCTATGCCTGTTTAACGGGATGATCCATCCATTGCTTCCCTATACCATTAAAGGCGTGGCCTGGTACCAGGGTGAAGCCAATGCGTCAAGAGCGCCGGAATACCGCAAACTGTTCCCGGCCATGATAGCCGATTGGCGTCAGCATTGGCAGCAAGGCGATTTTCCGTTCGTGTATGTGCAATTGGCTAATTATTACGAAACTAAAACAGAGCCATCGGAAAGTAACTGGGCGGCCTTGCGCGAAGCCCAATTATTTACGCTTGCTGTGCCCAATACAGGCATGGCCGTCATCAGTGACATTGGCGAGTGGAATGATGTACATCCGCTTAACAAACTGGATGTGGGCAAACGCCTGGCACTTGCCGCCCAAAAAGTGGCTTACGGCGATCAGCAGGTGGTTTATTCCGGCCCTACCTACCAATCGATGACGAAGAATGGTAACAAGATCATCATTGCTTTTAAAAACGTTGGCAGCGGATTGGTAAGCAAAGGCGGCGAATTGAAATACTTCAGCATCGCCGGCGCCGATAAAAAATTTGTTTGGGCTAAGGCTGTTATCAACGGGAATACCGTTACCGTTTGGAACGACGATATTGCCAACCCTGTTGCCGTTCGCTATGCCTGGGCTGATAACCCTGATGGTGCAAACTTGTATAACAAGGAAGGCTTACCGGCTTCTTTGTTCCGTACGGATGATTGGGTGGCTGATAAACACTAAATAAGTGCTAATTAATAGTTTGCCGGGGCGTAAAATACTAATGGACAGGCACTATTAATACGGTATTGGCTACCTCTCGTTCGCCCGCGTGGTCAAACTTCTTATTGTCTGATGGGTAATTTACTATGCCATGTTCCGGTTGGCCTTTGATGTACATAGCCGATGATCCGCCGCCATCAAGATTAAGTGCCGTAACGCAACCCAGCCAGCGCATGGTTTGCTGTAATTCTATCAGGCTCATCCCTGCCGATTCTTCAAAGCGGCCATCAACCACCAGTAGCATTGTAGAGCCATCGGCCAGTTTACCTACCGCTGTACGCGGGTGACGCTTTTGGCTGAAATCATCCGTAGAGATAGCCATGTTTTTACCATTAAGCATTAACAAGGGGCCCGAGGTCATGATATCCCGGGCGGCAAGGGTATTTTCCCATTCAAAGTTCAGGGTATCGGGTTTCAGTATGGCTGCTCCGTTATCGCTTAGCGCAAGTACGCCCAGTTGCGGCCGCCTGCGGGTGGTTTGTTTGGCTGCTATTTTGTTTGGCGCTATTAACTGTCCATCCTTGCGCAGATAAGTACCCGCGCGGTTATAGGGCAGTTTGGATGGTTCCAGTTTAGGTACGTGATTTAATTCGGGATGATCATCGGGATCGGCCCCACGCATTTTAAAGAACGAGCCGTTGATTCCTGCCAGCGCGTTGTTCCGCATAGCCTGTTGCGAAGTGGTTTCCAGCGAATCGGAATATCCAACCACTAAGCGTACGCTTTTGGTATGCGCCGGGATGATGATCACGTTGATATTCTCGTTCGCGCCAAACAGGCTGTGGTTGGTCAGGTGCGTAGTTTTCCAATATACTTTGGCGTTTATCTTTTTAAGCTTCCATTGCGCGTGCGCCAAATTAGCAGAGTCGGTTTGCGCGAATAGATGGATACTGAATAATAAAGCGCTTAATAACAGGTAATACTTTTTCATTAGATGGTTTATTATTAGCCTTGCTTTGCAGCGATGCTAAGATAGATCAGAAATGACAAAAAGGAGCCCTCAAAGCAGGAGGGCTCCTTTTTTAAAATTAGTTGGCAATTACCGCTATACAATCCTGCATGCTTTTACGCTGCTGGCCGTAGCGGCTGTAATCCATTCCGGATATGGTACAGCTTGAGTCCCAATCGGGGTAGCTGATCACCGGTATGCCACCGGACACACCGCCGGTCTGCCCGTCGGTAGCGCCCATCATATACATACTGGCCGATCCGCCGCCGTCCATATTAATGGCCCAGCTGGGGTGGAAGAACTGTTGTACAAATTGGGTAGCGTCGGCAGTGGTCATACCATACCGGCCCGGCGCGCTGATGCCATTCGAGGCGTAGCAATCTATGCCATTTTCAACACCGTCAATACAGATCAGCAGCACGTGTTTATTAATTATAGGTAATGCCACAATAGCCCGCGGCGCGATAATCACCCGCAGGGTTTGCGGCGGAGTGGTGTTTGATACGCCCCAGTTGGTAGGGCTGGTGATCTCTATCGGTACGCTGTTTTTGATGAGCAACGGTGCGCCCGACATCATGTATTTCCTTGTTGTTGGGCTAAATGGTAGTTGCGTCATGTTGCTTTGTTCCATACCCGGGGTGCCGGTGGCATCAACATAAAACATGCCATCATGATAGTGCCAGTAGCCATCGGGATATAAAGCCTCCTCGGCATCGGCCTTCCAATAGGTAACATCGTTATTGCGCAGGTACGATGCAAATTTACCATGGTGATTGCCCGTAGCAAAAGTGCCGCTTAGCGCTGCGATAACGCTTGTAGGGTGCCCAATGATATTACTTACGGTAGTTTGGTTAGCAAAGGAATCGACATGCATAAATTCAAAATGGTTTACCGACATATCGATATCTATAATATTGATATTTTGAATTGGGTTGCTGGCTGTGCTGGGCAGCCAAAACCGGTTGCCGGTATACCTGTAACGCTTTACGCCGGCATAAGTGCTGGTATCCATCGGTGTCCAGCCCTCGGTGTATTGTATCACCCGGGTTTCGGGCTTCATCTTGCGGATGCGATTGTTGCTCACATCGGTTACATAAAAATTGCCCGAATTATCTATCGCTACCGAAGTAGGCACGTTAAAGCGGGTATTGAAGGTGCCATCGGCATAGCCCGATGTGCTGTAGCCTGCAACGGTAGCCACAAAGCCACCATGATTGCTGATGCGGCGTACGTTATGGTAGTTAATATCGCATACATAAATACAGCCATCATTAGCTACGGTAACGCCATAAGGTTCGCCAAAGCTTGCCTGTAGGGCAGGGGCATCCAGATCATAAACCGTACCCGGTATACCAGCCAGCAGACTAACCACACCACCCGAAGTTATTTTGCGGATGCAATTGTTCATGCGGTCAGCCACAATGATATTTCCTGAAGCATCTATAGCCACGCCAGCCGGGAAGTTGAATTTAGCCGCGCTGCCGGTACCATTGGCATAGCCCAGGGTAGTTTGCCCGGCCAGTAAAGAAGTAGTGTAAGTGCCGCCGCTAAGTGTAATTTTTTGGATGCGGTGATTTTTAGAATCGGCAACGTAAAGGATGCTGCCATCGCTTTTTACGGCAACATCAACCGGCCAGTTAAACTGGGTGGCGCCGCTGCCCGCTGTGCTGCCGGCAATGGTAGTTACCACGCCTGCCGAAGTGATCTTGCGGATTTTGGCGTTGTCTCTGTCGGCCACGTAAATATTGTTGGCTGCATCGATAGAAAGCCTGATAGGCGTGCTGAATTTAGCAGCTGTACCAGTACCATCGGCAAAGCCGGCTACGCCTTGTTGACCAGCGAATGTAGAAATTACGCCGCCAGTGGTTATTTTACGGATGATCTGGTTATCGCGGTCGGCTACAAACATGTTGCCGCCGCTGTCGAATACGATTCCCTCCGGCGAATCGAACGAGGCGGTAAGCAAATTGCCCGATGTGCCGTTAGAGAAGGCCGCGGTGCCGTTACCGGCATAAGTAGATATGGTAAAAGCCGAATCGTTGCTGGCTACAATGCCCATATCCTTAAGTTTTAAGCCACCGCCTGTAATGGCGGCAGTGTTGCCGTTTTCATCGGCAACCTGGTTTTTTTTACACGAGAACATACACATTGCCAACGCAATGCCTAAGAAGATAAAATTTTTCATACGGTGTTTTTAATTAGTGTTAAGTAGCAGTAAATAACATTTGCACATATGCAGCAGCCACATTGGTTGTGATGGCTGCCGGGTAGATCATAATATTGGGTTACCTCCTTTCTTTAGTTTTTGGAATCTGATCGTGGTGCGTCTAATTATAGGTTCCCTTTATTGGGTAGATGTAGGGTCGGTTTATTTGAAGTACTTTTTAAGGATATCGGCTATCATCGGTTCAATTTTTTCCACAAATCGGTAACTGCCCAGATCGTTAGGATGAATGCCGTCCGTGCTGCCCTCGTGGTCGTCGCCTAAAAAGCCTTTGGTGTCGATGTAATAAAAGTCTTTAGTGTGTTGCTTTACCAGGTTTTTGGCGATGCTGTCTATCGCCGCGTTTTGGGCATTTACCATGTTGCCAACCTTGGTGTCGATATAGCCGGCCTCGCGGGTAATGGAGTTGACCATAATGATGGGCTTCCCGGGATGCGCGGCACGTATGGAATTGATCATATTCAGGGCGCGTTCCTTAACCACCACATCCGATGAATTGGGAATGCAATCCAACACGTAGGCATCGGCCTGTATATCATTTATCATGGCTATTACCGCCGGTTCCATTTTGGCGCTGCCACTTAGGCCCAGGTTCATAAAGTTTAAACCGGTAAGCCTTGATAACCTTGCCGGGTAAGCCAGTCCCGAACGACTGGCCGAGGCCCCCTGCGTTATGCTCGACCCATAGACCAATACCCGTTTTTGAAAAGGGAATGGTATGGGTTTTATGCTGGCACCGGCATCTGTGCCTATTTCAACATTGCCTACCTCATCGTAAATGGGCAGGTAAAGCAGGCATTCCTTTTCACCATCAGCCATGTTGCTTACCAGCGTGGCTTCGGTGCATTGCCCATCGGGGCGGCCAACGCCTGCAAACTGCCATTTGCCATCTTTTTTAATGTATAGGTCTAAACCCTTATTGGCGATAGGAGTAAGGTTAGGGTAAGGCTTGCTGCCACTGCTGCACCATTTGGCTGTTAACTGCTTGCTGTTGGTGGTAAAGCAGATCACCTTGCCGGCCGATTGTGTTAACAGGCGCTTTACCACCGCGGGCATGGCCGGATATTTTACCGTATCCACCCGGTGATAGGGGTTTTGTGTCGGCATGATATCGCCGGCGATGGTGAGATCGGTAGCTTTAGTGTAAACCGGTTTGGGTACCTGTGCGTAAACCTGGTAGTGGAATACGATGGCTACAAACACTGTTTTAAATAATGTTTTCATGTTTCCTGCAGTTTTAATGGGATATTTGCATTAGCATTAAGCAACACCTGATCTGTGCGGACCAGGTGTGCTACCCGGGTATCCGTCTTTTTCCGGGCTGGCAGCGTGAGTATTCGCGCTGCTATTATTTTATGGTTGATGACCAACTGCCGCGCCATACCCAAAAGGCAAAGCCCGGGCAATAGGACAGCTAATGCCGCCATCAATAATGATGATATCGAACTCATTGGGATTGCTTGATAAATGGTACTCAACCTAAGTAATGGGCACCCGGTGTATAGTGTACATCCGGCTGCCCAAACGGTGGCCCGGCTTATTTCCAGCCGGGGTTTTGCGTGATTTTTGGATTTAAAGTAATATCCTCTGATGGTATGGGGTACAGGTAATCTTTGTTTTCATCAAACGTAATAGTGATGCCTTTTAACGGGAAGAAGTTGCCCGAAGTGCCATTGGTAAGCGCCTTTTGTGTAACGTTAACTACGCTGCTGGTACCCGCCGGCGCGCCCGAGGCATTGCCGTTGTGCAGGTATACATCGGTTTTGCCATCGTTATTAAAATCGAACGAGCCAAGGCTGGGGAAGTAGATGCCTACCATAGGTTGTTCCAGTTTTTTGCCTTCCTTCCAGCGCATCAGGTCGTCCCAGCGCAGGCCTTCGTTAAACATTTCAATACGTCGTTCACGACGGATCTCCAGGATAACACCCTTATTAGCGCCCTTCTCCACATTCGGATATTGTGCCAGCAGAAAAGGATCGGGTGTGGCGTTGGCCGCAGCCATATTCATGTTTGGCATACCGGCGCGGGCACGCAGCAGGTTAACGGATCTGTCCAGGTCGGCCTGGGTTAGGGTGCCTAATTCGGCCTTGGCTTCAGCATAAACTAATAGTGCCTCTGCATACCTGAATAGAATGAAATCAGAGTACCCACCATTAGAAACCCACTGATCGCGGGTAGAAAGCGCCTTGATAACACGATAGCCTGTTGTGGTGATGCTCAGGTTCACCGGTTCGCGCGCGGTTTCCAAATAGGCTGCAAAATCGGGCCCGGCGGTAGTTTGGGTTAAGCGCGGGTCGCGGTTTTGCATTTCATCGTAAAACTGCTTGGTTTGGTAGTTGGGGATATCGGTAAAGCGGGTGCCATCCTTCATCAGGTAGCTGTTGATCATATCCTTGGGGATACCATAAGCGCCACCGGTGGCCGATGTCATAAAATAATCTACCCCGTTAACCTGTACCAATTTGCTGTAATCGCGGGCCAATATGGTTTCGGTAACATCCTGGTCTACACGGGCAAACAGATCGCGGTAAGCTGTATTGGCCCCGCCGGTAGTATACAGTTTGTAAGCACCCGAACTGATCAGCGCGTCTGCGGCAGAAACGGCTTCGTTAAGCATGCTTTGATAGTTGGCTATGCCATGATACTTGCGCCAGGTACCTTCGTAAAGGCAAATGCGTGCTTTTAAAGCCAGCGCGGTATAGCCGGTAATGTTGTTCAGCGCTACGGTTTTAGGGATGTTGGCTATGGCGTAGTTGATATCAGCCAATACTGTATCCATTACTACAGTGCGCGAATCCCGGGGTTTGTACAGGTCGGGGTCATCGGCTGTTAATACTTTGGTATAAAGCGGCACATCGCCAAAGGTTTTTACCTTATCGTAATAAAAATAAGCCCTGAAGTAGCGTGCTATGCCGCCGTATTTTTGCTTCGCGGCAGCATCGGGGCATTTACCATAATTGGCCAGGAAGTAATTGATAGACCGTAAACTTGAGAACGACCAGCCGCCTGTACCACGCGCAACCGGCACTACGCGTGCACCCTTAACACGGTCTACAATTTGCAGGGGCAGTATATTGTCAGACGATGCATCGTCGGTATAAACGGTATAAGTCAATCCCGAAGTTACGGGAACCTGGTCGTAAAAGCCGTTGGTGTATACTTGCAGGTCGGTGGCATTGTTAAAGAATACCTGCGCGTCTATTTTATCGGGCGGCGTTACGTCAAGGTAATTCTTTTTACAGCCCATCGCGCCAAGGGTTACTAAACCTATCAACGCTATATATATCTTTTTCATTTTTTTATAAAGTTTATAGGGTAATACTTAAGCCAAGGGAATATACTTTACCCAATGGATACGATTCGCCCGCGCGGGCTATCGAGCTTGAACTGGTAGACACATTCATCGGGGTTGAGTAATCTATACCCGAACCAGCTGTTTCCGGATCGATATATTTGGTTAAATGACCGAAGCTCCAGGTAAACAGGTTCTCGCCGCTAACGTAGAAGCGTAGCTTTTGTATACCAACCTTCTGAGTGAGTTTTACCGGCAGGGTATAACCCAGGGTTAGGTTTTTTACCCTCAGGTAGCCCACATTGGTCAGGTAGTAATCATTGATCTCGCCCAGCGAACGTAATGCGCCTAACGACGCGTAACCACGCACCGCCTGCGGATAAGTGTTAGTCGGGGTTTCCGGTGTCCATGCGTTCTGGATCAGATCTTTACGGATGAACGACAGGTAAGGCCTTTCATACGGGCCCCAGTAAATATCGCCGGTAGGGTACCAGTCCTGGTGCATAACGCCGGTACCGGCTACCATCAGGTCGAAGTTTTTCCAATCGGCAGCAAAATTAAAACCGAAGGGGAATTTAGGCATGGTGTTGCCTATTTTAACCAAATCGCCATGGTCGGCAAGGGTGTTTTTACCTTTATTGATAGCACCGTCGCCGTTTACATCCACATATTTAATATCGCCGGCGTGCAGCCCCTTCCATTGGGCGTTTTGTACAATATTGATCTCGTAGTTGTAAACCTGACCTAAGGATGTCGCCGGATTAACGAATTTAGCCTGGTATGCCGCAGCTTCGGCATCCGACTGGAACTGGCCATCGATATGATAGCCATAGATATCGCCCAGCTTTTGCCCTTCGTAAAACGCGCTCATCAGGCCGCTGGCGTTAGGGTATTTGGTAATTACACCTGTAAAATTGTAGAGGCTGATTGTTGATTTAAGGCGGAACGGCGAACCAGCTATATCAAAGCCGGCATTATAGCTCACCTGCAATTCAAAGCCCCTGTCGCGCAGGCTGGCGATATTTTCCCGCGGTTCAGGCGCGCCAAATACCGATGGCAGCGGCTGGCCGGGTACATACATGCCTGATACATTTTTCTCGTACCAATCGAACGATACATTGAATTTATCGTTAAACAAGCCCAGGTCGGCGCCTACGTCTATCGTTTTTGAATTTTCCCAGGTTACCACACTTGGCAATGGGGCAGGCGCGCCAACATAATTAAAGCGTACCGCGTTTGAAGCCCAAATGGTTTGCCCGGTTGACAGGATCTGCGAGAAGGTATACAGATCGATATTCTGGTTGCCTAACTGACCGTACGAGCTGCGTAACTTTAACGAACTGATGGTCTTCTCCAGCGGTTTAAAGAAATCCTCGCGGCTAAGGTACCAACCCGCAGAAACCGATGGGAAGAAGCCATAGCGACTGGTTACCGGGAAGCGTGATGAACCATCGTAACGGCCATTCACCTCTAACAGATACTTGTTTTTATAATCGTAATTAAGCCTGCCGAAATAACCACGGATAGCCCACAAGCTTCCCGAGCCGTTTGCCGCAATTAGGTTGGTGCCCAAATTAAGGCTCGACAAGTTGCTTACCAATAAGTTACCCTGCTGGGCGCTGATATTATCTGAACTAAAATCCTCCTGGTTATAACCTAAAAGCAGTTTAAAGTGATGGGTATCGTTAAACAGGTTTTTATTATAGGTGCCATACACGTTTAGCGCGTTGTAATAGTTACGGTTGCGCGCTTCGGTAAGGGTGTTTAAGCCTACGGTTTGCAAATTGGCCTTTAGCGTGGTTAAATAGGTGATAGGATTTTCCCGGGTGGTAACTGCCACATGGTTAACCGTGTTGGCGTAGTCAATATTCACCACCAGGTCTTTCACCGGGTGCAAGCGGGCGCTCAGCGTGTTTACAAACTGTTCTGAATAGGTTTTCTGGAAGCTGCTTTTATCACCCAATGCGGCAATTTCGCCATAGCCGTTATAATCGTAAGGTACGCCGTCTATGCTGCTGGGCATAAAGGGGAATAAAAAGTAATAAGTGTTGCCGTTGTAAATGCCGCTGCCATTGGTAACATAGCCGGCTTTAGAGCCGCCGTACTCGGTCATATCGGCAGTGCTTACCTGGATGTTATCCGAAATATCGAGCCATTTGTTCGCTTTAAAGTTCAGGTTGCCCTTGATGTTGTATTTGATCAGGCTGGCATCTACACCGGCCTGTATGGTGCCGGTATTATAAGAGCGCCCCGATAAGTAGCCCTGCAATTTATCGTTACCGCCCGAAATGGAAAGGTTATGCGTTTGCGATGGCGCCCATTTGCGGAAAAGCAGATCGTACCAGTTGGTTTTGCCAAAAAACTTATAGGTTCCATCGGCCTGTTTTTCATTAAAGGGGGCCAGGGTTCCATCGGCTACCTGGCGCTCCTTCGCATAATCGGCATCGGTATAGTTGGTGTAGGTAGTACCGTTGTAGCCCGAGAGGAACGCGTCGACTATTTTCCCGTATTCGTACGGGTCACTAATGTAATCGGTACGTACAATTGGGGTGGTGCGGCCAATATTGTTGGTATAATTAACTACTGTATTGCCCGCCTTACCTTTTTTAGTGGTGATCAATATCACGCCGAACGAGCCGCGGGCGCCATAGATAGCGGCCGAGGCGGCATCCTTTAACACCGACACTGTTTCTACATCTAACGGATTAACGCGATCGATATCGCCCTGTATACCATCTATCAGTATCAGCGGCGAGCCGCCATTAACCGAGTTAAACCCACGGATGTTGATATCGGGTTTATCGCCGGGGTTGCCGGTATTAGCCTGGATGTTTAAGCCGGGTAGCAAACCCTGCAACGAGTTGGCAATGTTTGGAGTTGCGTGATAACCAATATCCGTGCTTGATATTTGAGACACGGCCCCGGTAAGGTTTTCCTTTTTTTGCGTACCGTAGCCTACCACAACCACCTCGTTCATAGCTTTTACATCCTCCTCTAAAACTACATTGGCAATGCCGGGATCATTAGCTGGTATTTGTTTGGTTACGTAACCGGTGTATGAAAATATCAGGATCTCATCGCTGTTGATATCTTTTATCTCAAACATGCCGTTAACATCAGCGACTACGGCTTTATTAGCCTTCTTTGCGCTTACGGTGGCGCCAATCAGCGGTACGCCCTTGTTGTCGGTGATCTTACCCTTTACAGTGATCGGTACGGGCGGTGCCTCGGCAATTGCTGTTGGCAGATTTTTTTGTTGTAGCAGGATGGTCTTGTCGGCAATTTTATAGCTTAAAGGGAGATTCTTAAGGCATTCGGCCAAAACATCTTCTATAGAGGCATCGCTGATGTGGACGTTTACCTTTTGTTTCACATCCTTCGAATCGTAAAAGAATACGTACCCCGATTGATGCTCGATGTCCTGGATCACCCTTTTTAAAGATACGTTGTTCTCGTTAAGCGTTATCCGCTGCCCGAAGCTTTTTGCACTGACCTGCACCAATGTGATGAGCAGCAAAAGCGTAGTTAATTTCATCACCATCAATAATTTAGGAGGGAGCCATACCTTGGGCATGGCTTTAGTAAAAACATAAAATTTCATTACTTTTGTAAAGTTTGGGTTAATGACCAGAAATAGTTCGCCAATTATTTATCCCGGTTGCTATCGGGAAGGGGTTGGCCCAAATATTACCGTAGATGTGCTTCGACTCACTTCTGCGGTTTTTTTTTGAGCACCCCGGGTGCGCCTGGCGCCTTAGATGTAAATGTGTTTCATGTTGGTGTTTGTTTAATTTTTATTGGTTGTTGGGCTAAGGCATTACGATGATCTTGCGACCTTCCAGCCTGAAATGGATCTGTTTATAACTTAAAATATCTGATACTTTTAAAGCGCTGGCGTTACGGTATATTTTACCCGAAAACTGGCGCGGCGGTATTTTACCCTCGTAACTTACATCCACATCATACCAGCGCGATAGCTGGCGCATTACCATTTCTGTGCTGGCTTCGTTAAATTTAAACAAGCCCTGGTGCCAGGCAATTGCCTCTTCCATATCGGCACCGGCATCTATGGTGATGTTTTGGTCAGCCTTGATAACGGCTTGCTGCCCCGGCTTCAGTACCAAATTACCGGTGCTGTTTGATACCCTGATGCTGCCTTCCAGCAGGGTGGTTTTTATAGCCGGTTCATCGGCATAAGCATTAATGTTAAAATGTGTACCTAAGTCTTCAATAGTTTGCCCGGCCACCTTTACGCGGAATGGTTTAGCAGCATTATGCACCACTTCAAAATAAGCCTCGCCGGTAATTTCCACCTGTCTGTCCGGCCCGTTAAAGGCGGATGGATAGGTGATGGATGAGGCCGCGTTGAGCCATACCCGGGTACCATCGGCCAATGTCAGATCGTACTTGCCGCCGCGAGGGGTTTTTAAGGTGTTGTAGGCAAGTTCGGTAGCGGCCTTGTTTTGTTTGTCGGATTGATAAACTACCTTACCATCGGCGGTTTTATTGATCAACATGTTGGCCTCTTTTGCCAGGCGGCCGTTTTTGGCGTTGGTAAGATTGATCTGCTGTCCGTTGGCCAATATTAAAACAGCTTTGTTGCCGCCCGGGGCAATATCATGTTGCGGCAAACGCTTTGCTACCAGGTTTGGTTTGCTATTTGGTTGTTGTTGATGGGTAATGAAATACGCTGTTACACTCAGGATAAGCAACAGCGATGCGGCTACAGCAATACGCGGCCAAAGACGTTGTTTCTTGTGATTGGGTATGTTGATATGGCGAATTTCAGCCGGTTTGTTGTTTTTGCCGATCTGCTGCCTGATGTTTTCAAAAGCTTCGGCCGTTAAGGTGTACAGGTGTTCATCGTTCAGATCGGGTTCAGGGCTTTCTAATTCCTGTTCAATAAGCAGGCGCAAATAAGCCTCGTTATCCGTATTAAAATACCCGATCAGCGTTTCTACCTCGCCCGCAGTGCAGCGGTTTTCAAGGTATCGGCTAAAAATTTCTTTGAGTTGATGATTTTCCAAACAGATGCTTTTTAACGCTATTACGCACGAGGCGCAAGCGACATATGCTCTGCCGGAAAATATTTTTTACGATTTGAAAATATGCGGCACGCTGGCCATCATCAGGGTAAGCAGGGCCAGATCGGTTGTGTTAAAATATTTCTTTACGGCCCGGCCGGCTTTCACCATATGGTCGTTCACAGTCCCGGCGGATATACCCAGCAAAGCGCCAACCTCTTCGTAGCTCTTGCCTTCGATTTTGCAAAGTATAAATATCTTTTGGCGCTGGGGTGGAAGCGCGTTGATGGCTTGTTTCAGGATAGATTCCCCATCTTTCAGGTTGATCGTATCCTCGGTATCATAACACACTTCGGTTGATACCGAGACCAGGTGCTCCAGTAATTTCCTATCGTAAGCAGCGCGCCTGAACAGGTCGGTAATTTTGTTTTCGGCAATGCGAAATAAGAACGGGCGCAGTGATTGTTCAGCATCAAGGGTTTCGCGTTTCTCCCAAAGCTTTAAAAAAATATCCTGCAGCAACTCAACCGCTACATCTTCATCTTTAACAAAGCGAAGTAGTTTTTTTAATACCCGGATGCTGTATAAGCGGTATAGCTTTTCAAAAGCCCGCTCATCGCCCTCTTTTAAAAGGCAAATCAGGTCCTTTTCCTGCTGTAACGCTTCCGGGCTTTGAGAATACATACAAGGGTGTACTTAAGAGTTTAGCGCTCAATAATAAACAATCCGCACATAAAGCTAAGTACAATTCATCAATCTTAATATAGAGTAAACAATTATTTAATTTGAAGATGAAAGACGCGCCCGATACAGGTGTTCATTATTTTTTGTTTACACCCTTCACTTTTAACAGTACACAACCATGTGCCGGTACTTCTACCGTATAGCTTCCTTTTAAGGTGCCGAGGTTTTTGTGCAACCACAGATCCCGTACGCTTTGCGCCCCCTTTATACCAATATCAGACCATTTAACAGTGATCTTTTGCGGTTCGTTATCCAGGTTAACCAACCCCACAGCCTTAGTGCCATCAAACAACGGCCTTGCCCAAACCTCCCGGTTGCCATCCTTTACCAGGCGGCTGGCTGGTTTGCCCAAAGGGTCCTGGTTAATGTCGATAGTTTCGTCGTTAGCCAGCAGATCCAGCGTAAACTGATCCATTTTGGTCATATCGCAGCCAATCAG
This sequence comes from Mucilaginibacter mali, assembly GCF_013283875.1. Lineage (NCBI taxonomy): Bacteria > Pseudomonadati > Bacteroidota > Sphingobacteriia > Sphingobacteriales > Sphingobacteriaceae > Mucilaginibacter > Mucilaginibacter mali. Next base: position 432,793 of record NZ_CP054139.1, read on the forward strand.
TATCGGTGCGGCCAAAAGGCTCCACATGGAGATATGCAGTAACTGTTCGTTAGGTTTTAAATGGGTAGGATGCGTTTTGCCAAAACCAACTACACCTACCATCAGCATATCCGGGTCATTCCAATGGCCCGGCCCGGCATACACCTCGTGCCCGGCCTGGCTTTCAATAATTGATTTTAAACTGCTCCAGTTATCCAAAATATCGCCGGTTGTGCGCCAGCAACTACCACCTACCGACGGATCGGCGCCCCATTTCCAAACATCGCCCATACCGTATTGGCATAAAGAGTACAAAATATCGCGGTTAACCTTATTTAATGCCGCGCCCATCACCTGGTAGGGTTTCATATAAGCAGCCAACGAACGGTCGTCCTTAGCGATAGTCCCGTAGCTGCACCAATCGTATTTTAAATAATCAACTCCCCAGGCTGCATAGCTTGCCGCATCCTGCTCCTCGTGCTCGTAACTGGCAGTATAACCGGCGCAGGTTTTAGGCCCCGGCGATGAATAGATACCGAAGCGTAAGCCTTTTTGATGGATATAGCCTGACAGCGCAGCCATGTCGGGGAATTTTTTGTTGGTTTGAATATTGCCTTTTTCGTCCCGGCCTGCTTCCCAGGTATCATCTATATTAATATAGGAGTAGCCATGCGCGGCAAGGCCCGAGGAGATCAACTCATCGGCAGCGGCCTTCACTTTATCCTGGTCGACGGCTGCAGCCCATACATTCCACGAGTTCCAGCCCATGGGCGGTGTTAATGCCAGCTTATGCTCGCCGCCTACTATCGTTAAATTGCGTTTTGCTATCCCTTTTGGCCCTCGCACACTCAGCATTACCTGGTTTGTACCGGCAGATTGTAAAGCGCCGGAGATGACGCCGGTGGATGGGTCCAATTTAAGCCCTGCCGGCAGATCTTTAGCGCTGTATATAAATGGCCCTTTGCCTGTTGCAGGTACCAGGAAAAGGAAATCGTGGCCCGGCGTAGCGCCAACAATTCGCGCACCATGAATTTGAGGCACATCGCTTTCGCGTTGATGTACATATCGCGGCGGGGCAACCGGCTTAACAATGATCCCGGGTTTTTGCTGTGTGCCAGGCACAAGATCTAATTTAGCATCGGCCCAGTCGCCGTGGTCGTTATTAATGCCGTCGCCTGCATCGTCTAATTGCAGTGTTAACTTTTTTGCGCCGGTAACATCTACTGAAATTACCTGCGGCGCGTCGCCTTTTCTTAAAGCCGGGGTTTTAACCAACTCTTTGCCATCGGCAATTACACTAAAAACAACCGAGCCTTCTTTAGTAGCTTCATCATCCACACCCACTGTTGCCGAAAAGCGGGTAGCGGCGCCATGCAGGGTAATTACAATGGTACTTGCCGCGTGCGTACCTACGCCATGGGTGTATACCACATTAGCCAGGGTGATGGGATGCCCACCAACCGATCTCCCGGCCCGGATCTGCCCCCAACCTTGCTCTACCTCGGTAAGGTTCATGGCATCTATCCATTGTACATTTGAAGCCGGGGCCGATTGTTGCGCCTGCACTGATAAACCCAAAACGCATAGGGCCATTAAAGTTAGGCCGGGCAATAAAATATTTTTCATGTTGAAAAAAAGGTTGATGATTGTGGTATTGAAGATACTACATTTTATTTTTAATAAAACTCTATCCTAAAGCTAACAACGGTTTAGCATTAATTCATTGCCCCGCGTTTCACCAAATAGGCTTTTAGTATCTGGTTGTAGCCATCGTGAATATTAGCGTCTATCAGGTCGATATGATATTGGGCACACTTTAGTTCCAGTTGGCGGCGGTAGTCATCAAGCGCGGCTTTGTAAGTTTCGCGGATGCGGCCGGGATGCACCTTCATTTCATCGCCGCTTTCCATATCAATAAAATGGTGCGGGCGATTGTCGAAATCAAAATCCAGTTCCTTCTTTTTGTCAACCACGTTAAAGATGATCACCTCGTGTTTTTTATACTTCAGGTGCTGGATGGCGGCAAACATGGCCTGCATCTTGTCGGCATTCAGGCTGTTCTCCAGCATATCGCTAAAAATGATCACCATCGATCGCTGGTGCACATCCTCGGCTATATGATGCAATACATCGCTGATATTGGTTAGGGTATTTTCTTTTGGCTGATTGAAAGCCTTCTCCAGTTCGGCAAACAGGTAAAACAAATGTGTGGTGGTTGATTTGGCAGTGCTCAGCCAATCTACCTTGTCCGAAAACAGTCCAAGCCCAAAGGCGTCGCGCTGCTTTTTGAACAGGTACATCAGCGAAGCGATAGCATAAACAGAGAACTGCAGCTTGCTCATCCCTTTCTCCGGGAAATTCATGCTCGACGAGGTATCCAGCAGCAGGTAGCTGCGCAGGTTGGTCTCCTCTTCAAATTGCTTAACAAACAGCTTATCGGTACGTGCAAATAATTTCCAGTCGATGTTTTTTACCGATTCGCCATTGTTGTACAGGCGGTGCTCGGCAAACTCCACCGAGAAACCGTGGAAGGGGCTTTGGTGCAAGCCGGTGATAAAACCCTCTACTACTTGCCGCGCCAGCAACTCCAGGTTAGCCAGGTGCCTTATCTGCTGATCGTTATTTAATTCTGCCATTAAGGCTAAGGTAGTGAATTTTTGAAGTGTTTTTTGTAAGAGTTTTGTGGTGATATTTTAACCACAGAGCCTGTCTGAACCAGAATTTTCAGAATTTAAGAATGGACGGAATTCTGAAAATTCAATAATTCTGAAAATTCTGGTTCAGACAAAATTCAAACAAAAGCCCCACATCTTGCTTTTACCATACATGATAAAACGCCGCCCATCCGCTAAAGAAACATCTTATACGCACAAGGTATGGCAAACGGTGGCTATTGTGGCGTTGCTGGCGGTGGTGATACTGATAGCCCGGGTAGCTTTTAACGTATTGCTGATGGTGCTGGCCGGCGCGCTGATAGCTACCTTTTTTCACGGTTTTGGCGATCTGATACAACGGCATACCCGCCTTGGCCGCCGCCCGGCCATGATCATTGCCGTTGCAGGCTCGTTCGCCTTGCTGGGGCTGATGCTGTGGTTTATGGGGACTACCATACAGCACCAGGTAGCCGAGCTTAGCGATAAGCTGCCGCAAACCATTAGTAACGTAAAAGCTAAAATGTCCACATCGCCTATAGGGCAAAAAATACTTCAAAGCGTATCGGGCGATAATTCGCAAAAACTGATGACCACGGCGCAAACCTTTTTCAGCACCAGTTTCGGGGTGCTGGGCGATATTTATATCATTATGTTTTTGGGGATATTTTTTACGGCCAACCCATCCATGTATAAAAACGGCATACTGGTATTGGTGCCGTCCGGTCAGAAAGACACGGGTAAACATATCATCAACCGTATTAGCCTGGCGCTAAAAGGCTGGTTAAAAGGGCTGATGGTATCTATGGTGCTGGTTACTATCATGATATCTACCGGGCTGCTTATCATTGGTGTACCCGTGGCTATGGTACTGGGATTAATTACCGGCCTGTTAGAGGTAGTGCCCAACTTTGGTTCGGTGCTGGCTATGATACCCGGTGTACTGCTGGCGCTTACCATCAGCACCAATACGGGTATTATTGTAGCCCTGCTTTATATTACCTCGCAAACTATCACGGCAAATATTGTTAACCCGCTGATCCAGAAAAAAATGATCAATCTGCCGCCGGCCTTAACATTAATTAGCCAGCTAATTATGGGGGCCATATCCGGCGCGCTGGGTATTATACTGGCCGTACCCTTACTGGCCATTACGGTTATTTTGGTAGATGAACTCTACGTAAAAACAATAGACGGCGGCAAGGTAACCGATGAAGGCGAATTGGAAGCTAAAACCTAATTCACCGTAAACTTAAATGTTTCCGATTTAGACACATTTCCCTGCTTATCATAAGTTTGCACATACCAGTAATAAATACTGCCCGATGTTACACTTGTGTTAAAGCTTGTATTTTGTGTATTGGCTATAACCTGTTGTAATGGTGTGGCATTCTTATCGCAAAAAACAGTATAGTAATTGATGTCGTTGTCTACATCGCTGCCTGTCCACGTCAGGGTTACTTTACCCCCGGTAGCTGTAACAGATTGATTGTAAGTTGGCGACACCATGGTAGCCGGGAACGGCGCGTACGACGTGATACCTAAACCGGCATTGTAAAATCGCCACTCATTACTTTTTGTCCCGTTCGGCACTCCCGCAGAAACCGAATTAACCGACCATGAATAAGGCGCATTTGCCGGTATAGTAACTGCCATCTGGTTATTCGCTGTGTTTTTTGTGATCACTTCCTTCGTTACCAGGTTTGTAATGATAAGCTGGTAGCCATCGGTATGCTCGGTGGTATTCCAGGAGAAGGTGACCGTGCTTTCGGTAGCTGTTATGTTAGTACCTGTAGTACACAGGGCATCCTTAGCAGGGAACACCAGCACAGCCTTGCCGGGTGGTGTATGGTCGTCCTCCTTTTTTGTGCACGATGCCAGTATGGTTATTATAGCGAGTAAAAACAGGGGCCTTCTCATTTTTTGATGATCTTATTAATGTATTCTGTATTGTCGACGGTAAGCTTTAATATGTAGATCTGCGTATGTTCCAACGTTGACAGATCGAGTGTGACCTCACCGCTTTGATTGGTATATTCCTTACTGAAAACCTGCTTGCCCGATGAATTAAACACCTGCACCTGTGCCTGGCCGACGACTTTATCGCCAAGGTTTAGGGTGAGGTTGCCCTCAAACGGGTTTGGATAGGCCGTTATATTATCGCCGATAACGATCCGTTTTTCTACAATGCCCTGGCAAGGCTTATCTGTAGTTACCGAGATATTGTTTACGCCCTTAGTCAGTGGTAGGGTGATGTTGCTGCCGGTGGTGTTATAGTCTACTCCGTTCACTTTAATATTGTAGGTAGTGCCACCGTCCAGTGTCAGCGCTAAACTATTGGTATTTTTGTTGAGGGCCGAATAAACCGACAGGTCCTTAGGCTCGGTAACTTTAATCGAAAAATACTGCTCGTACGTATACCCGGTAATGTTGATGTAAAGGTTGTATGTACCCGCCGGTAAATTGGGGATGGTAACGCTGTTTGTAAACGAATAAGTAGTAGTGGGTATGTTATTGCTTAAAACTTTTACGGTATAAGGCAAATTGACCCCGGCAGTAATTTTTATAGTGCCGTTTGCCGATCCCTTGCACACCACACTGGTTGCCTGCGTGGTAAAGTTTGATGGAGCTAAAGACGCGTGCACATTTACTGCGTCTGATGTTAGCGATATACCATTTGATGCTATTGTTACCTTGTAAGCTCCTGATTCGGTTGCTGTATATGCATTTGTTGTGCCTGCTGTTGTAATGGCTATACCATCCTTATACCATTGATAAGAATAATTTGAATTAGCAGCTGTTGATAATGCTACCGAACTGCCAATATTAATTTCGGTTGAACCTGCCGGGGTTATAACCGGCGCGGCCACGTATACAAAGCCTGTTTTGGTTGCTGTGCCATTGGCGTTGATGACGGATACCGCTCCACTTGCGCCGGCGCCTGCGATGGCCGTAATACTTGTTGGCGATACAACCGTAAACGATGAGGCAGCCGTGCCGCCAAAGCTAACCGCGCTTGTACCTGTAAAGTTTAAGCCGGTAATAGTTATTGTAGCGCCGGCTGTTGCGGCTACCGGACCAAAGCTGCTGATAAATGGTGCCTGCGTATAAGTAAAGCCGGAAAGTGTAGCGGTTCCACCAAATGTAGTTACCGTTATACTGCCCGATGTTGCGCTGCCTACAACAGCCGTGATACTGGTTGGTGATACAACGGTAAATGAAGTTGCAGGAAGGCCACCAAATGTAACTGCTGTGGCCCCGGTAAAATTAGTACCGGAGATGGTTACCGTAGTGCCGGGCGTAGCCGATGTGGGGGTAACTGAAGTAATAGACGGCGCCGGCACCGGAATATAAGTAAACCCGCCTTTGGCACCCGTTCCCGAATAAGTAGACACGGAAACATCGCCGGATGCGCCGCCCGGGCCAACAACGGCTGTTATACTGGTTGGCGATACCACAGTAAATAAATTTGCGGCTACTCCGCCAAAGTTAACTGCCGTAGCGCCGGTAAAGTCGGTACCGGTGATAGTTACTGTACTGCCCGGCGTGGCCGAGGTTGGGCTGAATGATGTGATAGTTGGCGCAGGCAGGTTGGTTATGGTAAACCGGGCCTGGTAAGATGGCGAGTCTCCGCCCGGGCCTTTAAAAGATATGATATTGTCATAACCCGGGCCCACCACAGCTGTTATAGTTGTTGATGATAGCACATTGAAATTTAAAGCAGGCACTTCGCCAATAGTCACCGAAGTAACCCCACCTAAATTATAGCCGTTAATAGTGATAGTTGTGCCCGGCGGGCCTGATGAAGGAACAACAGAGGTAACGTATGGAGTGGTACTTGGTGTATACGTAAAACCTGGCCAGGTTGCTGTTCCCGATGGGGTGGTCACTACAATATCGCCCGTTGCGCCTAAGCCTACAGTAGCTACAAGGGCATGATCGGGGTCGAGCCCGTATGGTGAAAAATTCAATGCGGGAACCCCACCGAAAGTAACGGAAGTGGCTGTACGCAAATTAACACCTATCAGGTAGATATCGCGCCCCAATGTACCTGGCATTGGCGACGACATGGATGTGATGACCGGCAAACTTGAGGGAATGTAGGTAAATCCTCCTGCGGTTACCGTGCCACCACCATTGGTTACCGATACAAGCCCGCTTGTGGTTATGGGCACTATTGCAGTTACAGTGGTAGCGTTAATTATTTTGTAGCCCATTGATGCTACGCCGCCAAAGCTAACGCCGGTAGTGCCGGATAAGTTGGTGCCGGTTATAGTTACCGTACTGCCCGGCGTGGCCGATGTGGGCGTAAAAGAAGTGATAGTTGGCGCCGAAGGTGGGGTTAAAGTGAAGGTATAACTGCCATCGGCATTATTGCCGCTATCGTTAAACGATATGGAGTTATTATGCCCCGGGCCAATAACCGCTGTGATGCTTGTTGGGGATACCACGCTGAATGACAACGCTGGCTCACCGCCTATTTTAACCGAAGTGATGCCACCCAGGTTATAACCGTTTATGGTAATCGTTTGGCCGGGCGATGCATACGACGGTACTATCGAGGTAATATAAGGGCTGGTACTTGGCGTATAGGCAAAACCGGGCACAGCGCTTGTCCCTGCCGGGTTGGTCACAACCACGTCTCCCGTTGCGCCTAAACCCACTGTGGCCAAAAGCGCGTGATCCGGATCCAGTCCATAGGGTGCAAAATTTAAGGCAGGCATCCCGCCAAATGTAACCGAGGTGGCTGTACGCAAATTAACACCTAAAATGGTTATTGTACGGCCCAATGTACCCGACATAGCATCTACATACGCAATAGTTGGCGCACTTGATGGTATGTAGGTAAAGCCGCCGGCCGTTGCAGTACCCCCCGCGTTGGTTATTGCTACATCGCCGCTGCTGGTTACAGGCACCATGGCTGTTACAGTAGTAGCGGAAACTACTTTATAGATGGCCGCTTTTACACCGCCAAAGCTAACGCCTGTTGTACCAGCCAAATTAGTACCTGTTATGGTAACCGTAGTACCGGGCGTTGCCGATGCCGGCGAGAAGGTGCTAATAGTTGGCGTGGACGGCACGGTAAGCGTAAAACTATAAATGCCTTCAACCCCATTACCCCCGGGCCCGTCGAATGATATATGGTTGCTATAGCCCGGCCCTACAACCGCTGTGATACTTGTTGGCGATATTACACTAAATGACAACGCAGCTACTTCGCCTATAGTAACCGAACCGACGCTACCCAGGTTATAACCGCTAATGGTTATTGTTTGCCCGGGCGCCGCAGATGATGGGGTTATCGAAGTAATGTAAGGCTTAGTATTTGCCACATAAGTAAAACCCGGCATGGTTGCCGTTCCCGATGGGGTAGTTACCGCTATATCCCCGGTTGCGCCTAATCCTACAGTTGCTACAAGCGCCCTGTCCGGATCCAGTCCATAGGGTGCGAAAATTAATGCCGGGACACCGCCAAAAGTAACCGCGGTAGCACTGCGCAAATTAACACCTAATATGGTTATTGTGCGGCCCAGCGTACTGGGCATGGGTGCGGAAACAGATACGATGACCGGCAAACTTGAGGGAATGTAGGTAAATCCTCCCAATGTGGCCGTGCTGCCGCCAACACTCGTTACGCTTACATCGCCGCTGCCTGTAACAGGCACTATGGCGGTTACAGAAGTGGAACTTACTACTTTAAGCCCGAGCCCTGCTACCCCGCCAAAGCTAACACTTGTTGTGCCGGCTAAATTGGTACCTGTTATAGTTATCATAGTACCCGGTGTGGCCGATGTGGGTGCGAATGAGGTAATGGTTTGCGCAAAACCATTAACAGCTATTAATATGATAAAAAATAATAGTAAATGTTTTTTCATTTAGCAGGATAGGTTATTGGCAGTGTGGGCAAATATGATTAGGGAATATAAATATAAAGTATTATAAATCAATGTGGATAGGATTGGTTTATAAATATTTTAATATTTACTAATAGGCAATATTTGTTTATAAAATGCAATAAGCAGATACCTGCTGTTAAATGCAGCAAGCAATGATATCAAATGATATCAAAGGAAAAGAAGTGGTAAGCCGAACATGAGAAATTAAGGGGCGATTACCACATCGGGATTAACTCCCGGCGGATATATTAGCGTCCACCTGTTTTCAGGTACATGTAAACAACAGCTACTACAACCAGTACAGCCAGTACCACCAGGCCGGTGATACCCATTTTACGGTTCTTATCCTGTTTGATCAGCCAAACCAGGAACACGACCAGTGGCAGCACAAACACTGCCCAAAATATTAGTGATGGAATACTCATGTCTTTGTAGTCCGGAAGACGGAAGAGTCCGAAAGTCCGGAAGTTTTATAGTGTAAATATACGTTTTATCTTTCGGTCTTCCGGACTCTTCCGTCTTACCGACTGGCGCTTAGCGCCTAAAATGGCATCCTTGCCAGCGGCGCGATATCCTGGCCAACAAATTCGCCTTTTAAATATTTATAGTAACCGGCAATGGCTATCATGGCGGCATTATCGGTACAGTATTCAAATTTGGGGATAAAGGCATTCCAGCCTTGCCCGGCGGCCAGGTCGTTCAGGCCCTGGCGCAGGCCGGTATTGGCCGATACGCCACCTGCTAAGGCGATATCCTTTATACCGTACTCAATAGCCGCCTTCTTCAGTTTATTCAGCAGGATGATTACCACACGCTTCTCTACCGAGGCGCAGATATCAGCCATGTTCTCCTGCAAAAAATCGGGGTTTTTAGCCACGTTATCGCGGATGAAGTACATAATGGATGTTTTCAAACCGCTAAAGCTAAAATCAAACCCCGGGATCTGTGGCTCGGGAAATTTATAGGCATCTGCATTGCCCTGGCGCGCGTATTTGTCTATCAATGGTCCGCCGGGATAGGGCAGTCCCAATACCTTACTGGTTTTATCCAGCGCTTCGCCGGCGGCATCGTCGGTAGTTTGGCCGATGATCTCCATATCGAAGTGATCCTTCACCAAAACGATTTGCGTATGCCCGCCCGAAACGGTAAGACAAAGGAAGGGGAAGGTTGGTTTATGATCGCCAATAAAATGCGCCAAAACGTGGCCCTGCATGTGGTTAACCTCTATCAGCGGCTTACCTAAAGCCAGCGCGAACGACTTAGCGAACGATACGCCCACCAATAAACTGCCTAAAAGGCCCGGTCCGCGTGTAAAAGCTACCGCATCAATGTCATTTTTGTTTACTTTTGCCTTGAGTATGGCTTGTTGAACAGCAGGGATGATGTTTTGCTGATGCACGCGCGAAGCAAGTTCGGGCACAACGCCGCCGTAGGCTTCATGAATGGTTTGATTGGCAATAACATTGCTCAGCATTTCACCATCAACGCAAACGGCTGCGGATGTTTCATCGCACGATGATTCTATTCCTAATATAACGGGCACGATACTTAATTTTAATAGGCTGCGTTTTTTAAACAAGTGAATATGACAGATATTTAAACTATCTGCCGCAAATGCTGTTTAACATTTCGAAACTCACCTGTTAGTTAACGCAACAAGTTTTAAAGGGACAAAGTTATTAAAAAAGTACTCAAAATAGCGCTAAGTATCGTTCTGCTCTTGCTGCTGATGATCAGCGTGCTGTTATTGGTGCTTCAATATAAACCCGTACAAACCTGGATAGCCAAAAAAGTGGCCGACCATTTCTCGCAGGAGTGGAAAACTAAGGTTTACATTGGCGGCATCTACGTTAAGCCATTCTCGTCGGTAGTGCTGGATAGCATGTATGTGCTCGACAGGCAAAAGGATACCCTGGTGCATACCCCTAAATTAACGGTTGAACTGAACGGCTTCTCACTCTTCAGCAGCATTGGCGAGCGTAAGCTGCACTTTAGCCGCATACAGTTGGATAATGGTTCGGTATACCTTAAAAAACTGAACGATACGACCAGCAACATCGATTTTATTGTAGATTACTTTAACAAGCCCGATACTACGCACAAAAAAAGCAAACCCTGGACGCTCATCTTCGAGAAGTCCATCGTCAACAATTTTCACTTCCGCTTTAAAAATCTCACGCGCGATACAGTCATCAGCAACCGCATCAACTTCGACGACCTGGATGTTTACCATTTCGGCGTAGAGGTGCGCAATATGGACCTGGTGCACCACATGTTTAAGGGCGATGTGCGCAACCTTACTCTGCGCGAGAAAAGCGGTTTCTATGTTAAAAACCTGACGGCCCTTGCCACCGTTGATAGTAACCAGATCCTGGCCCAACACCTCTACATCGAAACGCCGCACTCCAAACTGCGCGATTATTACCGCATGCGCTTCACGCATTTTGCCGATATCAGCGATGATTTTGAGAACAAAGTGCAGGTGGATGCCGATTTTAAGCAATCGCAGATATCATCGGCAGATATCGCTTACTTTACCACATCGCTGGATAAAACTAAGTTCGATCTGGGTATCGACGGGCACGTAAAGGGATTAGTGAGCAACCTTAAGGCCAGCCACCTCACCATAACCGGCGGCCAGGCCACCTACCTGAAGGGCGATTTCGCGTTTAAGGGCCTGCCCGATTGGGACAACACCCTGCTTGAACTTAACTTCGACCAGATAGCCACCAACCGCAAAGACCTGGAATACCTGTATAACCGTTTTGGCGGTACCACCAACCGCAAGCTTCCCGCTATTATCGAAAAGTTTGGTAATGTAAACTTCAAGGGCAAGTTTACCGGTTTGCAGAATGATTTTATTGCTTATGGCGAATTTAAAACCAAGCTGGGCCGTTTCCAGTCGGATGTAAATTTGAAGATCAGCAAATCGGGCAATCCCAGCTATAGCGGCAATATAAAAGCCTATGATTTTGACCTGGGCACGCTGATAGACGAGCCCGATCTGAACCGCACCACTTTTGTAGCCGATATAAAAGGCAGCGGCGACGAGTTAAAGAACCTGGTTGAAAAAGTGAACGCTAAAATTGCTTACATCGATTATAAAAACTACCGCTATCAAAACGTGGCCATAAATGGTTCGGTGGCTAAAAAGGTATTTGATGGCACGGTTAACATCAACGATAAAAACATCAACCTATCAATAAAGGGCAATGCCGATCTTAATCCGGCCCTGCCTAACTATAATTTAACCGGCAGTATTATCGATGCGCGGCTGAATACGATACATTTATTAAAAGATACCATTACGCTGAGCGCCAATATCGATACCCACTTTAGCGGCAATGACCTGAATAACCTGACCGGGAAAATATCGCTTAACCCTATCCGTATTATTGATCCAAGGCATAATTACCTGGTCGATTCGGTAACGCTGACAGCATCGGGTACCGGCAGAGAACGCCTGATCAGCCTGCAATCGCCGATAGCTGATGGCAGCATCAAGGGGAACTATGACCTGGCTACGCTCCCGTCATACTTTAAAACCATCGTAAAAAAGTATATCCCATCTTTAAAAACCAATATCGTACCGTTTAAGTCGCAGCAGTTTGATTTTAACTTCAAGGTGAAAGATATCGACCCGCTCATCGCCCTGTTTGTACCCGACCTGAAGATCCCCGATCAGGGTACCTTTGTGGGTCAGTTCAACTCGGCCGATCAAACCGCTACGTTAAGCGGCTATGTAAAAACCATCAATTACGGTGGCATGGTGTTTCACGATCTGATCCTGGACGAAAACACCACCGATGGCTTCCTTGGCCTCAACATATCATTAAACCGGATAGACCTGAGCAAGGACCTGTTCATCAAAAACATCAACATTGTTAACTCGCTGAAAAAGGATAGCCTCAATTTCAACATCAAATTATCAGACAAGGACGCGACCAACCAGTTAGACCTTTATGGCCTGGTTGCATTTGGCAGGGATACCACCGCCAAGCTGTCGCTGCTGCCATCAGACGTGATACTGGAGCACCAGCGCTGGAAGATACAGGAACAGGTACGCATCCGCCTGCTGGACGGGAAAACGCAGGTATCCGGCTTCGAGCTTTCAAGGGGGACACAAAAGGTACGCATTAATGGGTTCGTATCCGATAATCCGGCTGATAAGTTGAAGGTGGAATTTGATAAGTTCAGCATGGCTACGCTTAACCAATTGACCAGGCCATCGGGTATAGAGCTGAAAGGATCGTTAAACGGCGATGTAATACTGAGCGGCATTACCAAAACGCCGGGTATGGAAGCGCATTTGGGTATCGATTCGATGATGATGAACGATACGCAAATTGGTAAGGTGAAGCTGGAATCGACCCTGGATAACGACCGTAAACAGGCCGATGTGAAATTGAATATCCTGAGCCGCGGACTGGAAACCATGAACATTGCCGGTGTATATAAACTGGGTAAGGACGCGGGGGACAACACGCTTGACTTTGATGTGAAGATGAACCAAACCGAGGCCATCATCTTCGATCCTTTTGTGAAGGACCTGGTGAGCAGCCTGAGCGGAACGGTATCTTCCGACCTGAAACTGACCGGCAGCCCATCCGAACCAAAGCTGAATGGCAAGATCATCCTTAACAATACCGGTTTGACAGTAAACTACCTGAAAACCGCCTACAAGCTTAACGATGAGCTGACCGTTACCAACAGCCTGATAAAAATAGATAAGCTGAGCATTAAGGATATTAAAGGTAACGAGGCCATTGCCAACGGCACGGTTGACCTGAAAAATATATCGAACCCGGATCTGAACATCAGCGTTGAGGCTAAAAACCTGATGGCGCTGAACACCACCTTTAAGGATAACCACATTTATTACGGAACGGCCTACGGCAGCGGCACCTTTACCTTTACCGGCCCTACCGATAATATGAATATCGATATTAAGGCCACCACCGGCGAAGGCACCGTGTTCAATATCCCGTTGAACACCTCATCAACCGCCAGCGATTACGATTTTATTCGCTTTGTTGGTCATCGTGATACCGCTAAACTGGCGGAGCAGGTGAACGCATTTAAAGGGGTTACGCTTAATTTGGAACTGACGGTTGACGAGAAATCGCTGGTGAAGATCACTACCGATTACGGCAAACTGGAAGGACGCGGTGTATCGAACAAATTACAGCTGAAAATAAACAGCCTGGGCGATTTTGAAATGTTTGGCGACTACCTCATTCAATCGGGTAAGTTTGAGTTTACCGCCAAGGATTTCATCAGTAAGAATTTTACTGTAGACCAGGGCGGTACCATCCGCTGGACCAGTAACCCCGGCAACGCCGATATTAACATGACGGCTGTTTACGAGGTACGTACCGATATCAACAACTTGTATAAAGCGGCCGGGCTAACATCGCCAACGGGTAGCCAGCAAAAGCTGGTTCAGGCCCAGTTAAAGCTAACCAATACGCTGCTGCAACCCCGTATACAGTTTGATTTTAGCTTCCCGACAGACCCGCAAATTAAGGATGACCTGGCCACTTACCTAACCGACGAAAGCAACCGAAACCAGCAGGCGCTTAGTTTAATTGTACGCCGCCAGTTTGCTACCGGTACCACCAATAACTTAACCAACCAGGTGGCCCAAACCGCCGAGCAGGCGTTAAGTGAGTTCGCTTTCAATAAACTTAATACGTTCATTTCGCAATCAAACATCAGGTTTGCCGATATCAACATCCGCTCTACCAGCGATGCCAGCTTTGCCTTCCGCTTCTTTAATGACAGGTTGGTGCTGAACGGCAGCTTATACAATACCAATGGCAATAATAACCTGTTTGGTGGCACATCGGGCAATTTCTTTAATACCGATATCAGCAGCTTTACCAAAGACTTTGAAGCCGACTACCTGCTGCGTAAAGACGGCCGCCTGCGGGCGCGATACTCGTACCGGGTACTTACCGGCACCACGCTGGATCTGTATAACAACCTGAGCGTGCAATATGTTAACGGCTTTGGTTTGGTTTATCAGCGCGATTTCGATACGTTCGGCGAGTTTTTCCGCAGCCTGTTCAGGCGCAGCCGCAGGGTGCCGATGCCTAAGGTTACCAATACCGACGTTGCCCCCAAAAGCGAAATGGATGACCGCGATGATGAAAAGGAAGAATAGCATATGCGAAGTGAGTGAGGTTGTCAGTCTCTTGTCGAAGACTTGCGCGATGGGCCTGCCCACAATGCTTCGACGGGCTACTCATCACATATTTCTTTCCCGACAGCAAAACGGCTTCCGGGCGAAAACGAGCAGAACATGGTGGTCTGTGTGGCGGGAGAGGGCATTAGCTTGGTGCCTGAAGCGGAGGAATCGCGGGTGCGAAGCAGCGGCATCAAGGTTCAGCCCCGTGGTTCTGCTTGTTTTGCAGGGCAAAGGCCCGTGCGGCAAAGGAAGCATTTTTGTTGTCTTGAATTTTGCTACTTTTTTTCAAGAAAACGGCGTAGCCCTCTTGAGTGCCTTTAAAAATAAAACAAACACGAAAAAAGTAGTAGGCCCCTGCGGCTATGAGCAGACGAACTTTGATACAGCACCACCGATCATCCTATGGGATTGCCATGCTATCGCTCGCAATGACAACGTTTCTAATGTCAATGCAGCCTTAAAGACCATCTTTTTTTCAACTCGGCATGACACCTTGCTCTCAAATACCTTTTACCCGTCGCCATGCTGATCTGCCCGCTAATTATGCTTACCGTATGGTGGGGGCTTGCCGTTTACCTGGTGATTAACAGCCGCAAGATAGGTTTTTTGCGTGATGTGAAGCCTGCACAGGATGAACCATCGCTGGCTATTATTGTGGCCGTGCGTAACGAGGAAGCCGACCTGGAACACGCGCTAAGCAGTGTTTGTAACATCAATTACACCAACTACAAAGTAATTGTGGTGAACGACCGCAGCACCGACCGTACCCCGCAGATCCTGGAAAAGTTAGCTGCACAATATCCGCAGATCATCACCGAAACTATAACCGAACTGCCGCCCCGCTGGCTTGGCAAAAACCACGCGCTTTACCGTGGCTACTTGCAAACCCATGCCGAATGGCTGCTGTTTACCGATGCCGATATTGTGTTTGAAAAGGATGCCATAAAAAAGGCGCTTACTTATGCAACCGCAAACCACATCCACCATTTGGCGCTGATGCCTAACGTTATTTCCCGTTCGGCTATGCTGAACAGCATTCTGCAAACCTTTGGCATTATGTTTAACCTGAAGATAAGGCCATGGGAGGCGCGCGATCCTAAATCGAAGGCGGCGGTTGGCGTTGGCGCGTTCAATATGGTACGCCGGCAGGCTTACAAGCAGGCGGGCACTCATGAGGCTATCAGGCTACGGCCGGATGATGACCTGAAGTTAGGGGCGATAGTGAAACAGGCGGGTTTTAGATCGGATGTATTATACGGCACGGGCGAAATTAGCCTGGAATGGTATACCAGCGTTGGCCAGTTTGTTAACGGGTTGATGAAGAACGTATTTTCGGTGTCGAAGTATAATTTGCCACTGGCCTTATTTAATGGTGTATCGGCTTTTGTTGGTTTTTGCCTGCCCGTGCCACTGGGTTTATTATCCGGCTCGGTGTATGGTGTGTTGATCAGCCTTGGGATATTGCTGTCGCACTGGTTTCTTTTCTGGTTTACACCGGGGCGCAAAAAATGGTGGTATTTTTTAACGCTGACGTACGCCGGAGCGGTGATGGTTTATATCATTATTAAATCGGCGCTGCTAAATGTAAAGGATAAGGGCATTTACTGGCGCGATAGTTTTTACCCGCTGGAGGAGTTGAAGAAGGGGTGAGATTCAGCCCGGTGCCTGTGAGGACACAGGCACCGGGTGGTTATCTATAGTCGAAATCTGCACAATGGCGATCACAGCCTGTAATTTTGCAGAATATACCTGTATTAATTAATTATTTTGGTGGCGCAAATTTGTCAGTACCCTCAAAAAACAAGGTTGTATTGAGAAACCGGAATTTTGAACAAACGCATCTATTTGATTATTAATCAATGTGTTACATGTTCAATTCTTGTTCAAAAAACAAGCTTTTTTGTTCATTTTTTTTCTTTGACTGAGACAAGTAGCCCCAGGATATACTTTGTACAATAAGTTATTGCCCACCCAAAATGGCGTGATCCATTTTATCTCTTTTGGTTTTTAGATAACTTTCGTTATGCGGGTTTGGGGCAATCTCAATAGGGATATTCTCCACCACTTCTAATCCATAGCCGATAAGCCCGGCGCGTTTTTTAGGGTTGTTGGTCAGCAGGCGCATTTTTGATATGCCCAGATCCCGCAATATCTGCGCACCGATGCCATAATCGCGCTGATCCATCTTAAAGCCCAGTTGGATATTAGCCTCAACGGTATCAAAGCCATTCTCCTGCAGGTGATAGGCTTTCAGTTTATTTACCAGGCCAATACCACGGCCTTCCTGGTTCATATATACAATGGCGCCCTTACCTTCTTTCTGGATCATCTCCATAGCTTTGTGCAACTGCGGGCCGCAATCGCAACGGCAAGAGCCAAAGATATCACCTGTAACGCACGAGCTGTGTACGCGTACCAATACTGGTTCGTTGGGTTCCCAACTGCCTTTAACAAGGGCTAAATGGTTTTCGCCGGTATCAATTTGGGTGTAGGCTATCATATCAAACTCGCCCCACTGGGTTGGCATTTTAACAGCCACCTCTTTGGTCACCATACTTTCGGTACGCAGGCGGTAGGCAATCAGGTCTTCTATCGAAACAATAACCAGGTCGTGCTCCTTGGCCATCTCCAGCAAGTCGGGCAGGCGGGCCATTTCGCCGTCCTCTTTCATTATCTCGCATATTACCCCGGCAGGCTCAAACCCGGCCATCACCGGCAGGTCGATAGCGGCCTCGGTATGGCCCGAACGGCGCAGCACGCCACCATCTTTGGCAATCAGCGGGAAGATATGCCCGGGGCGGCCCAGTTCGGCAGGATCAAGGTTATCATCAATTAAAGATAAAACAGTTTTAGAACGATCGGAAGCCGAGATCCCGGTAGTGCAGCCATTCCCCAACAGATCAACCGATACGGTAAAAGCCGTTTCATGCGATGAGGTATTGCGCATCACCATTGGCTCCAGCTGCAGTTTTTTGGCGCGGGCGGCGGTAATAGGCGCGCAAATTAATCCGCGGCCATACTTGGCCATAAAGTTGATGGTTTCGGGGGTAGCGTTGCGGGCGGCAGTTAAAAAGTCGCCTTCGTTTTCGCGGTCGGCATCATCAACAACAATAATGGTTTTGCCGGCCTTTATGGCAGCTATCGCTTCTTCTATAGTGTTCAGCATCTTTTATGCAGGTAAAAATTGGCTTATAATAACAGCCGTTATCCTTAATACGTGCAAAGGTACGTTAAGGTGGCTTTAATAAGCGTCTGTAGTTTGTAAAATCAAACAGGCTTCTTTTTGGTGAAATATCCCGTCATTTTTTTAATGAACTTATTGTAAGCCTCTACGTTAAACAATTCCGAATCGTTAGCGGCTTTGTAAGACAGGAACATGCCTATCGGCGTCAGCACCGCGATAGCGATCCACATGCCGATGGTGGGCGCAAGGTCGCCATCCTTCACAAATTTTTCGCCAATGGTTGATATAATGTAATAGATGAGGAAGAAAATAACGGCTACTACTACCGGTAAGCCTAATCCCCCCTTACGGATAATTGCCCCCAGCGGCGCGCCTATCAGGAACAAGGCCAGGCACGCGGCCGACAGGGTGAATTTCTTTTGATACTCTACACGGTTACGACGGCTCTCCAGTGTCAGGTCGCCAAAGCGGGTGGCGCGTTCTTTCACCCTGTCTTTAAAACTCTTAGCCTGGTTCAGCGCGTTGGCCAGTACCGATGCCTGCTTTTCGTGTGTAAGGCTGCCTAAAAAATCAGAACTGCCTTTATTAAATGGCTTATCCTTATAAAATTTATGCGATACCGAAAAATATTTAAAATATGGGCTAAGCAAAGAATAGTTACGGCTTAGGCCAAGATCTATCAGTTTGCCGGTTGAATCCTGCCAAAGGTTTAGTTGCTTCAGGTTCATCATCTGGAAAGCGCCCCTGAATTCGTTTTCATCCGTATGCCCCATCGCGAAGCCCGAAAGATCGAACTTTTGCACACGCTCGCTAAATCTGAAGCGGGTGTATCGCTGGCGGGGCAGATAACCACCTTCGCCAGGTAATTCCTGGTGCTGGATGCCGTTCTTTAACCGCAGTATCAGTGATTTGTTATCGGGCGAGCGGAACATAATACCCTCCTCGGCAAATATCACATCCATATTGGTGCTTTGTATATCGGGCTTATGATACAGCATAATGCCGCGCAGGGTTTGCCCGTCGGGATCCTTATGCTTTACGCGGATGGAATAACCGGGGAAGCTGTTGTTAAAAACATTTTCGGTGATCAGGAAAGCTGTTTTTTGCTTGCGGGCATCGTACAGCAGGTTATAATATTTGAGGTTGGCCACCGGCAGCATATACTCAGAAAAGAAAAAAGCCGATACGCTGAGCCCGCAAACGGCGATAAGCATGGGGTAAAGCGCCCGCCTTAACGATATACCGGCCGATTTGATGGCCACCAGTTCGTAATTTTCGCCCAGGCTGCCGTAGGTCATGATGGATGACAACAGCACCGACAGCGGCAACGCCATAGCCACGTTGGTAGCTGATGAGTAAACCATCAGCTCCATAATAATATACCACTCAAATCCTTTGCCTATCAGGTCGTCGATGTATTTAAATAAAAATAACATCAGCAACACAAACATCACAATGAAAAAGGTAACTATAAAAGGCCTTATGAACGATTTAAGTATTAACAGGTGGATCTTTTTCACAGCGCAAATTTAGGGAATTTAACTATTCCCGCCGGTAATAATAAAAGCCGTGTTTAACACGGCTTTCTTACTAACTTATTTGATGTTAATTTATTGTTTGACAGCGCCCTGATCAGGCCCCTAAAACGCTGATGAGGTAATCTATCTGGTTATCCCAAATCAGTTTTCGCTCGGCAATGGTATCTTCGGTAGCAAAGTCGGTAACGCCCAGGGCAACATCGTTGGTTAACTCGTCCTGCAGTATTTCCATTTCAAAGTAACAGCTGGGGTCGTCGTCTACCCACTTAAACCTTACCAGCTTATTTTCCTTCATCAGCAGCAGTTTAGCCTTCTGCTGCTCCCCATCCCATGTAAAAGTATAAACCTGATCTCTGACAGCCACATCATCCGCAAACCACTGGGTTAAGCCGTTCGGTTCGCTTAAAAACGAGTACAGTATACGCGGAGATGACTTTATTTCATACTCAATATTAAATTTTTTCTTGTCAGACATATTGGTTCAAATCAATTGGTTAGCCTTAGGCGGCTATAAAAGTTAACATTTTTTCTAAAGGAAAGTAAATTATCCTATATTTGCAAACCTTTTAAAAAAAGGCAGCTTGTTTTGGCCGGTGATAAACCAATACCGCGATAATAAACAAAACAGGCGTAAAATACGGCGGGGTAGCTCAGATGGTTAGAGCGTAGGATTCATAACCCTAAGGTCGGCAGTTCGATCCTGCTCCCCGCTACTTGAAGATGAAGCAGTTGCATGAAAATGTAGCTGCTTTTGTTTTTTCTGGTCATGTAGGGTTCTCCTATTTTTATCTTTCAATTTATTAACAGAAATTGCCCGCTGAATTACCAGCAGTTGTGGCGAAAAATAAAATTGGCCGACCTGCTGATATGAGCGAAAATACAAATGAAAAACTGTTATTATCTCCTGTTGCTACTGATCACTCTTGCATCGTGCAATAATGGCAATAGCGACGTGGGCAAAACCATCTTCAATATCAATATGGATGAAGGCCTTACCAGCATGGACCCTGCTTTTTGCCGTAATCAAAATACCATCCTTACCGATAACCAGTTGTACAATGGACTCGTGCAGATAGACGATAGCCTGGCCACCCGCCCCTGCATCGCCAAAACCTGGGAGTCGGACGAGGCAGGTTTAGTGTATACCTTTCACCTGCGTAACGATGTTTATTTTCACGACGATGCGCATTTTGCCGGAGGCAAAGGCCGCAAGGTGATAGCGCAGGATTTTGTGTACAGTTTCGGCCGGTTGATCGATCCTAAAGTGGCCTCGTCAGGCGCATGGATCTTTAACGATAAGGTGAACGGCAAGCAGGATTTTATAGCTGTTAATGATAGTACGTTTAGTATCCGCTTAAAACAACCATTCCCGCCATTGTTGAGTTTGTTAACAGCGCAATACTGCTCGGTGGTACCCAAAGAGGTAGTGGAGTTTTATGGGAAGGATTTCCGCGCGCACCCTGTTGGTACCGGTCCGTTTATGTTTAAATACTGGAAAGAGGGGGAAGTACTGGTGCTGCTGAAAAACCCGCGTTACTGGGAAAAAGATGCAAACGGAAAGCGCCTGCCTTACTTAGATGCGGTGCGATCGACCTTTATCGGCGATAAGCAAACCGCTTTTATGGAGTTTATTAAAGGCAAAGAAGATTTTTTTAACGATATAGATGGCAGCTACCGTGATGATATCCTGAGCAAATCGGGCCACATTACCAACAAGTATAAAGGGAAGTTTATGATGAATACCCGTCCTTTCCTTAACACCCTGTACATGGGCATGCTGGTAGATACTAATGTAGCTATTGTAAAGCATTCGCCGTTGCGTATAAAGAAGGTGCGGCAGGCGATCAACTATGCCATCAACCGGCAAAAAATGGTAAAATATTTGCGTAATAGCCTGGGCACGCCGGGCACTTCGGGCTTTATACCCATGGGCATGCCTGGATTTGATACTACCGCGGTAAAAGGGTATCAATACAATCCTGAAAAAGCACGCCGACTACTGGCCGAAGCGGGATTCCCTAATGGTAAAGGCTTCCCCGAAATTGTGTTGCACACCACTGTAGGTTACCGCAACCTGATAGAATATGTGCAGGGCGAACTGGCCCGTATCGGCATCAGCACTAAGGTAGAAATTGTGCAGGGCAGTAGCCTGCGCGAATTGGTGGGTAAAAACGGCGTTAACTTTTTTTACGGTACCTGGATAGCCGATTATCCCGATGCCGAGAATTATATGTCGCTGTTTTATTCAAAAAACAAGGTTCCTTTCGGTCCAAACTATACCGGTTTTCATAATAAGCAATTCGACGCGCTGTTTGAGCAGGCTTACCATGTAAAAGATAATGCCCAACGCTACGCACTTTACCGGCAGATGGATAACCTGGTGATGGAAGAATCGCCGGTGGTAGTTTTATATTATGATAAGTTGGTGAACCTGTACCAGAACAATATCAGCGGGTATAGCAACAACGCGCAAAACCTGCTGATATTGAAGCGGGTGGTAAAGCATTAATCCATCACTACAAATTTAGTTTGAAGCCCAGCCCATAGAACTTGCGGTTATCGGTAATAGTGGATGCCGTGTTTTGCATTAGGTTACGGGTATTGGCAAATACTTCAGCCCCTTTGGTCCCCTTTACAGCTACGTTGCAGCCAATGTATAAATTTTGCAATACAAACGAATTAACCCTTGTACTATTGGTAACCGATCCCAGCGGGTAAACACGCTGGTTTATGCGATAAAGCATATCGATACCCGCAAACGCTTTCTTGTAGCTTAAGCGGTTAATAAAGCCGCCTGTAATAATGCGGTTGATGAAATAATCGTAAAAAGTGGAATAGATGGGGATATTTGATACATCAAGCTGTGTTTTGATAACAGATGTATTGATGCCCGACCGCCAGTTAAAATAATGAGTGTTTATCAAACTCATATCAACACTTACCCGGTGCAGGTATACGCCGTTATCGGGGTGGTAATAAACATATGATGGCATGCCGCTTGGTGTAGGATTAACCAAAACAAACATAATATCATTGCGGCTACTGCTGTAATTATAGCTGATATTAAGTTTATCCTTTAGTAGCGACAGCGTGGTACCCGCTTGTATTTGCGTATAAACCTTGTATGGGTTATACAGCGTACTGCTATAAGCTAAAGATCCGTTACTGCCATAAGCAAAAACACCATACCCGGGGACGCCCGGCGTGCCGTTATCAGTAAGCCCGTTTGTGTATACAGACATGTTAGACATGCTGCGCGCTATCGAACCGTAGATCTTTAATTCTGTATCGCCTGCGTAGCTATTATTTAAGTGTAATAAATTTACCGTTGCCGAGGCAAATGGGAATACTTTGGCAGGCTTGTTAGGGTCGTTTGGTAAGATGCTTGTATTATTCAGGAAGGCCTGTAACCCACCTTGTACCAGGAAAGCCCGGGAATAGGCAAATGATAACGATGGCGTTAATGAAGCCATGTTTTGCGTTGAGGTGAAGGTGGCTGTGGTGCTGTAAAACGAGCTGGAGGACGTGTAGGCATTGCTGTTGCCGGCATCATCTTTAAAATGCGTATAGCTAAAATTAAGATTCGGTTCTATCTCCCAATTACCTTTTTTCAACGGGTAAGAGATATTGTCTTTTACAATGAATGCCGTCGCGTGCTCGTTGGTATCGATACTTGTGCTGCTACTAATGAAGCCTGGGCTGACGGGTAGGAATGCTGTAGTCATACCGCTGTATTTTGATGTAAACGTGTAGTGCTGGATCCCGGCGCTCAGCTCATTGTTAAGTCCGGATAGTTTGCTATGCAACTTTACATCGGCATGCAGCAGGTTTTCCTTACTACTGGAAACAGACTGTGTTAGTGATGCTACAGTAGCGGTAGTATAATCGTCTGTTGTTTTTTGCGGTACAAAACCCGCGTTAATGCTAAGCGAATTATTGCTGTCCAGCTTAGCATCAAAATAAGCGTTCAGTTTAATTCGGTTTAAGTTTACAGGCGCGCCATATTTAGTATTGCCAACCCGTAGCTGTGGCAGGGTGTAGTGTTGCCAGTCTGCCGAAAAACCGGTTTGCGTTGCCGATGTGTTTGAATACACCGATGCGTAATACTGGTGATAAAAACTGGTGGTACTTTTGGCATCGGGCAATGTGCTGCTATTGGTATTGCGCAGGCTGATCAGATTAGTTTGCCCGGCAACCGTAACGCCCGATTTGCCGGCACCACCGCGTTTAGTTTTAACCAGCAACAGCATTTGCGATGGCGATATACCGTTTAAATGCACCATGGCATTTTGCACCAGGGTTATTTCTTCTATATCGTAAATACTGTAAGCGTTAATATCGGCATTTAACAGGCCATCTATCACCGTGGCATAGTTTACATTTGTGCCATAAACACCGTGCAGCCAGTTGGCCACAGCATCGCTCAGGGTAAGAAACGGGATCTTTTCAAGGTCGGCAGCTTTTATGGTTACGGCTTGGGTAAAGTCCTTTTTTACGGCAATGCGGCCAAGATCGTATTTGGTATCATCGGTTTGTGCACTGGCTTGCAGCAACGATAGGGTTAGGATTGCTGCGATAGTTGCGGGTAGATATTTTTTCATAAATTGTATAAGGCAAGGCTAAAATATAAAACAAACGACGAATTTAGTTAACAAAATGAAAAAATCCCTGCATGGCCTAAGTCATACAGGGATTCAATAGCCTGGCTTTAAATGCTAAAATCAGCCAGAGTTTTTGGGTAACATTAGTTTTGAGCTATAATGTGGTAGCTTAAAGTAGCGGTTGTTGCACCCGATACATAAATGGTATAAATTTTACCGGCCTGTATGGTAACAGGGATGCTTAAAGTAGCTGTAGTTGAACCAGAGGCATATAAAAAGAAAGTAGTATTGGCATCAACCGTGTTATAGGCCGAAACTGCTTTGTAGGCCAAACCGGTAACCAGCTTATTAGTAGCCGAGATACCAAAATCAACCGCTGTAGACGCTGCGGCCGATGCCAGGTGGATAAAGCGTACTTTAGCTTTGCCTGATGCAGGGGCTGACTGATCGTCCTGGGCAACTACATAACTGTTTGAAGATGCGCTGCCAGTATAGTAAACGCTATAGTATTGACCGCCGCTTAACGACATGCTAAATGACGCGTTTGCTGTTGTTGACCCTGAATTGGTAAACTGCGCGGCGCGGTTACCACTGCTGGCGGTAAGATAACTTGAACTTTGTGTATAAGCTACTGCCGACGCGTTTAGTTTGGCATTATCAAGGTAAAAGTCCTGGGCTGAAGATCCTTCTGCCGCGTTTGTGATCATTACATACGCTGAACCGGAAATGCCGGCATTACTATCATCTTTTTTACATGATGACAGCGCAGCTATAGCAAATAGCACCAGCAGGAACAGGTATTTAAATTGGAGTGTGTGTTTGAACGTTTTCATATTTATAATTTTTTAAATAGATACTTAGCCATAGTCAAGTTGTATTCCAAAAAGTGTTAAAACGGGCTTTGGGTAATGTAGAGGCAGTTTTGTCCATATGCTGGAAAAATACTATGTATCTTTTTTGATACAATCAAGGCGAGGGATGTTGGCTCAATTGGGCAATAATCCCTCTCATTATAGTGTAAATATTTTATTAACCGTTATATCAACAGCTAAATAATTACGATAATTGTAGATTGGCTGAATTTCCGGGGAGCACTATCACTATGAGCGAAAGAATAATATTGGTTTGGTTTAGAAATGATCTGCGCATACAGGACAATGAAATTTTGCTCGAAGCCACCCGCAAGGCCGATAAGGTAATCCCTGTTTACTGCTTCGATCCTTATTATTTTAAAACCACACCATCCGGCACACTTAAAACCGGCAACTTCAGGGCTAAGTTTTTGATCGAGTCGGTACAAAACCTGCGCGATAATTTGCGGGCAATGGGTTCTGAACTGGTGGTGCGCATCGGTTCACCAACCGAAGTTATTCCCCAACTCGCTGCCGAATATGCTGTGAACGAAGTATATCATCACCGCGAAGTGGCGTTTGAAGAAACCGGCATATCCGAACAGGTAGAAGCCGCGCTTTGGAAGATCAAACTTAACCTGAAGCATTTTATAGGGCATACGCTTTATCATAAGGAGGATCTGCCATTCCCAATCAAGGATATACCCGACAGCTTCGCCACGTTCCGTAAAAAGATAGAGCGCGATAGTTCGGTAAGGGTAATCGTACCCGCGCCGCAAACCATCAGCACTCCTGATATTAACGATGCAGGCGAAATCCCTACTTTGCAGCAATTGGGATTGGATAAACCCGTTAACGACCCCCGCGATCACTTTCATTTTACCGGAGGCGAAACCATAGCGCATGAACGACTGCAACAGTACTTCCAAAACTTCGATCCGGCCCTCAACGGAAAAAATATCCGTACGGCTACATCCGGTTCGCAACTATCACCATGGTTAACCTTTGGCTGCATATCGCCAAGGCAGGTTTACCACGAGGCTATTAAGCACGAACACCGCACCAACCACTCGTTGATACTGGAACTGCTTTGGCGCGATTACTTCCGCTTTATGTTTAAAAAATACGGCAACCAGTTTTTTAAGGCCGATGGTTTTAAAGATGAAGCCCCCGAAGTAAGCGCCGATCAGCACGCGCTTTTAGAGCAATGGAAGCATGGCAGCACGGGCGTGCCTTTTGTTGATGCCTGTATGCACGAACTGAATGCCACCGGGTACTTTAATAATTACTGCCGCCAAACCGTGGCATCGTACCTGGTGAAGGAAATGAAGGTAGACTGGACTAAAGGCGCCGCCTATTTTGAAGAAAAACTGATTGACTACTCGCCGGCCAGTAACTGGGGCAACTGGGCCTTTATAGCCGGCGTAGGCAGCGATCCGCGCGATAATAAATACTTCAGCAACTTTAAACCCGCCGCCGAGCACGACCCGCGGGATGAATTTATTCAAACCTGGCTGCCTGCAAACGCGGCGGAGTTGGATGCGTTGATGGGGTAACCCGGTCCGGCTTATTCTATAAATATTCTTCTGAAAAAATATACTACCGGTAAAATATCAGCGTATATTTATTATCATGAACTCGTTCGAACAATTTACCATCATCATCGGCGCCTTAGCCATTTTGTTTGAGGGGTATGATTACCTGCGCAATTATGTGCGAAAGTTGATGCACTGATAATAATCCGTCATGCTGAGCGATAGCGAAGCATCCCCGATAAGCAGAGTGAAAATGCATAGCTTGGGATGTTTCGCTATCGCTCAACATGACGAATAGGTAATAAATAAAAAGAGGCCGTATCATAAATCAAATGATGCGGTCTTTATTTTTTTAGCCTAATAGCTGAATTTGGTATTGAGTTTCTATGGAATTTTTTGAGGGGGAGGGGGTAGCTTTCTTGGGCGAACCTGAGTGGTAAAACGACTCATTTAAGCCGCTTTTTTCCTTAGATTTTGTGCGATTGCAACTAAACCCCATTCTATTTCTACTTTTTCCTTGCCGCGGAGCATAAACCGTTTAAAGCCATGGTTCTGCTTAATATTACCAAATACAGGTTCTACATCAAAGCAGCGTTTCTTTCGCCGTTGTATGCCTTCTTCACTGTTTAACAGCTCGTGCGCCTTTTGTTTCA
Organism: Mucilaginibacter mali; assembly: GCF_013283875.1. NCBI lineage: Bacteria > Pseudomonadati > Bacteroidota > Sphingobacteriia > Sphingobacteriales > Sphingobacteriaceae > Mucilaginibacter > Mucilaginibacter mali. The sequence goes on from NZ_CP054139.1 coordinate 459,872, forward strand.
GGCGGTTCAGGTTTTCATTGATTTCAATGATCCGATTCCCTTTTGATTTATGGCAAATACCGTTCAGCGGACAGTTAGCGCAGTTAACTGCCTGGTATCTTTTTACCGTTTGTTCAAACTCCGTGCTTGTTTTTCTTTTACTTGTTCCGATGAAATTCATTTGCTGGCCCATCGGGCAGATGTAACAATCTTTCTCCTGGTTGTAAAAAAGCTTATTTGCTGCAAAAGGGTGCTTGTTGTTGTGATTCTCATTTTGTTCCTTATCGAACATCCCATACTTTACAAAGGCGATTGTTCCTTTTTGTTCCAACCGCGTGTAGTTCTCCTCGGAGCCATATCCGGCATCGGCTGTAAGCACTTGCGGTGCTTTGCCAAAGCTGACTTCATGCTGCGCTAAATGAGCACTTAATGTATTGGTGTCTGTGGTGTTGGAGTGAATGGTGTAATTGACAATGAACTGGTTGGATGTGGATATCTGAACATTATACCCCGGTTTTAACTGGCCGTTTTTCATGTGGTCTTCCTTCATCCGCATGAATGTGGCATCCGTATCGGTCTTGGAATAGCTGTTGCGTTCACCCAGCAGAGCTTCCTGCTGCTCATAGCGGGCAATGGCCTGCGGGTAATGTTTGCTGATATACCGCAGCTTGCTTTTGACCTGTTTGGAAACATCCTCACGCGAGGAAAGCTTCTCATTGAGTTTATCTACTGCGGCATTGACCTTTTCACTGTCAATAACAGTAAAGTCAGGCGGATCAGGCAGCCTGTCTTCTTCTTTTGCTACGCTTTGGGCATAGTCCCATATCTCTGACAGCTGCTTTTTCATCTTTTCCTTATTGGTCTGAATCGCTTTCTTCCAGACAAAGGTATACCGGTTTGCATTCGCCTCTATCTTTGTCCCGTCCGTATTCACTTCTTCAATACTGAGCAGGCCTTCCTCTGCCAAAAGTTTCACCACATCTTCGAACACATCACGCAGCGCATGCTTCAAACGTACGCCCCGGAAACGGTTGATCGTATTATGATCAGGATAGTTCATCGAACTCAGCCACATCAGGTAAACGCTTTCCCGGCAGGCTGCTGCCAGCTTTCGGCTGGAGTAGGTGTTGGTTACATACCCATATACCAGCACCTTTAACAACATTTGCGGGTGATAGCTTGAACTCCCGCGGATATGATAAGCTTTCAGCAATGGTTCCAGATAGAGCCTGTCGATCACATCGTTAACTACACGCACCGGGTGCGATGCCGGAACTAATTCGTCAAGTGTCGGAGGAATAGCCATCAACTGCCGTTGCTGGTAGGGCTTGAATACAGGTCTTTTAGAGGACATACTACGCTACTTTCGATACATAAATATATGAAAATCAGATTATTATATCAAATAAATACCCCTCTTTATTCCAATAAATTATGCACAAATAAAAAAGAGGCCATACCATGATTTATGATACAGCCCCTTTTTATTTTATAAAGTCAGTCAGATTACAATCCAAAAGCAGCTTTCACTTTATCTACATAATCCAGCTTCTCCCAGGTAAACAGCTCAACCTCTTTGCTGATCGAAGAGCCATCGGGGCTGAAGAATGTTTTGGTTACGGTTTGGCTTGGTTTGCCAAAGTGGCCGTATGCAGCAGTTTCGCTATAGATAGGGTTACGCAGTTTAAAGCGGGTTTCGATAGCATAAGGTGTCATGTTGAAGATCTGCTCAACTTTAGCGGCAATCTCGCCATCGTGCAGGCCAACTTTACCTGTACCGTAAGTATTTACGTAGATCCCCATTGGCTGTGCTACACCAATAGCGTAGCTAACCTGTACCAGTACCTCGCTGCAAACACCGGCAGCCACCAGGTTTTTGGCAATGTGACGGGTAGCATAAGCAGCCGAACGGTCAACCTTTGACGGGTCTTTACCGCTGAACGCGCCACCACCGTGTGCGCCTTTACCGCCGTAGGTGTCAACAATAATTTTACGGCCAGTCAGACCAGTATCGCCATGCGGGCCGCCGATAACGAATTTACCGGTTGGGTTAATGTGATATTTGATCTGATCGTTAAAGAAGTGAGCGTATTTTGGATATTTAGCTTTTACGCGCGGGATCAGGATGCCAATAATATCGGCTTTGATCTTGGCAAGCATCGCTTGTTCCTCGTCAAAATCATCGTGCTGGGTACTGATAACGATCGCGTCGATACGGATAGGCTGGTTGTTATCATCGTATTCCAGCGTTACCTGCGATTTTGCATCAGGGCGCAGGTATTTAATATCGGTCATTTCGCGGCGGATAACGGCCAGCTCTAATAAAAGGGCGTGGGCGATGTCCAGTGCCAATGGCATGTAGTTATCGGTTTCAACAGTCGCATACCCGAACATCATACCCTGATCGCCGGCGCCTTGCTCTTCTTTGCTTTTACGGTCGACACCCTGGTTAATATCAGGCGATTGCTCGTGAATAGCCGAAAGCACACCGCAGCTGCTGCCATCAAACATGTATTCGCCTTTGGTGTAACCAATTTTATTGATCACATCGCGGGCAATTTTTTGCACATCTAAATAAGCTTTTGATTTAACCTCGCCTGCAAGTATTACCTGGCCGGTGGTTACTAAAGTTTCGCAGGCTACTTTCGATTCTGCGTCGAACGCCAGGAAGTTATCAATTAACGCGTCTGATATCTGGTCGGCAACTTTATCCGGGTGGCCTTCTGATACGGATTCTGATGTGAATAAATATGGCATAAATAATAATTAATATATGTACAATACGAAAGTGGGCAAGAAACAGATTGCGGATGAAAAAAGCATGAGTTTTTAGCACTTTTTTACGTGGTTGCAATCCAGCCTTAATATAAGGCATCAAATCAGTCCACTTTCAGGCGCAAATGTAAAACAATTTTACAAAAGCCGAAAATAGGTTACTTTTGACCGCTGAAAAAAATTAAGCTTGAAACAGAAGATCCTATTTATTATTAATCCGATATCGGGCGGAAAGAAAAAAGACGCAGTGCCGCAACTTATTCAGCAATACCTGGATGTTGAAAAATACGAATACGCCATAGTGTATACCGCCGGCGTTGCGCACGGCCGTAAGCTGGCGCTGGAAGCCCGTGGTAATTACGATGTGGTAGTAGCCGTAGGTGGCGATGGCACGATAAACGAAATAGCTTCGGCATTAGTGGGCAGCAGTACCGTAATGGGAGTTATCCCTTTTGGTTCGGGTAACGGGCTATCCCGGTTTTTAAGCATCCCGATGGATATTGTGGGCGCCGTAAAAAACATCAACAACGGACGGGTAGAAACCATAGATGCCGGTCGGTTGAATGGCAAATACTTTTTTAATATGGCCGGCATGGGCTTTGATGCCCACATCAGCGAAGTATTCTCGCACGATAAAAAACGGGGTTTCGGGACGTATATCAAGTCGTCGTTCCGCGAGATCAATAATTATAGGTCGGAGACCTACCAGTTAAATATCGACGGCAAGGAGTACACCCGCCAGGCCTTTATGCTTAGCTTTGCCAACTCATCGCAGTATGGCAATAACGCGCATATATCGCCCTATGCTTCGGTGCAGGATGGCCTGTTGGATGTTTGTGTGGTAAAACCTTTCCCGCTTTATAAGTTTATCATTATGGGGCTGCGCATGTTTACCAAAACTACCGATAGCTCTAAATATGTCGAGATCATCCGCGGGAAGCATATCACCGTGAAACGCGAAAAGGAGGGGGCTATCCACCTCGACGGCGAACCCCAAATTGCAGGCACCGATATTGATATCGAAGTATTGCCGGCATCGTTAAAATTAATTACAGGCAGCAACTATAAAGCATAGCGGTCATGTCAAAAAAAAATAAAAATACCACCGGTGTTGTTTACTCAACCGACCCAGGTTTTCAATACCAGCAGGAAGCCAGCAACTCATCGGCTACTTTGCCACCGCAACAGCAAAACCTGCGCATTTTCCTCGACCGTAAGGGCGGCGGCAAAATGGTGACCGCTATTGCCGGTTTTGTAGGTACCGAAGCCGATATGGAAACGCTGGGCAAAAAGCTAAAAAGCAAATGCGGCGTAGGCGGATCGGTAAAAGATTTTGAGATACTGATACAAGGCGACCACCGCGATAAGATACTGGCCCTGCTGCTGGCCGATGGCTATAAAGCTAAAAAGGCGGGCGGGTAGCCGGATAGTAGGATCTTATCATCAAAAAACTCTTTCGAAATCTAAACCTGCAGAGTGTTGTGTGAGGACTACTTTGATGACGTAATATCAAATCATTCTGAAATATAGCCCTAACATAGCCGCGAAGGCAGATTGGTATCAATTACTGCCAAAGAACTACTGAGATTTATTGTTTGTCGATGGCCTTTTTTGCCAAATATTGTTTGGCAATTTAGGCACAGTCGAAAAGTGGGCTTTGCAAAGATCGTACAATGGCTTAATTGCACGTGTGGCAAACTATACAATATACAAAAAATTATCGGTAAAAGCCAGTCTGGTAACAGAAGTATTTTGATTAATCCCTATCTTCAATCCCAAACCATTACCATGCCCCTCCAAAACCGTGTAACCCCGCAAGGCCATATCATCAGCACCAGCGCCCGTGGCGACTGGCTGGGTAACCGCGGGGTAATTCATAATGCCGGTAAGCAGATCGTTCGGCCATATAAAATAAAAGCCTGGATCATTTGCATGCTGCATTTCAGGGGGCGGCACCGCGAAGTAATGACGCCCGACCGCTGGACCGAGCTCTTCTTTCTCGACGAAGCTACCGCCTTTTCGGCCGGGCACCGGCCTTGTTTTCAATGTCGCTATGCCGATCATGTGCGGTTTAAAGCCGCCTGGCTAAAAGGAAACCCGCAATACGGCTTTACCGATAAAACATCCATCATCGAGATCGACAACATCCTGCAAAAGGAACGGATAGACAGGAAGGGCAATAAGGTAACCTATACCGCTTTAGCCCAAAGCTTGCCCGATGGGGCTTTTATAGGAATTGATGGCGATCCCTATTTAATAGCCAATGGACAAATGTACGGGTGGTCGCCATTTGGTTATGGTAAAGGGCTGGCTTTGCCCGCAGGAAAAGCAGTAACGGTTTTAACCCCGGCATCAATTGTGAATGCCTTCGGCGCGGGGTATAAACCGCAGATGGGAGTTTAAGGGTAGGCCGAGTATCAGCTCACGCCCGGCAACTCCGTTAGCTAACGGAGGGTCGGCCCGCTCTTCGTTGCGCGGGGCAGCGGACAAGATTAGTATTGGTAACCCATTCCCTCTTTTGCCAAAGGCAAGAGAGGGTGGTCGAGCGTAGCGACGGCCGGGTGGGTCCTCGCCACAATCTATTTCACATGCCACCCTTAAAATTGTCCTCAAAAAACCCTACCTTTGCGCAAAAATTACACTCATTGTAAAAAGCTATCTTACGAATGCTTTTTCCCTCAACCACAATGAATTAAAAGATTTGATGCGATGAAGAAAATTGTTGATTACCGGAAATTATTAGGCGTTACAAAGGAAGCTGAACTACAGGAACTGAAAACCGTTTACCGCGGTTTAATGAAAACCTGGCATCCCGATAAGTTTAATGACAATGCCGAAGCCAAACTGGAGGCCGAGGAAAAAAGTAAAGAGATTATCGAAGCCTACCACTTTTTGGTAAGCATTGCCCCCGAAACTACCGCACAAACCTTAAACGCCTATACCGAAACCATTAATACCGGGATCCTTGATTTTGAATACAAATCGCAGGTATTAACATTTGACTTCACCGACGGCAACTCGTACGAGTATTTTGGCGTGCCCAAAGCCGTTTACGTTAAACTCATCAATGCCGATTCGCCGGGCCGCTTTGCCCGTCGCCACATTTTTAGCGAATATGTTTACCGTAGTGTAAGCAGATTGGTGGCTTCTGCGTAAGTAGGTAATTAACCACTATATTACTGTTTCTATAGCCCTCTTTTGCCAAAGGCAAGAGAGGGTGGTTGAGCGTAGTAACGACCGGGTGAGTCCTCGCCGATATATATATACTCACCCCGACTACGCTTCGCTGGTCGACCCTCTCTTCGCTTCGCGGAAAGAGGGTAGGAATAATCATAGATAATATGCAGGCAAAGTCTGCTTACAACACCAACTAATTCCTCACCACCAGTACCCAATCCACCAAAAACTCAGCTTTGCCGGCTTTTATCTTGTCTACTGTATTTTGCGGCAGCCCGTAATAAGGCGCTTCAACCTTGTTAATGCCATGCGGATACCCGCCGCCAAGGGCAAAGTTGAGGATGAGATATTTGGGATTATCATAGGCCCAACGGCCGTATTTTTCAACCATGGCCCGGGTTACCGTATAGGTTACTTTATTATCTACACTAAATACAATGCTGTCTGCCGTCCATTTTACCGCGTAGATATGCCATTTGGTAATGTCGATACCTTTTATCAGCGTATCCTTGTACGATAGCGGCGTATTGCCCGAGTAGCCGGGGCCGTGCAGGGCATGGCTCACCCAGCCGGGTTCGCCTACGTTTTCCATCATGTCTATCTCGCCGCAGTCGGGCCATTTGCCCTGGCCTAATGCCCAAAATGCCGGCCATAAACCCTGACCGGCTGTCATTTTTATCCGCGCCGAAGCTGTACCATAAGTAAACTGAACCTTATCGCGGGTATTGATCCGGCCCGAAAGAAAATCGTACTTTTTTTGCTGATCGCTTACATAACCGGGGTGATAAACCGGGGTAATATGCAGTAAGCCGCCTCGCAGGCTTAACACACTGGCCGAATCGACATAAGCCTGCTGCTCGTTATTTACCGTGCGGCCGGTAACCTCCACGTTCCACCTGCTACGATCGAGGTTTTTAGCATTAAAGTTTTCATAAAAAATGGTATCAGGCTTAGATTGCGCAAACGCGGTAACGGAAAGGCAAAGCAGGGCGAAGGTGAGTTTCATGAATGAAAGGTAGTTATTTAACCACAAAGTGCACAAAGGTTTGCCCAAAGCACACAAAGAAAAATAAAGCTATCATACACTTCTTTACCACTACACAAGTCTCTGTGGCCTTTGTGGTTCTCTCTTTGTGTCCTTTGTGGTTAAATCGCCACCAATGCATGCCATATATTAAGTGTATAAAGCACATTAAATGGAATATATCGTATACTAATCGCCTTAATTTTAACTTCGTTTTATCTAAATATTTACCCATATTTGGGATATACCCCAATCGGTTGCATTGCCGGTTATAAACCATTACCCATTTACTAAACAAAACTTTACCTAATAGCATGGAAAAATCACGCCGTACTTTTATCAGGCAGGCCGCGGTGGCCGGTGCCGGTGTATTGTTAGCCAAAAGTGGCTTCAGCGCCAAAAGTTATAAGCGCATCATCGGCGCAAACGATCGTGTGCGCGTGGGCGTAGTCGGCTTCTCCGACAGGCACCGCAGCTCGCACATCCCCAGCTTTATGAACCACTACAAAGAGCTGAATTTTGAGGTGGTGGGCGTATCCGACATCTGGAAGAAGCGTCGCGAAGAAGGCGCCGCCATCTGGAAAGAAAAGATGCAGAACGATGTAAAGGCCTATCGCAATAACGAGGAAATGTACGATGCCAAGGCAGTTGACGCCGTATTTATCAGCACCGCCGATTTTCAGCACGCGCGCCACTGTATCGAAGCTGTAAAAGCCGGGTGCGATGCCTATGTAGAGAAGCCTTTTGCCGAAACCATGGAAGATGCCCGCGCGGCCCTGAAAGCGGTAAAAGAGACTGGCAAGATCGTGCAGATCGGTTCGCAGCGCCGTAGTGGTTCTAACTATCATGCCGCAAACGATTTTATCCAGTCGGGTAAGTTTGGCGATATCACCATGGTAGAGCTGACCTGGAACGTGAACCAGCCCGGTCGCTGGCGCCGCCCCGAGTTATTACCTTTATTAAAAGAAGAAGATACCGACTGGAAGCGCTTCATCATGAACCGCCCGTACGAGAAATTTAACCCGCGCTATTACCTGGAGTACCGCCTGTTCTGGCCATATTCGTCGGGCCTTGCCGGCCAATGGATGAGCCACCAGATAGATACCGTGCACTGGTTCAGTGGTTTAAAACACCCGCGCAGCGTGGTAGCCAACGGCGGTATTTACATGTGGAAAGACGGCCGCCGCAACTGGGATACCATTTTAGCCGCCTTCGATTATGGTCCGCTGGATGATATGAGCAAAGGCTTCCAGGTAACCTTCGGTTCGCGCATGCACAATGGCGACGAACACCCTGCCGAGATCTACTACAGCAACGGCGGCGAACTGAACCTGATCACCAACAAGATATCGCCAAAAGGCGGCCTTACCGAAAAGATGGCCGCTGCCATGAATATGCACGCCAACCTGCTGCCCGAGATCAGCCTGAAAAATACCGAAGCGGTGGTGGCATCGGCCAATACCGGCGGCGATATCCTGACATCCAACCACGTACGTAACTGGATGGAATGTGTGCGCAACCGCAAAACACCTAACGCCCCTGTAGAAGCAGGTTACAGCCACTCGATAGCCAACATCATGACCAACGCCGCCGTACACACCGGCTACAAGGCCACGTTTGATGAGAACACGCAGGAAGTTATGGCTAATGGTAAGGTGTTTAAGTATTGATAGGGTAAACAGGAGTATGTTAGTCGCGTTCATTCCCATAATACTGCTTATTTTGTTTGTGGCAAGTGTTATTTATTTGGCTAACATCTCAAAATTTAAGGATCGCACTTTTGCGCAAAGACTGGGTCAGTTTGGTCTTTACAGCTTATACGTGCTTTTAGGTATGTGTATACTTATCGCGGTTGCATATATAAGGTCTAAGAGCAGCTAAAAGATCTTACCGCCGTCGCTCGGCTCCAACCGAGCGACGGCATTGTGAGCCACAAATATGTCATTTCGAACCCTTGAAGGGCGGGGAATAGCAGGGAAAGGGTGAGAAATCTTATACGATACGCGGTGTTTAGCATGGTTGAAACAAGCCGTATAAGATTTCTCCTCATCCCCAACACGCTATCCCACGCTGATTCGTTCGAAATGATAAGCTAAAAAGTGTGGTAGGAAGCTAAACGGTAAGAAATTTTGAAAAGCAATGCCACTGATACTATTAACGCTTGTTCCTGCTTTCCGCTGCAAGTCCGCACTGCGCTACGCTTCGTTTACGGGCTTTCCGCTGCAATCAGGTTTAGGCCGAACGGTACTGCAATAAAATAACATCGACAAAAAACTAAAATGAACACAATAAAAACCATAGGATTAGCCATCACCATAACAGCTATGGCGGCATCAACCTTCGCGCAAAAAGCGCTGCCGGTAACGGTTGTAAAATCGGGCAAGGGAAACAAGATAGATATCAGCATTGGCGGCAAGCCGTTCACCAGTTTCCTGTATCCCGATACACTGGAGAAACCCGTATTATACCCGGTGCATGCGGCCAACGGCACAGTAGTTACCCGCGGCTTCCCGCTTAACCCGCAGCCCGGCGATCCGACCGATCACCCGCACCATATCGGTATCTGGTTCAATTTTGAGAACCTGAACGGTTTGGATTTCTGGAACAACAGTTACGCCATCGCGGCAGCTAAAAAAAGCCAGTATGGCTGGGTGCGTACCGATAAAATTTTAGAAACCAAAAGTGGGAACACCGGTGTACTAAGCTACCACGCCAACTGGACCAACCAGGCCAAAGAAGTGATACTGGAAGAAACCACCCGCTTCGAATTTAGCGGCAGCGGCAACCAACGCATCATCGACCGCATCACTACCCTGAAGGCCGATATGGAAGCCAAGTTTAACGATGCTAAAGACGGTATGCTTGGCCTGCGCCTGGCCCATGCCCTGCAGATCCCCACTACTGAAGACCAAAAGTTTACCGATGATAAAGGCATTGTAACTGTAGTAAAAGGCGGCACCGATAAGATCCCTAATGGTACTTACTTAACCAGCGCCGGCAAAACCGGTAACGATGCCTGGAGCACCCGGGGCGTGTGGTGCAAGGTATACGCCAAAATGGGCGCCGATTCTGTGAGCATATCTATCATCGACCACCCGAAAAACCCTAACTACCCAACCTTTTGGCATGCCCGCGGTTACGGTCTGTTCGCGGCCAATCCGCTGGGCGAGAAGATCTTCACCAACGGCAAATCGGCCAAAAACCTAACCCTGCAAAAAGGCGAATCGGTAACGTTTAAATATCGTATCGTTATCGATAACGGCGGCAAAACCATCAGCGCTAAAGATCTGAATGAAATGGCTGCTGCTTATGGGATGAAGTAAGTTTAAACTTTAAATAAAACAGGAAAGCCACCGCTGAGGTGGCTTTCCTGTTTTATCAGCTTTCGTCATCCTGAGCGAGAGCGAAGGATCCCAGGTTATGCATTACCGCTCTGCTTATCAGGGGTCCTTCGCTTTCGCTCAGGATGACGTGTAATCAGGATGACGTGCAGTATTTATAAGACGGATTGAAAAGTGTCTTAATTCGTCTCCGTATGCCTCTTGAAATTATCCAAAATAGCCTGCCAGCCACCGCGCTGCATTTCGATGGGGTTTTGATTTTCCGGGTCGAAGGTTTCGATGATCCGGGTGCTGTCGCCCTGATCTTCAAAAACCACCTTTACCTTGCGGCCATCGCCCATGGCATACTCCATTAATTGGTTATCTACCACATTGCTGTACTCGCCGCCGAAGTCAAAGCTGAAGCTGCCATCTTTAGCGGCCATAGTGGTTTTGAATGTGCCGCCGGTGCGCGGGTCGTTATCCGAGTAGGGGGCATGCCAATCGTCTGAAGCTGCGCACCATTGCGTAATGTGTTCGGGGCTGTTCCAATATTCCCACACTTTGGCAACCGGCGCGTTTACGGTAGCTTCAATCGTTATCGGGCTGTGTGTTGTAGTTTCCATTGTTTTAGTTTTTGTAATTGATATGATCTGTTTGTTGATGTAAAGGTACGGCGACTGCTCTGATACCGGCATGGGCGATTGCGACATTTTCGGGTGCGAATTTGCCAATTATCGGGGAGTGTATTTTTATGCAATCATTTTGCACCATCTGTTGTTAATCAGCCAGTAATTACCGAAATATGGCCATTAACGTACAAATAACCTGGCTGTTCCTACTGGCGCTACCCATTGCCTGCGTAGCCTGGACCGTAACCCACGAAGAAGTTTTTCGCGAGCCGCGCGAGTTTTGCATCAAATGCAGCAAGCAGGGAAAAACTTTGATCAGCCGCAAATTCTTTTACCTGTTCACCTGCGAGTATTGCTTTAGCCATTACGTTACCGCCACGTTCCTGTCTTTAACCCATTATAAATTATTGCTTGATGACTGGCGGGGATACATCATTGCCGGCTTCGCGCTGGTTTGGGTGGCCAATTTTTATATGAGTTTGTATGGCTTGCTGCGGCAATTTATTACGGTAGAGAAAGCCGAGGCCGAGGTTTTGAAAGATAAGATAGATGACACCCCAAAAAAGTAAAGCCACCGGAAGGTGACCTTACTTTTTATATATTTTTTAATGTCATGCCGAACTTGTTTCGGCACCCCATCTGATCAGTTGTCGGACGGCATCGCTTTCCATGCAAGTGGGATGCCGAAACAAGTTCGGCATGACTTAGTTACCTTTTACAATTTTCCATCCTTATCCACTTCCAGCCTGATCACATCATAACAAATACCGCTGGCTACACCACCTGCCGGAACAGTAAGCACAATGGTATTATCGCCAGCCTTCAGCAGGGATGCATCAAATTTAAAGTCGCGCTCCACCCAAGTACCTTCAATGCCATCGCGGATCATGCTGGCGCCGCCGCCGCCAATATCGGTGAACGGACCAACATCTTTGCCATTAACAGCTATGCCCAGCGAGCGGGCACCCGAGCCGGAGATCCCGAAACGCAGGGTAGCCTTGCCGGTTGTAGCGGCGCTGGCAGGCATGTTGAAATTGATGGTCCACGGGGTGGCTCGGCCCTGATCACGGCCGTCGGGTTTATTGTCCGTATCGTGCGGAACGTGGTAGATATACCAGTCCTTAGCCGGATCTGATTTGCCTACGGTAAAGTTCACATCGTTAGGGAAATACTTGGCGTATTCGATATACATACCCCAGTGCCAATGGTCATCACCTTTGTAAAACTCCTTAGCCGAGCGGTTAGGTGTGCCTATCTGGAAGATCTGCTGTCCGTAATGCACCGGCTTCCACTCGATAGTGCCCAAATCAAGTTTTTGGCCGGGCGTAATGGTTACATTGGCAACCGCATCATAGGCGCCCAATACGCCTTCGGCTACGGCGTGTAACTGGTAAGTGCCGGGGCGAACGTTAGGGATGGTAAAGCTGCCATCGGCTGCACCTTCAGCCCAAAACTCGTAATGCTTGGCATCATTTTGCCAGGTAACGGCCTGCGGCTGGAAAGCGAAAGCCGGGCGTGCTGCGCCACCTGCAGGTCGTGGTGGCAAGTAAGTGCCACGGTTAGCGCGTTTACCATTTGGTAACAACTTCGGTGTATCGGCCGGGGCTGGTGGCGGCGGAGTTGGCTGTGTAACCGGTGGTGTAGCCGCTTCGGTACGCTGCGGGCGTGGCTGGCGCGGTACAGGTGCCTGGTCAGGGAAGGAAAGGCCGACCAGCAGGGTGCTGAATTTAGTGGTTGGTGCCTGCGGGTCTACCAGTTTCATTTTGCCTTTTACGGTGGCGCGTTCGTTGGCCAGCGGGTAATCCACACCTTTTACCCAGGTGTACGGCCAGCGGGCTTGTTCGGCTTTGGCCTGCTTTTTGGCATCGGTAAACAAAGCTTGCGGGTCGTTACCGGTGGGTACGTAAATAAACATCGGGCCAACCACTTTATGCCATTCCTCGTTATCGCCAAAATTAAGTTCGCTGCCGCCGTAGTGAGTGCCGCGCCAGTAATTAAGCAGGGTAGGGTCGCCGCCGTCGCCATCATCAAGGTGTCCGGTCAGCTCGTAATGCAATGGTCCGCTCGACAGGTATTCAAATGATGGGTTGATGATATACAGGCCCACCTTCTCTTTGGTAGACGACCAGCCGAAAGCCGGTATTTTAGATTGCTTGGCCGAGTAATCGTACTTATGCTCGGCGCGGCCTTTGTGTACGCCAGTAGTCAAACGGCGGGCTTCCTTCATATTCAGGTCTTCGCCCTCGTCCCAATCCTTGCCGGTAGGCATGATATCGTTGCGCTGCTCGTCTATCGACAACCAATCGAACACATTGCCCGCCAGCTTAAAGCCAAAGCGCGATTCGCCCACCGAACCGGCAGGATAAGTATTTTGATGGGTGAAGATGGCGTAGGTATACAAACCATGCGCGCCGCGCTCAAGGGTATAGCGGATCTCCAGGTCGGCTATCAGGCCGCCGCCTTGCCCGGCAGCGGTAGGGTTTGGCCCCAGGATGCTCTTCCCATCCGAATACCCTTTTACCGATACCTCGCCGCGGTCGCCGTTAACATCTTTCGGGTCGATGGTAATTTTGGTCTCCTCACGGGCTGCAAGGGCGGGGCTTTGTTCCCAGTACCCGGCATGGTGTCCCGATACATAGCCCATCAGTTCTACATTAGGCGTTACGGTTTTGGGTGTTTTTACTGATGTAAGGTCGCCCGTACGCTTGTTTACCTTAATGGTAAGGTAGCCGTTGCTAAGGGTATAGGTAGGGCCGTCGTCTGTCACGGTAACGGGCGGACCGGTAGGCGCTGCCTTGCGTGGTATGGGTTTTAGGATGGTGAATGATGATAGCGCGACAGTGGCTACTATCAGCATAGATTTGTAAATATGCTGCATATCAATGGTTTATTCGGGCCGGGTTTATGTACGGCCCTGGTTTATTGGGTTTACAGGATTAAATATATATAGGCTGTCCGGCTCAAGTATCCTGTACTGTGCGGGTGCGTGGAGATTGTTACAATGCGTTACAAAAACCTGTTTTTGATTTTAGCCCGCGCCAATGCAGGTTAATTTGCATATTTGCAGTTCAATGTTGTTTACTACAAGATTTGAGACTGCATTTGGTTTTGTGGACATTTAACCACAAAGTGCACAAAGATCGGATACACAAAGCCCACAAAGCCTTTGTGTCCGAGATCGCTGATCAAAATACTTTGTGTCTCTTCGTGCTGTTCAGTCGGTATTTCTTTGCGACCTTTGTGGTTAAATTAACCACAAGGACACTAAGTAAACGCTATTGATTTACACTTTATAAAATATACTTTGCTATAATGAACTTTGTTGAAGAATTACGCTGGCGCGGCATGCTGCACGATATTATGCCCGGAACCGAGGATATGCTTGCTAAAGGTATGGCATCGGGCTATATCGGGTTCGACCCGACGGCCGACTCGCTGCATGTGGGTAGCCTGGCCCAGATCATGACGCTGATCCACTTCCAGAAAGCTGGTCACAAACCCTTCGCGCTGGTGGGCGGTGCTACCGGCATGGTGGGCGACCCATCGGGTAAATCGGCCGAGCGTAACCTGTTGTCTGCCGATGCCTTACAGCGCAACCTGGATGGTATTAAGGCCCAGTTAGAACGTTTTTTAGATTTTGAAAGCGGCGCTAACAGTGCCCAGATGGTAAATAACTACGATTGGTTTAAGGATTTCCATTTCCTTGATTTTATACGCGATGTAGGTAAACACATCACCGTAAATTATATGATGGCTAAAGATTCGGTAAAGAACCGTATCAGCGGCGATACTGGCATGTCGTTCACCGAGTTTAGCTACCAACTGGTACAGGGCTACGATTTTTACTACCTGTGGAAGAACCATAACTGCGCCTTGCAAATGGGCGGCAGCGACCAATGGGGGAACATCGTGACCGGTACCGAACTGATCCGCCGTAAAGGCGAGGGCCAGGGCGAAGCCTATGCATTAACCACCCAGTTGATCAAAAAATCCGACGGCAGCAAATTCGGCAAAAGCGAAGGCGGCAATATCTGGTTGGATCCCGAGAAAACATCGCCATACAAATTTTACCAGTTTTGGCTGAACACCAGCGATGAGGATGCCAAATCATACATCCGCATATTTACCCTGTTCGATAAGGCTACTATTGAAGGTTTGGAAGCCGAACACGATGCCGCGCCGCATTTGCGCGTGTTGCAGAAAGCTTTAGCAAAAGATATCACCATGCGTGTACACAGCGAAGCTGAGTACGAAAAAGCGATCAAAGCATCCGAGTTTTTATTCGGTAATACCGATATCCAGTTCTTAAGCGAGCTGAACGATGCCGAGGTTTTAGGCCTGTTTGATGGTGTGCCTAACTTCACCATCAGCGCAAGCGATGTAGCCGATGGCATTAACGTGATCGACCTGCTGGCCGATAAAACTGCCGTATTCCCATCAAAAGGCGAAGCAAAAAAGATGATAACCGGCGGTGGTGTAGCTGTTAACAAAGCCAAATTGGGTGGTGTGGACGATGTATTTAATGCATCGCACCTCATCAATGGCAAATACCTGGTAGCGCAAAAGGGTAAGAAGAATTACTTTTTGATAATAGCAGAGTAAGCTTAAAGCTAAAAGACCAAAGCAGAAAGCTTTTTGCTTTAAGCCTTTAGCTTTTTGCTAAAAATTGATACAAATTAAACCCCGGTTTAAGCATAGCTTCAGCAATATCCTGCTGAAGCTTTTTTTTGTCTACACCTGCCATGCGCTGATGCCTGATCAACTGGTAAGCTTTTTCAGCCATTAGCAAAGCGCGGCGGTTATTGACTGTTTGGGGCAGATTACGGATGTACTCAGCTATTTCAGTAATGCCTGTATTTTGCGATGCTACCGCTTTATACACCGGTATGGCGGTTTCCTTTTGATGGATGAGTTTTTTTAGCGTATTATAATAGGTATCGGCACCATCCCTGTCGGCTTTGTTGATGATGTAGGCATCGGCAATCTCCATCACGCCCGATTTGATGTTTTGGATCTCGTCGCCGCTCTCAGGCACCAGCACCAGCAGGGTAGCATCGGCCAATCCGGCTATCTCCACTTCCGATTGACCTACGCCAACAGTTTCTACCATAATATAGTCGAAATCCGCTGCCCGTAGCACATCGCACATCTCGATGGTTTTGGCCGATAATCCCCCCAGCGAACCACGTGTGGCCAGCGAACGGATAAATACACCGGGATGATTAAAGTGTGTAGCCATGCGGATCCTGTCGCCCAGTAATGATCCATAATTGAATGGCGATGTCGGGTCGATAGCTAATATGGCAACGGTCTTGCCGCCGGTAGTTAGTTCGGTAATTAACGCGTTTACCAGTGTGCTTTTCCCCGCTCCCGGAGGACCAGTTATCCCTATCACCGGGGCCTTGCTGCTTAGATCTAAACCACGAAGCAATTCGTCAGCGCCGGGCAGGTCGTTCTCTACCACGGTCAATGCCCGTGCAACAGATTTAAAATCGCGGCAATTTGGTATTATAGGCTGATGACTGGCTGGCATAAGGATGGTAAAGTAACAAAATATTTGGCAGAGTTAGTTCCTTCCTTGGGGAGTAGCTATCGTGTACCCATCTCCTCTGATAAAGAGAAGTTTGTCATTTCGAACCCTTGGAGAGATGGGTACGGCGCGGCAAGGGTGAGAAATCTTATACGTGCAGCCGGTCGCACGTATAAGATTTCTCCTCACGCCACCACACTATCCTTTCCCGGGTTCGTTCGAAATGACAAGTGGTTAATGTAGGTACACGGTAGTTCCCAGGGGAGGGAACTAATGGATTCAAACAAAAAATGCCCCAAACGGGGCATTTTTCAAACATAATTATCTAAAGGAAAGAAATCGACTAATTTTTCAGGCTTAGTTCCTTGTTCTGCATCATTTTGCGCAGGTTATTCAAGGCGTAGCGCATACGGCCAAGGGCGGTGTTGATGCTTACCTGGGTAATGTCGGCTATTTCTTTAAAGCTCAGGTCGCCGAAGTGGCGCATGATCAGCACTTCCTTTTGCTCTTCGGGCAGCAGGTAGATCAGGGCTTTAAGGTCTTTGTGGGTTTGTTCGCGCACCATGCGGTCTTCGGCGCTTTCGTCGTAATTGCCTAAAACTTCAAAAATATCAAAGTCGTCGCCGCCGCTCACCAATGGGGTGCGTTTTTCCCTGCGGAAGTGATCGATCACGAGGTTATGCGCAATACGGGTAACCCAGGGCAGAAATTTGCCTTCTTCGTTATATTTCCCGGCTTTAAGGGTATTTATTACTTTGATAAAAGTATCCTGGAAAATATCCTCGGCCAGCGCTTCGTCTTTAACCAGTAAATAAATGGAAGTGTAAATTTTGGCCTGATACCGCCTGATCAATTCTACCAGCCCGCTCTCATCACCGGCGATATACAGATGGATTAAATCCTGATCACTTTTCAATTGAAAATCCATAGAACTTGTTATACTTTAAATTAAAGTTAAAAACTTAATAATGTCTCGTTTAAAGTAAAGTTCTAATCTATAGGGTTCTCCTTTTATTGTTTTGTGCTTATCCAAATAAAATGATTAATCATTAAAAAAACAAATATTTTACATTTATTAACAAAAACCTGTTTTAAACATTGCTGTATAAAACTACTGTAAAACATTGTTTTGACAGCTGATCACCATCGACAGTTTAAATATAAGAAAAATTTAGTTGATGTTGCAAGAGGAAAAACTATTTTTTTAGTTTTATTTTAAAAACGAGACGGGAATACACCCGTCCCGTTTTTATCTCCATCAGTTAATAGTTCTGCAATTATGCCGTGTAAACGGGTATACCGCCCACCCAGGTTTCCGAAACGGTGATATTACGCATTTGCAAATCTTCGGGTAAGTTAAGCGGGTCGTTCTCCAATATCACAAAATCGGCAAACAAACCGGTGTTTAACGATCCTACCCATTGGTCGGCATAGCATTGCCAGGCCGCGTCATAAGTAACGGCTACCAGCGCTTGTTCGGGTGTAATGCATTCGGCAGGGTTTAGGATATTATTACCGGTATCATCAGGGCCGGCCTCCATAAAGCGGGTAATGGCCTGTTCCATCATCCGCAGGGTGCCTAAAGGGGTAACCTGGTTATCACTGTGCAGGGTAATGCGTAACCCCTTGTCAAGCGTCGACTTGCAGCGATCAAGAAACTGCACCTTCTCCTTGCCAAATATCACCTGACTAAAGGCGTAGCCCCAGTAACCCACGTGCCCTATCAAAAAGCTTGGCGATATGCCCAGTTTGCTCATCGTATCAATCTGGTTGTTTGTAAGCAGCGAGCAATGCTCGATACGATGACGCACAGTATTGCCCGGTTTAACCGCGTTTTGATAAGCCTCTATAGCGAAGGTTACAGCGGTATCGCCATTGGCATGTATCATCAGCGGCCAGCCTTTGTTCACCACTACGTCGGTAACAAGGGCTTCGTATGATGGCGGTACGATTTGCGCGGGCACTCCCGCTTCGGGGAAGTTGAACAAGCCGTAGTTATCGAGCGGATTGCAGCAATAAGGTTCTGATTGATAGCCGGTCAACCCTTGGTTAGATCCATCGGTAACCAGTTTGGCATGCGCGTAATAAACATGCCCGTAAGCTGATGGCTGGGTGTATTGCGGCAAATTATCTACATCCTGGTTGGTAAGGCATAGCTGGGCGGCGCCAACACGTATCTTTTTATAACCCAAATCAAAGTATGCGTCTAATCCTAATTTATAGTCGGGGGTCATGGCGGCATCGTACAAAAAGGTTATCCCGCGCGAGTTAGCCAAAGCAAACAGTTCGTCGAGATATTTTATGGCCGGGATACTTAATATGGCCAGTTGGGCCTTTACCTCAAGCACCTCCAACGCGGGGCGCATTTCGGCTTCCTCCTGCAGCTGGCCTTTTGTTTGCTGCCTGTACTCGTGCAAGGTGCCATATTTTTGCCGTATCGCTTCATTGTTATCAAAGGCAAGTTTAAGCGCCGGGGAATTTACATAAAGCGTATGCATAGATGCGCTTAATAAAAACATCGGTGTTTTTGCATCTATCTTGTCAAGGTCATCGTAGTGTATGGTTTGCAGTTCCATTTGGGCTTCATCCAGCGAAGGGATAAAGGGCATCAGCGCCGGGTCCATGTCTTTGCCAAAAATAAAATCAACAGGGTAGTTTTGGCGGCCTTTTATCACCTTTGCCACATACTCCATGCCGTAATCGGCCTGTAGGTCCTGCCCGTTAAAGCCACCCACATCCAGCCAGCCGGTTGTTAAAGCAGTGGGCATAATGTGCACATGCGGGTCGATAAAGCCCGGCAACAGCGTTTGCGTAGCGCTTAAGGTTTTAGTAGCATGAAACGGGTGATGGAAAAGCATGTACTCCTTTACATGTAATTCCGTTCCAGATACAACAACGTTTCCGTTAGCAATGCCGATAGCCTCAACCGTATCGGTAGATCCGCCTATCATTGGCCTGATGATACCGCCTGTAAATATGGTTGCTTGTGGTTCGGCAGGGAAGATGGACTTCGGCGGCGCGGCCGCGGTCATTTTTTCGCGGTTCTCCTTACTAAAGATGGTTTCGCCTAATATTTCAAAAATGGGATTGTTGCAAGCGCAGTGGGTGCAGCCATGTGTGTGGTGGTGTGCCATGATGTGATAAAATTTAGATTTATATTGAGTTAGTTTATACACCTTGCTATGTATACAAATCAAGTTTATAGAAATAATTTTTGTTGTTGATTGTAAAGGGGATAAGGCCTTTGTTTATGATGATGAAACGGGAATAGGTGAGTGTTAAACAGATTGGTAAGTGTAGGGAATCAACCACAAAGGCCACCAAGAAAGGGAGGCACAAAGTTCACAAAGGATCTGCCTGGTTTAAAATAAGTGTATTTAAAAGTGAGTTTTCTTTGTGGCCTTTGTGAAAACCCTTTGTGTGCTTTGTGGTTCAATTAAAAGCCATGCAGGGTTAAATTTTACTTACAATAGACTGATAATTAAAAGCAAAACCCATTTGGAAAGTGCTAAATTTTTTAGGATTTTTGCGTTCCGCTGAAAGCGGATAGCTGATAGTTAATAGTTCATGGTTCATAGCTGTTCCATTTTTGGCTTACCATGAACCATCAACTATGAACCATGAACTACAACGAATGAGCAAACAAGCAGAAAAAGATCCGCAAAAACATATTATTATAAAAGGCGCCAGGGTGCACAACCTTAAAAATATGGATGTGGCCATCCCTAAGAACAAGCTGGTGGTGATCACCGGCATGTCGGGGTCGGGCAAATCGTCGCTGGCTTTCGACACCTTGTATGCCGAGGGCCAAAGGCGCTACGTGGAAAGTTTATCCAGCTATGCCCGCCAGTTTTTGGGCCGTATGAATAAGCCCGATGTTGATTATATTAAAGGCATAGCCCCGGCCATCGCTATCGAGCAAAAGGTAATTACCAGCAACCCGCGGTCTACCGTTGGTACATCTACCGAGATATACGATTACCTGAAGCTGCTGTTCTCGCGCATAGGTAAAACCATATCGCCCGTATCGGGCAATGTGGTGAAAAAAGATACGGTGACCGATGTAGTGAATTTCATAGCCGCGCAACCCGATGAAACCCAGGTAACCATCCTGTGCCCGCTGCATCCGCATAATAACCGCAGCCTGAAGGAAGAACTGGCGGTACTGCTGCAAAAAGGTTTTATCCGTGTAGAACTGAATGGTTCGCTGGCGCGGATAGAAACCATACTGGAAGATGAGTCGGTAGCCAACAATGCCACTGCCGAACAGGTGAAGATTGTTGTCGATCGTATTGTTAAAAACAACGAGGACGAAACACTCAGTCGTGCGGCAGACTCTGCACAAACCGCTTTCTTTGAAGGTAAGGGGGATTGTTATGTGCGTTATGAACGTCCCGAAGCCTCACCCCAGCCCTCTCCAGGGGAGAGGGAGTTAGGAAATAAAGCTTCTGAAGTCCTCTCCTCTGGAGAGGATTTAGGTGAGGCTTTCTTCTGCGACCGCTTTGAACTGGATGGGATCCGTTTTGAAGAACCTTCGGCCAATTTCTTCAGCTTTAATAACCCTTATGGTGCTTGCAAAAGGTGCGAGGGCTATGGCAAAGTGATCGGTATCGACGAGGATCTGGTGATCCCCGATAAAAGTAAAAGTGTTTACGATGGCGCGATAGCCCCATGGCGCGGCGAAAAAATGCGCGAGTGGAACGACCGCCTGGTGAAAAACGCCATTAAGTTCGATTTCCCGATCCATCGCCAGTATAACCAGTTAACCGAAGATCAGCAGCGCCTGCTTTGGCGCGGTAACCAGTATTTCACCGGTTTGGATGCCTTTTTTAAAGAGCTGGAAGAGCAGACCTATAAGATCCAATACCGCGTAATGCTGTCGCGCTATCGTGGTAAAACTACCTGCCCCGAGTGTAAGGGCAGCCGCCTGCGCCAGGATGCATCGTATGTAAAGATTGCCGGTAAAAGTATTACCGATATTGTACTGATGCCGTTGGATAAGGCGCTGGAGTTTTTTAAAACAGTTGAACTGAGCGCGCATGACGAGAAGATAGGCAAGCGCCTGCTTACCGAGATCAATAACCGACTGATGTTCCTGAACGATGTAGGTTTAAGTTATCTTACGCTGAACCGTCTTTCAAACACGCTTTCGGGCGGCGAATCGCAGCGGATTAACCTGGCTACCTCGTTGGGTAGTAGTTTGGTAGGTTCGGTATATGTGTTGGACGAGCCAAGCATCGGCCTCCACCCGCGCGATACGCAGCGCTTGATCACCGTGTTAAAATCGTTGCGCGATGTGGGTAATACCGTTTTGGTGGTTGAACACGAAGAAGAAATTATGGAAGCGGCCGATTACCTGATCGATATTGGCCCGGCGGCAGGTACCCATGGCGGCGAACTGTGCTTTTCGGGCACTTATGAAGAGATCATTAAAGACGACGACAGCCTTACCGGCAAGTACCTGAGCGGTAAAGAGCAGATAGCCATCCCTACCCAGCGCCGCAAATGGAGCGACTATATAGAGATAAAAGGTGCCCGCGAAAATAACCTGAAGCATGTGAACGTGAAGTTCCCGCTACAGGCATTTACCGTGGTAACAGGTGTATCAGGCTCGGGAAAGACCAGTTTGGTGAAACGCATATTGGCGCCTGCACTGCAAAAAACACTGGGCAATTATACCGGC
This sequence comes from Mucilaginibacter mali, assembly GCF_013283875.1. NCBI lineage: Bacteria > Pseudomonadati > Bacteroidota > Sphingobacteriia > Sphingobacteriales > Sphingobacteriaceae > Mucilaginibacter > Mucilaginibacter mali. The sequence continues at coordinate 481,992 of NZ_CP054139.1, forward strand.
GAGCAGACCGGCAGCTACGATAGCATTGAGGGTGACTACAATAAAATAGAACAGGTGGAACTGGTAGATCAGAACCCGATCGGCCGCTCATCGCGATCTAACCCGGTTACTTATGTAAAGGCCTGGGACGAGATCCGTAACCTGTTCGCCGCGCAGCCGGCTGCCAAAGCTGCTGGATTAAAACCATCGGCGTTCTCGTTCAATGTGGAGGGTGGCCGCTGCGATGTTTGCCAGGGCGAGGGCGAGGTGAAGATAGAGATGCAGTTTATGGCCGATATCTTTCTGCCCTGCGAATCGTGCAACGGCAAACGTTTCAAGCAGCACATTCTTGATGTGCAGTATAACGAAAAGAATGTTGCCGATGTACTGAGCATGACCATTGACGAAGCGCTGGAATTCTTTAAAAAAGAACCAAAGATCATCAGCAAGATAAAACCGCTGGTTGACGTAGGTTTGGGCTATGTGCAATTGGGGCAATCATCAAACACGCTGTCGGGCGGCGAGGCGCAGCGTATCAAACTGGCATCGTTCCTGGTAAAGGGTAATAATACCCACAAAACCCTGTTCATTTTTGATGAACCGACCACTGGCCTGCATTTTGCCGATATTAAAAAGTTGTTGAAATCGTTCGATGCGCTGTTAGATAACGGTAATACCATTATTGTTATTGAACACAATATGGACGTGATAAAAAGCGCCGACTGGGTGATAGATATCGGTCCCGAAGGCGGCGATAACGGGGGTAAAGTAGTTTTTGAAGGTTTGCCCGAAGATCTGGCTAAAAAGGAAGATTCGTATACAGGTAGGTTTTTGAAGGAGCGGTTCGAGGCTTAGGCCGCGGCGCGGTCACTCACCCGGTCATCGCTGCGCTTGACCACCCTCTCTTGCCTTTGGCAAAAGAGGGGACGGGTTATTCGATACTCCTGCCCTCTTTTCGCGCAGCGAAGAGAGGGTCGACCAGCGTAGCGTAGTCGGGGTGAGTACGCGCCACAATGCAGATCATTAACTATATTCGCACATGCTTAAACAAGAACGCTACCGGCTGTTCGTAGAATACTTTTCAGAACATAACCCCAATCCGGTTACCGAACTGCATTATACCAATCCATACGAGTTATTGGTGGCGGTTATCCTTTCGGCACAGTGTACCGATAAGCGCATCAACCAGGTAACCCCGGCCTTGTTCGATCGTTTCCCTACGCCCGAAAGCCTGGCTTTAAGTACGGCCGAAGAGGTTTTTACCTATATCCGCAGCGTTAGTTATCCTAATAATAAGGCTAAACATTTGGTAGGCATGGCCCAAATGCTGATAGGGGAGTTTGGCGGCGTAGTGCCATCCGATTTAAACCAACTGCAAAAAATGCCGGGCGTGGGCCGCAAAACGGCCAATGTTATCGCCTCGGTAATTTATGATATACCCGCTATGGCGGTTGATACGCATGTGTTTAGGGTAGCCAACCGTATTGGCTTGACCAGTAAGGCCACAACGCCGCTGGCGGTTGAGAAGCAACTTATTAAATATCTTCCTAAACATACTATTGCCATTGCCCACCACTGGTTGATACTGCATGGCCGCTACATTTGCGTGGCCCGCAACCCTAAATGCGATATTTGTCCGTTGACGGGGTTTTGTAAGTATTATGAGAAGGTGCGGACCTCTCCCAAACCCTCTCCGAAGGAGAGGGCTTAAGAAGGTGTACCAGCTTGTCATTTCGACGAACAAGGACTGGCTTGAGCGTTTGCGTGAGGAGAAATCTTATAAGCGCGATAGGCACATCGTATAAGATTTCTACTCACTCCCCACACAGCACCTGCTCTATTCGTCGAAATAACATTGGGGAGAATAGCAGTAAGGGCGATTAACCAAATACCTCTTCCATCATCTCATCGGCGCTTGGGCCGTAGCTGCCCGGGATGCGCACATCCAGCAGGCGCAAGAATACACCCAGCTGCGCACGGTGGTGTGTTAACTGCGAGAACGACATGCGGATCACTTCAGATACCGGCAGGGTGAAGTACACCTGGTCGCCGCTGCGCATGCTCCATGGTTTATCAAGGTCTTCCATGGTTGCGGCTTCCAGTTGCGCCTTCGATTCGGCTAAGCATTTTTCAAGGCAGGCCATCGCGTCGGCGGTATTGGTGAATTGAGTTGGCTTTTCCTCGGTGGCAAAATCCAGTTCGGTAGTAGTCAATGCAATGTTTATCCAACCCGGTATCTCGGCAATGTGGCTTACCAGTTGGCTTACGGTCATGCTTTTTGGGTGTGGCTGCCAGTTGTAGCTATCGTTAGGTACTATGGCCAGCATTTTACGGGTGATCTGGGCTTCCTGCTCCAAACCGCTTAAAAAGAATTCAATCAGGTTCATAATGTATTTGTTTTTTGTTTGTGATGATACAAAGGAACCATGCGTTAATGACAGCCCTATGTCAGCAGGATTTTTGACCGCTGATTTTTTTATGATTTTTTGATTTCGCTGATGTTTTTACAAATCCTGTTATCCTCTAAATCCGTTTAATCACGGTTCAAGACAATCAGCGGTTCAGACATTCCGCAATAGGGATAGCAGTGGAAAGCCCGGAGCGCGCGGGGGATGGTGCCGGGGAAAGGCGAGGACTTGCAACGGATAGCCCGGGCCGCAGGCATTGCCATATTTTGCCATTATTTTAATGATTATAACTGGCATGTTGCTGATACCCCTTAGTGTATTAATGACTAAATATAAAATATTTATAATCAGTTAATTACGTTAGTGTAAAATCTACATATTTAAAATATTTCTTTTATTTTGCTTCCAACTGTGCTATCAAAATTGCTATGTTTGCATAATAATTATAAGCCAATTTAATGAAGAGAGTTCTAAACCAACTACCTGACCTGGGGTACCTGAACCTGGGTGGGGCAGAGGAAGTATTTTATCAGTTAACGCCAGCGCAACTGGTGCAAGCCGCCTTAAAAAGGAACGAGGGCAGCCTGGCCGACAGCGGCGCGTTAGCTATTGATACCGGCAAATTTACCGGGCGCTCCCCTAAAGACCGTTTTATAGTTGAAGACGATGTTACCCGTAACACCGTTTGGTGGGGCGATGTGAATATTAAGTTCGACCCCGCTAAGTTTGACACCTTATATAATAAGATGACCGCTTACCTGAGCGGCCGCCCGTTTTTTGTGCGCGATGCCTGTGCCTGCGCTAACGAAAAATATCATTTAGATGTACGCGTAATTACCGAAACAGCTTACCAAAACCTGTTTGTACACCATTTATTTATTCGCCCTGAGGTGGTTGATGCGAAAAGCAAGCCCGAGTGGACTGTTATAGCCGCGCCCGGTTTTATGGCCGATCCGGCGATTGATGGTACCCGGCAGGAAAACTTCTCGATCATTAACTTCAGCAGGAAAATGATATTGGTAGGGGGTACCGGTTATACCGGCGAGATCAAAAAAGGGATCTTCTCGGTACTGAACTTTATTTTGCCGCACGATAAAAAGGTGCTGTCGATGCATTGCTCGGCCAATGTGGGGCCCGAGGGCGATACAGCTGTATTCTTCGGCTTATCGGGCACCGGCAAAACCACCCTAAGCGCCGATCCGCAACGTAACCTGATAGGCGACGACGAGCATGGCTGGAGCGATTACAGTATCTTTAACTTTGAGGGGGGCTGCTACGCAAAATGCGTAAACCTTACAGCCGAAAGCGAGCCGCAGATATTTAACGCCATCAGGTTTGGTTCGCTGCTGGAGAATATTAACTTTTATAAAGGTACCAGCCGCGTAAACTTTGCCGATGTAGAGAAGACCGAGAACACCCGCGTATCGTATCCGCTTAACTATATTAATAACGCGGTTATCCCATCTATCGGGGCATCGCCAAAAAATATCTTCTTTTTAACGGCTGATGCTTTTGGCATATTGCCACCCATATCAAAACTAACGCCCGAGCAGGCCATGTACTACTTTATATCGGGCTATACCGCCAAAGTAGCCGGTACCGAGCACGGCGTGGTGCACCCTGAAGCTACGTTTTCTGCTTGTTTTGGTAAGGCGTTTTTACCGCTGCACCCTATTACCTATGCCCGTTTGCTGGGGCATAAAATAAAAGAGCACGATGTAAACGTATGGCTGGTAAATACCGGCTGGACCGGCGGGGCCTTTGGTACCGGCAAGCGCATGCGCCTTAAATATACCCGCGCCATGATTACCGCCGCGCTAAACGGACAGCTGGACAATGTGCATTTTGAACCGCACCATATATTTAATGTAAATATCCCGTTAAGTTGCCCTCACGTACCCGATAATATACTTAACCCCCGTAAAACCTGGGCTAACCCTGATGAGTATGACGAACGCGCCAGCGAACTGGCTGCCTTGTTTGTAAAGAACTTTGAACAGTACGCCAAATACAGCACCGCCGAAATATTAAACGCGGGGCCTGCGGTTACTATATCAGTTTAGTTACACACATTTTTATGTTATAGTCTTGCTAATTAAAAAAAATTTAGTTTTCATTGTAAAAAATTGTCTGTAACAGAGACAATTTTTTTGTTTAATACCGTTTAAATAAGCTTGCAAATTGCAAACTTTACAAAACGGCGTATTAAAAAATTATTAATAATAGCAGATACGATTTTTTTATATTAATAAAATTATAAATTTGTTATTCGCATAAAGCGCACATTTAATTAACTTATACATATAAACAAAAACTAAAAACTAAATTTTAAAGTAATGGCAAACGCACCAAAACCAACTACTACACCTGCAAAGAAAGAAGGCGGCTCAGGTTCAAGCATTTTCGCTACCCTGGTAATTCCTATCTGTTTTGTTATCGCGATCCTGATCTTCCTGTTCATTTTGGGCGATCCAAGTCACTACAAAGGCGGCGACGTTGAGCACGGCGAACCATCTGATTACTTTGGTACTGTGCACCGTGGTGGTCCAATTGTACCGGTTCTGATGACCATGTTCCTGATGCTGATCGTTTTCTCTATCGAGCGTTTCGTAGTTATCGGCAAAGCTTCAGGCTCGGCCAGTGTTGCTACATTCGTTCACAAAATTCAAATGTTCCTGAACCAGGGTAACATCGAAGCAGCTTCTGCAGAGTGCGACAAGCAAAAAGGTTCGGTTGCTAACGTAATCAAATCGGGCTTAAAGAAATACAGGGAAATGGAAGCGGAGCAAACGCTTGACGTTGACCAGAAAACTTTGGCTATCCAGAAAGATATTGAAGAAGCTACCGCTTTGGAAATGCCAATGTTAGAGCAAAACTTAACTATCATCGCTACCCTGGTATCTATCGGTACACTGTTGGGTCTGTTAGGTACAGTAACCGGTATGATCCGTGCATTCGCTGCGCTGGGTGCTTCTGGTGCTCCAAGCCAGTCAGCTCTTGCGGTAGGTATCTCTGAAGCGCTTATCAATACCGCTTTAGGTATCAGTACTTCGGCCCTGTCAATCATCATGTACAACATCTTTACATCAAAAATTGACAGCCTGACCTACGCTATCGACGAAACCGGCTTTAGCATCGTACAAACATTTGCTGCGTCTCACAAAAACAAATAAAATTTAGTGCATAATTAGTACCCGGCCTAAGGGGCGGGTACTATACCAAACTCACTAATTTTTTATTTAATTAAACAGCATTATGCCAAGAGTAAAGATTCCAAGAAAGAGCACGGCGATAGACATGACAGCCATGTGCGACGTTGCATTCCTGCTGCTTACTTTCTTTATATTAACAGCAAAACCCCGTACAGATGATCCTGTACCGGTTGATCAGCCAGCATCAACCATAAACGAACAGCTGCCCGAATCGGATGTTGCCGTGCTGACCGTAGGCCAAAAGAAAGTATTTTTTGGTGTGGAAGGCCCTAAAGTGCGCGAGGAGTTATTGAAGCAAATGGGTGCTAAATACAAAATTGAATTTACCCAAACAGAAGTTAACCAATTTGTGGCGCTTAACTCGTTTGGTGTGGATATCAATAACCTGAAGCAATTCCTGGCCCTGAGCGCGGAAGATAAAAAGAACTACGTTCAGCCCGGTATCCCTATCGATACTACCGAAACCAGCCAGTTTTATGACTGGGTGCGCGAAGCCCGTAAAGTGAATGCCAACCTTAACCAAAAGGAACTGAAAATAGCTATTAAAGGCGACAGCAAGGAAGAGTATCCAACCATTGCGATGATGATAAAGGCTTTGCAAAAGCAAAAAGTTAACAAATTCGCGTTAATCACTAACGTTAAATCCGCATTAAAATAATAAGATGGCAGAATTAGATACCTCCGGCGGGGGTGGGAAAAAAGGCGGGAAAGTAAGAACCAAGAAGAAATCGACCCGTGTTGACTTAACAGCGATGGTGGATTTGGCTTTCTTGCTGGTAACTTTCTTTATGCTTACTACCACCCTGAGCAAGCCCAAAGCGATGGACTTGACCATGCCAGATAAAGACGAGAAGAAAAAGGACGAGAAGCCGGTTCCGGAATCGCGTACGCTTACTATTCTGTTAGGAAAAAATAACAAGATAGAGTGGTACCGTGGTTTGCCCGGCAAACCATACCAGGGCACTGCACCTACTACCGATAACTTTGGTAAAGAGGGCATCCGTAAAACTCTGGTTGAACTGAAACAAAAGATAGCACAGGAGTCTGGCGGCCAGCGTATGATCGTACTGGTTAAACCAAGCGACCACTCGGTGTACAAAAACACGGTAGATATTATGGATGAGCTGAATATCGCAAACATCGAGATCAGGGCCATTGTTGATATTTTACCAAGTGAAGTGGAACTTTTGAAAAGGGACGGTAATTACTAAAAATAAAACTAAGATTTTAGTTGTTTATTTCAATAATAAACTATATCTTTAGTCGTTCAATAATTAACAACAAAAATATTATACCATGTTAGGTTCAAAATTAGATATCCTGAAACCAGAATGGCTTGATATTGTTTTTAATGGCAGGAACAAAAGTTACGGAGCATACGAGTTAAGGAAGCAAAATCCTAAAAGCACCGTTAAGGCGCTCTTAATTACACTGCTTTTATTCATTGTAGCCGTTTCAGCACCAACCATTATAAACAAGATCAAAGGCTTTATTCCAAAAGCCCCGCCAAAAGTTAAAATTGTTGAGGTGACGCTTAAACCGCCGCCACCAGTTGATGAAACCAAGAAACCACCTCCGCCACCTCCGGAACCACCAAAACCGAAGGTAGACCAGGTACGTTTCCCACCTCCGGTAGTAAAACCCGATAACGAGGTGAAAGAAAAAGATCCGCCAACCGTTGAGGATTTAAAGGTGGCAGATCCGGGCCCGAAAGATCAGAAGGGTGACCCAACCGCAGCTATCCGTATTGACGAGCCTGTAGGTAACTCTGATACCAAAGCGGTAACCGAGGATACCAACGAGATCTTTACCGCGGTAGAGCAAAGCGCTGAGTTCCCTGGTGGTTTAGAGAAGTTTGGTGCTTACCTGAGCAAGAACATCCGTTACCCGGGTGTAGCCCGCGAAAACAATGTACAAGGTAAGGTGTTCCTTCAGTTCGTAGTTGAACGTGATGGTAGCTTAACCGATATTAAAGTGATACGCGGTATTGGCAGCGGTTGCGATGAGGAAGCAGTACGCGTTATCAAGGCTTCGCCAAAATGGAAGCCAGGTATGCAAAACGGCCGTGCCGTTCGTCAGCAATATACTGTTCCAATTAGCTTCACTTTAGCGGAACAATAAGAATATCAATGTCTTATTTTTATAAACGTGAGCAAAAATCGCCTCAAAGGCGGTTTTTGCTCATTTTAGGAATTGCCCTGTTAGTGAGTATCACCACGTTTGGGCTAATGATATTGTTTTGGGATAAACTGGCCACGGCTATGCATCTTGAAGCATACAACAGGATCGGGTTTGGCGTTATATGTATACTTTATGCCATATTGCGCAGTTCGAGACTGATATTTAAGAAGAACTTGAATGAATAAGATAAAAGGTGTAGCGCTTATTGTTTTAAGCCTGGCATTAACAGCATTAATGCCGGCATGTAAAGACAGGGGCAAGGTTAGTAAAGACACCTTTATGACAGGTACAGCCGATTTTTTAATAGATGAATCGTGCGCACCTATCATTGATGAGGAAGCTTATATTTTTACATCATCGTACCCACAGGCAAAGCCGCGCTTACTGTATAAAACAGAGAACGAAGTACTAAGGCTTTTGCTGAACGATAGCATACCGTTTGCTATCATGACAAGAAATTTAACAGCGGATGAGGCCAAGATAATGGAAGCCCATACTTTGCCGGCCGATGCGAACAAATTTGCCGTCGACGCCATAGCGCTGATCGTAAATAAAACATCAAACGATACGACGATAACCGTATCTGAATTGAAGGCAATATTGCGTGGCGAATCAAAAACGGGGAAAAATGTTGTTTTTGATAACCCCAACTCCAGCCTGGTGCGCTACCTTAAAGATCTGGCAGGCACTAAGGAGCTGACCGCGAAGAATGTATACGCCCTGAAATCAAATAAGGATGTGATACGTTATGTAAGCGAACATCCCGGCGCAATTGGCATTACAGGCTTTGCCTGGCTAAACGACCCGGATAAGGATTATGCCGACGCGGTTGCAAAAATAAAGCTGATGGGTGTGAAGGATGATAAGCGGAAAGATGACATTGGGTTTACTAAACCATCGCAGGAGACTTTGTCTCTAAAACAATATCCGCTTACCCGCTCGTTGTATATTATTAACTGTACGGGCAGGCAGGGTTTAGGATCAGGGTTTGCGTCGTTTTTATTAAGCGACAGGGGCCAGCGGATCATACTAAAATCGGGCTTATTGCCGGAGATAATGCCTGGCAGAGAAATTAACATTGTAAAAGAATAAACTAAAACTATAAATAGAGCCATGAAAATGATTAAAAGAGTAGCGATGTCGGTAACGGCACTGGTATTTATAGGTTCATCAGTTTTTGCGCAGAGTCTTGCCGACGCCAAAAAAGCTATTGACGCCGAACAATATCAGAAAGCTAAAACGATGCTTAAAAACCTGACTGTAACACAACCAACCAGCGATGAGAACTGGTTTTACCTGGGTTGGGTATACATTAAACAGGATTATGCTGATTCTGCAAAAACTGCCTTTAACAAAGGCATTGCCATTAATCCCAAAACAGCCCTTAACTACGCTGGTTTAGGCGCGGTGGCCCGTTTGGATAAAGACCAGGCCGGTGCAACCAGTAACTTTAACCAGGCCCTGGCCAATGCCGGTAAGGATACTAAACCATACCTGTATGTAGGTAAGGCTTACCTGCTGATGGTTCCGCCTGCTAACATTGTAACCCAGGCCAATGCCGACGCGGCTATTGCTGTATTGGAAAAAGGTAAAACCGTTAACACTAAGGTAAAAGATGCCGAGTTGATGGTAACTTTAGGTGATGCTTATGTATCGCAATTAAAAAGCAGCGAGGCTTACAAAAACTATTCAGACGCGCTGGGTGCCGATCCCAAATCGCTGACCGCTAACGTGGCTGAAGGTGTTTTATGGCGTTTGGCCAACAACTGGGAATCGGCTGCTAACCAGTTTAAAGCTGCCTTAGCTATCGATCCTAACTACGGCCCTGCTTATCGTGAGTGGGCTGAAACTGACCTGCGCCAGGCTAAAAACGAACTGAAAGTTGCTAAAGAAAAAGTAATGGAAGGTGTGGAATACTACAAAAAGTACCTTAGTCTGACAGACATGTCGTTAGAATCGCAATTGCGTTATGCCGACTTCCTGTACAATGCCGGTGATTTTAAAGCCCTGCAGGAACTTGCTGCCAACTTAAGTAAGTATGCCAACAGTAACCTGCGTGTTTACCGTTACTTAGGCTATTCGGCTTCAGAGAATAAAGATTATCCTGCAGCTATATCAGCTTTAAACAAATGGATTAGCGCTGCCGGTGAAAAACGTATCCTGGCTACCGATTACCTGGTTTTAGGTAAAGCGCAGTTAGGTGCAGGAGATACTTTAGGTATTGCTAACTTAAGGAAAGCGTACCAGATGGATACAACTAAGGCCGATGTGTTTTTAGAGATAGCTAAAAGTGATTTGGATAGGAAAAAATACTTAGAGGGCGCACAAGCTTATCAGGATTATTTTGATAAGTCGCACAAAAGCACCCTGCAGGATAAGTTTTTGCAAGCAAGGGCATACTTCTCAGCGTTTACGCGTGCACCAGAAGGCTCAAAACCAGATAGCGCCTTATTGACTAAGGCTGATACCGGTTTTGCCATTGTAAGTATAAAATTAGGCAAACCATTTGCGGCTGCTGTACAGTATAGGGCTTATATTGCGGATATGAAGGACTTAGACCGTAATAATATTAAGGGTTTGGCTAAGCCTTATTACGAACAGCTGATATCTCTTATAACAGCTAAACCGGCATTAACCGATGTGGATAAAAGAGATCTTGCAGAAGCGTATGCTTATTTAGCTGCGATTTATGAATACAAGGACAAGGATGATGCTAAAACTTTGGAGGCTTATACAAAGGCTAAAGAGTATGATCCGGCTAACAAACAGGTAGTAGCGTACTTCTCGCGCAAACCTGCGGCTAAGACAACCAAGTAAAAACTATCAATTTAGATACAAATGGAAAAGCTTCCCGGTAACCATCCCGGGAAGCTTTTTTTATAAAAAGTACATTACTATATTTGCGCCCATGGAAGCACAAAGCACGGCAATTAACTATTTGCCAATTATTATACAAATGCTGGTAGCCGCCGGTTTTGCCGTTGGCACCATGTTTGCCACGCACTACCTGGGGCCTAAGCGCCAAACTAAAGATAAACTGACCCCGTTCGAATCGGGTGTGGAAGTGGTTGGTAACGCGCGTACGCCTATATCTATCAAGTACTTTTTGGTGGCTATATTATTTGTGCTTTTTGATGTGGAGGTAATATTTATGTATCCGTGGGCGGTGAACTTCAGGGAGATGGGTGTGAAGGGTTTGGTAGAGATGTTCATCTTTATGGCTACCCTGTTATTGGGCTTCATCTATATCCTGAAAAAGAAAGCGCTGGACTGGGATTAATTAGCCCCACCCAAACCCTCCCCAGGGGAGAGGGCTTTTGAAGTCTCCCCCTTTGGGGGGAGATTTAGAGGGGGCTGAGCTAAGATTGTTTAGACTGATTCTAAATATCTTCGCCTTATCATAGTGTACTTTTAACAACGTTTAATTATTGTAAATTTGCCCGTCAGTTTTTTAGCACTGACGGCTTTATTTGTTCAATAACAATGAGTGATATTCAAATTGTTAACGCCCCCGCAGGTGTAGAAGGCCAGGGCTTTTTTGCCACAAAGCTTGATGAAGCGGTGGGTTTAGCCCGTTCATACTCGTTATGGCCACTGCCATTTGCCACCTCGTGCTGCGGTATCGAATTTATGGCTACTATGGCATCTCACTATGATCTGTCCCGTTTTGGTGCCGAGCGTTTAAGCTTTTCGCCACGCCAGGCCGACCTGCTGATGGTGATGGGTACTATATCTAAAAAAATGGGCCCGGTACTGCGCCAGGTTTACCTGCAAATGGCCGAACCACGTTGGGTAATGGCTGTTGGTGCCTGTGCGTCAAGCGGTGGTATATTTGATACTTATTCGGTTTTGCAGGGTATAGATGAGGTGATACCGGTGGATGTTTACGTTCCCGGATGCCCGCCACGCCCCGAAGCCATTATCGACGGTTTTATGCAGATCCAGAAGCTGGTACAGACCGAAGAGCGCCGTCGCCGCGATACGCCAGAATATCAGAAATTATTAGCATCATACGGTATCCAGTAAATGAGCACGATCAGTAACGAACAGATCATCGAAGCTATCGCCGCTAAATTTGGCGATAACGTAAAAACAGAAGGCGAACCTTACGGCCTGCTTACCGTAGAGACCGGTCGCGAACAGATCATCGATCTGCTTAGCTTTCTGAAAAATGATGCCACTTTAAAATTCGGCTTCCTTACAGATATCACTGCTATCCATTATCCTGAAAGGGAGAAAGCGATAGGCGTGATCTATCACCTGCACAGCCTGCAAAACAACATCCGCATACGCATAAAAGTATTTGTTGCCGATGGTGATGTGCATGTGCCTACCGCCACCGTGCTGTGGGATGGTGCCAACTGGATGGAGCGTGAGACCTACGATTTTTTTGGCGTTGACTTTACCGGTCATCCCGATTTGAGAAGAATATTAAATGTTGACGACATGACGGTTTTCCCGATGCGACGCGAGTTCCCGCTGGAAGACCCTAACCGTGTTGATAAAAAAGATTACTTTTTCGGAAGATAACAAATGCATAACCACCCTGTATTTACAGACAACGATCCGCAAAGCGAACTTTCTACCCTTAACCTGGGGCCAACGCACCCGGCCACGCACGGCGTGTTCCAAAATGTGTTGCAGTTGGATGGCGAGCGTATTGTAAGCGGTGTATCAACCATTGGTTACATCCACCGGGCATTTGAAAAAATTGCCGAACACCGCCCGTTCTACCAGATCACCCCGCTGACCGACAGACTGAACTACTGCTCGTCGCCCATTAACAATATGGGCTGGCACATGACGGTAGAGAAACTGCTGAACATACAATTACCAAAACGTGTTGATTACATGCGTATCATCGTGATGGAACTGGCGCGTATAGCCGACCATATTGTATGTAACGGTGTATTGGGTGTGGATACCGGCGCTTTTACGGGTTTCCTTTATATGATGGAATTCCGTGAGGCTATTTATGAGATATATGAAGAGATATGCGGATCGCGACTGACCACTAACGTGGGCCGTATAGGCGGTTTTGAACGCAATTTCAACGAGATATTTTTCCGCAAGACACGCAAGTTCTTAGTGGATTTCCCGCCTGCACTGGCCGAATTCGAGAGCCTTTTCAACCGTAACCGTATCTTTATCGACCGTACCAAAGGTGTGGCCGAGGTTACTGCCGAAACTGCGCTAAGCTATAGCTGGACAGGCCCGCTGCTGCGTGCTGCCGGTGTAGATTATGATGTGAGAGCCATGAACCCGTACTCATCATACCAAGACCTTGACTTTGAAGTACCCGTAGGTACTACTGGCGATGTTTACGACCGCTTTTTGGTACGTAACGAGGAAATGAAGCAGAGCATGCGTATGATAGAGCAATGCCTGAAACTGGTAGAAAAAGAAGACCCGACCATCTTCCACGCTGATGTGCCGGCCTATTACCTGCCGCCGAAAGAAGAAGTTTATAACAACATGGAAGCGCTGATCTATCACTTTAAAATAGTGATGGGCGAGGTGGAAACCCCGGTTGGCGAGGTATACCACTCGGTAGAGGGTGCCAACGGCGAACTGGGTTTTTACCTGGTTAACGATGGCGGCCGCTCCCCGTACCGTTTGCATTTCCGCAGGCCAAGCTTTATCAATTACCAGATGTACGCGCCAATGAGCCGCGGCATGCTGTTAAGCGATGCCATTATTAACATGAGTAGTTTAAACATTATAGCCGGAGAGTTAGATGCTTAGAGTTGAAGATACTACCCAGCAACATGAACCGGTAACCTTTAGCGCCGAACTGACCGCTAAATTTGCCGATATAGTAAGCCGTTATCCGCAGGGTAAACAAAAATCGGCGCTGCTGCCTATACTGCACCTGGTGCAGGCCGAATATGGCTGGCTGAGCGTGCCCGCTATGGACAACGTTGCTGCTTTTTTAGAGATATTACCTATTGAAGTTTACGAAGTAGCCACTTTTTATACCATGTACTTTATGCGCCCGCAAGGCAAATATGTATTAGAAGTTTGCCGTACCGGCCCTTGCGAGATAGTTGGTGCCGGCAAAATAATGGACTACATTGAAAACAAGCTGGGTGTTAAAGAAGGTGAAGTTACCGCTGATGGCTTATTTAGCTGGAGAGGTGTGGAGTGTTTAGCCGCCTGCGGTTACGCCCCTGTTTTACAGATAGGCCCTGAATATACTTTCTACGAAAATTTAACAGAGCAATCGGTAGATCAGTTAATTGGCGATCTGAAAGCAAAAGCGAAGAATTAAAAATCAAATGGTCATCCCGAACTTGTTTCGGGATCCCACACGGCAGGCAAATGCGAGTGGGATGCTGAAACAAGTTCAGCATGACAGGTAAAATAAATTAAAAAAACAGCGTAACGATGGGACGCAAATTATTATTAGAACATATCAACGTACCGGGCATCAACACTTTTGATGTTTATCGCCAAAAGGGCGGATATCGCGCTGTTGAAAAGGCTTTGAAAACGCTTGCCCCTGCCGATATTGTAGAGGAAGTGAAAAAGTCGGGCTTACGCGGTCGCGGCGGCGCGGGTTTCCCTACCGGTATGAAGTGGAGCTTTTTGGCTAAACCCGAGGGCGTAGCACGTTACCTGGTTTGCAATGCCGACGAATCGGAACCGGGCACTTTTAAAGACCGTTACCTGATGACCTACATCCCTCATGCTTTAATTGAGGGGATGATCGTATCGAGCTTTGCGCTGGGTGCCAATACATCGTACATATATGTTCGCGGCGAAATGATGCCGCAGATCCGCATACTGGAAAAAGCCATTGCCGAAGCCAAAGCTGCCGGATTTTTGGGTAAAAATATACTGGGTACCGGTTACGACCTGGAGCTGTACGTACAGCCAGGTGGCGGTGCCTACATCTGCGGTGAAGAGACCGCCTTGTTAGAATCGCTGGAGGGTAAACGTGGTAACCCGCGTATCAAACCGCCGTTCCCGGCTATTGCTGGTCTGTATGGTTGCCCAACGGTAGTGAACAACGTTGAATCGATAGCTGCGGTAGTTCCCATCATTAACGATGGCGGCGAAGAGTATGCCAAGATAGGCGTTGGCCGTAGCACAGGTACCAAACTGATATCGGCTGGTGGTAACCTGCGCAAACCGGGTGTTTACGAAATAGACCTGGGTTTATCGGCCGAAGAATTTTTATATAGCGACGAATACTGCGGTGGTATAGCTAATGGCAAACGCCTGAAGGCTGTTGTTGCCGGTGGCTCATCGGTACCGATATTGCCTGCCAACCTGTTCCTGAAGACCGTTAATGGCGAAGCCCGCCTGATGAGCTACGAATCCTTAGCTGATGGTGGCTTTGTGAGCGGTACCATGCTGGGTTCGGGTGGTTTCATCGCTTATGACGAAGATCAGTGCATCGTTCGCAACACCTGGAACTTTGCCCGTTTCTATCACCACGAAAGCTGTGGCCAATGCTCGCCTTGCCGCGAGGGTACCGGCTGGATGGAGAAAGTACTGCACCGCCTGGAATATGGTCACGGCAAAATGAGCGATATTGACCTGTTGGTAGATGTTTCTAAAAAGATAGAAGGTAATACCATTTGTCCGCTGGGTGATGCGGCAGCCTGGCCGGTAGCCAGCGCCATCCGCCATTTCAGGGATGAGTTTGAGTGGCACGTAACACACGCTGGCGAAGCTACAACGCATAACTTTGGGTTGGCGCATTACGCTGATCCGCTGCCGAAGAAGGAAGAGAGCGTAGCGTAGTGCAGTTTTGTCATTGCGAGGAGCGTAGCGACGCGGCAACCGCGAACTATGCATAACCGCAATGTCCTATGAGATTGCCGCGCTATCGCTCGCAATGACATAGTAGATCGATAAAAGAAAAACTTTGACTAAGAAAAATGTCAGATAAACATAAAGTTACCATAGACGGAATAGCCATTGAGGTAGATGCCGGAACAAGCATCCTGAATGCCGCGAGGCTGATAGGTGGCGACGTTGTTCCACCTGCTATGTGCTATTACTCTAAACTGGAAGGCAGCGGCGGTAAATGCCGTACTTGTTTGGTGCAGGTAAGCAAGGGTTCGGAAAAAGACCCGCGCCCTATGCCTAAGCTGGTAGCCAGCTGCCGTACCACCGTAATGGATGGTATGGAAGTGAAGAACATCACATCGCCCGAAGTTATTGAGGCGCGCAAAGGTGTGGTGGAGATGCTGCTGATCAATCACCCGCTGGATTGCCCGGTATGCGACCAGGCCGGCGAATGCCACCTACAGGATCTGGGCTATGAGCACGGTGCAGCCAAAACCCGTTACGAATTTGACCGCCGTACATTTGAGAAGATCGATATCGGCGATAAGATCCAGCTACACATGACGCGTTGCATCCTTTGTTACCGCTGCGTGTTCACTGCCGATCAGATCACAAATACCCGCCTGCACGGTATCCTTAACCGCGGCGACCATTCTGAAATTTCTACCTATATCAGCAAAGCTGTCGACAACGATTTCTCAGGGAACGTGATTGATGTTTGCCCGGTAGGTGCATTGACCGATAAAACTTTCCGCTTTAAAAACCGTGTTTGGTTCACCAAGCCTGTCGACGCCCACCGCGATTGCGACCACGAGAACTGCAACGGCAAAGTGACTCTGTGGTACAAAGGCGAAGATGTAATACGCGTAACTGCCCGCAAGGATGTTTACGGCGAAGTGGAAGAATTTATTTGCAATACCTGCCGCTTTGATAAAAAGAAAACCGCTGATTGGGTGATTGAAGGCCCGCGCCATATATCAAACAAATCGGTTATCAGCGCAAATCATTACGATACCCTGCGCCCGCTGCCGGTGGTGAAAACCAACCCACTGCTGCAGGAAGCCAATAAAGAACAGTTTGAACGAGACACACGCTTATAATGGGAGTATCAGAGTTAATAATTAAAGCAATATTGGTGGTGGTTATTTTCGCCATCAGCTTGGTGGTGGCTATGTACAGCACCTATGCCGAGCGTAAAATTGCCGCGTTTTTGCAGGATAGGGTAGGTCCTAACCGTGCTGGTCCGTGGGGATTATTGCAACCCCTGGCCGATGGTGGCAAGATGTTTATGAAAGAAGAAATTATCCCTACCCGTGCCAGCGGTTTCCTGTTTATTGTAGGCCCGGCACTGGCTATCATGACGGCCTGTATCGGTTCGGCGGTGATACCATGGGGACAAAAGATAGTTGCCGGTAACACGGTGATCGATTTGCAGGTAACCGATATCAACGTAGGTATCCTGTACATTTTCGGCGTGGTATCGCTGGGTGTATATGGTATCATGATCGGTGGCTGGGCATCAAACAACAAATACTCATTGCTGGGCGCTATCCGCGCGGCATCGCAAAATATCAGCTACGAGATCTCGATGGGCCTTTCTATCATCGCTTTACTGATGGTTACCGGCACCCTGAGCTTGAAAGAAATTGCCGAGCAACAACATGGCTGGCATTGGAACGTGATCTATCAGCCATTTGGCTTTTTGCTGTTCCTGGTGTGCGCTTTTGCCGAGACCAACCGTTCACCATTCGACCTGCCTGAGTGCGAGACTGAACTGGTAGGTGGTTACCACACCGAATATTCATCAATGAAACTGGGTTTTTACCTGTTCGCTGAGTATATCAACATGTTCATTTCATCGGCAGTAATGGCTACCCTGTACTGGGGCGGTTATAACTACCCGGGTATGGATTGGGTAACAGCGCACGTTGGCCCGGTTATCGGTCCGCTGATTGGTACGGCTGTATTGTTTGCAAAGATCTTCCTGTTCATCTTCTTCTTTATGTGGGTACGCTGGACCATCCCGCGTTTCCGTTATGACCAGTTGATGGACCTGGGCTGGAAGGCTTTGATACCTTTGGCTATCACCAACATTGTAATTACCGGTGCCTGGATCACCATTTACGATAAATTTTTTAAGTAATACACCGGCATGGAACCACTAAGTAATAAACGTAAAGTTTTAGAAGTAAAGCCACTTACCCTGGCCGAGCGCGCTTATTTGCCGGCTATATTAGGCGGCTTAAAGATCACCATAAAGCACTTTTTTAAAAAGCCGGTAACCATTAAGTATCCCGAAGAAAAACGCGAGTTCTCTGAGAACTTCCGCGGGATGCACTCGCTTAAACGCGATGAGAATGGTGCCGAACGCTGTACCGCCTGCGGCCTTTGCGCCCTGTCGTGCCCGGCCGAAGCCATCACTATGACGGCTGCCGAGCGCCAGAAAGGTGAAGAGAACCTGTACCGCGAAGAAAAGTACGCTGCCGTATACGAAATTAATATGCTGCGCTGCATCTTCTGCGGATTGTGCGAAGAGGCTTGTCCTAAAGAAGCGATATACCTTGATGGCGACATTGTACCATCGGATATGTTGCGCAAGGACTTTATTTATGGTAAAGACAAATTAGTAGAGGCGCCCTTAAATCAATAGAGAAGTTTTATACCTTTGCCCCGCTATTTGGCAGGGCCCAGGTAATTATAGATCAACCAAAAAATGAGTATATTTTACTTCATCGCATTTTTATCCATACTGTTTGCAGTATTGGTTATTACTGCCAAAAACCCGGTGCACAGCGTACTGTACCTTGTACTTACCTTTTTTACCATTACCATTCACTATATTTTGCTTAACGCGCAGTTTTTAGCTGTGGTGAACTTCATCGTTTACATGGGGGCCATTATGGTACTGTTCCTGTTTGTGCTGATGTTGCTGAACCTGAACGTAGATTCGGAACCTGCTAAAAGCAATATTGTAAAAATTGCCGGTGTTATTGGCGGTTGCTGCCTGTTGGCTACACTGTTCGGCGCGCTGAAGCTATGCGCGGTTTCAAAACCGGTAGTGCTTGATAACCCGGGCTTAGGTTTGGTGAAAAATTTAGGTAAAGTGTTATTCAACGAGTTTTTATTGCCTTTTGAAATATCGTCTATCCTGCTGTTATCGGCAATGGTGGGCGCGGTTTTATTAGCTAAAAGAGAAAAGCAGCCCGATGGAAAGTTTTTTTAATACGGTAAAGTACGTGCCGCTTAATCACTACATTATATTAAGCAGCATTTTGTTTTGCATAGGCGTTATTGGGGTATTAACCCGCCGCAACGCTATTGTGATCTTCATGTCGGTTGAGCTGATGCTGAATGCCGTGAACCTGTTGCTGACCGTGTTTTCGGTTTACCGTAACGATGCAGCCGGGCAGGTATTCGTATTTTTTATTATGGCCCTGGCCGCTGCCGAAGTGGCGATAGGTTTGGCCATCATTGTGATGATCTATCGTAACACCAGTTCGATAGATACGAATGTGCTGAATAAATTGAAATGGTAGTTAAATAAACTGTCATTGCGAGGAGGTACGACGAAGCAATCCCGTAGTACGCAGAGTAGATAAGCATGGCTACGAGATTGCCGCGCTATCGCTCGCAATGACAAGCTGAAAATAAAAACAAAACGTCATCCCGAACTTGTTTCGGGACCTCACACCGCTGGTAATAGCAAGTGGGATGCTGAAACAAGTTCAGCATGACACATTGAATAGAATAGTATAACAATGGATAAATATATCTGGCTTATTCCTTTATTACCGCTGCTTGGCTTCGTATTCAACGGGCTTGGCCGCAATGTGTTGTCTAAAGGCGTTATCGGCTTTATTGGTACCTTTATGGTACTGGTTGCCTTTGGTATCAGCTTAAGTACCTTTATGCAGATACACGAGACCGGCAAGGCTATCAATGTAACCCTGTTCCAGTGGATCAGTGCCGGTACCATGAAGGTGCCTTTCGCCTTTTTGGTAGATCAGCTGAGTTCTATCATGCTGCTCATCATCACCGGTGTAGGTACATTGATCCATTTATATTCGATAGGTTATATGCATGATGATGCGGGCTTCGGTAAGTTCTTCGCTTACTTAAACCTGTTCATCTTCTTCATGCTGCTGCTGGTGATGGGATCTAACTACGTCATCATGTTTATTGGCTGGGAAGGTGTAGGTTTATGCTCGTACCTGCTCATCGGTTTCTGGTATACTAATCCCGATTATGCCGATGCCGCTAAAAAGGCATTCATCATGAACCGTATAGGTGATCTGGGCTTCCTGATCGCCATCTTCCTGATGGTGAATATTTTTGGCAGTGTAGAGTTTGCACAGATATTCCCACGCGTACATTTAATGCCGCATGGCTTCTGGACCATCACCCTGGTAACCATGCTGCTGTTTGTGGGCGCTACCGGTAAATCGGCACAGATACCATTGTTTACCTGGCTGCCCGACGCGATGGCCGGCCCGACACCTGTTTCGGCCCTGATCCACGCGGCTACCATGGTTACCGCCGGTATTTATATGATAGCCCGCTCTAACATCTTATTTGTTTGGGCGCCGGTTACGATGGATGTGATCGCTATCATCGGTTTAGCTACCGCTTTATTTGCCGCGCTGATAGCCCTGACACAAACTGATATTAAAAAGGTACTGGCTTATTCAACCGTGTCGCAGCTTGGTTATATGTTCCTGGGTTTGGGTGTGGGTGCTTTTACAGGCGGCTTCTTCCACGTAATCACGCATGCTTTCTTTAAAGCCCTTTTATTCCTGGGTGCGGGTTCTGTCATCCACGCGGTGAGCGGCGAGCAGGATATGCGCAATATGGGTGGCCTGCGCAAAAAGTTGCCGGTTACCTTCGCAACCATGCTCATTGGTACCATCGCCATTGCCGGCATCCCTCCGTTTGCTGGTTTCTTTTCTAAAGACGAGATATTATCACATACATACGAACATAGCAAATGGATGTACGGCGTTGGTGTTTTCACCGCCATGCTGACATCGTTCTACATGTTCCGCCTGTTGTTCCTTACCTTCTTTGGTAAGTTCCGTGGCACGCACGAACAGGAGCATCACCTGCACGAATCACCTGCTACCATGACCATACCACTAATTGTTTTGGCGGTGCTGTCTATCGTTGGCGGTTTCATCGGTATCCCTGAAGTATTGGGTGGACATCACGCTTTAGGCCATTTCCTTGCACCGATATTTAAAGCCGGCGCGCCTAAGGAAGTTGCCGAATTACCGGTATCTATGGAAATGACTTTGATGGGCATATCTGTAGGCGTAGCCGTATTAGCATTAATATACGCTTACATTAAATATATCAGCAAAGGCGATCTGCCTGTTCGCGATGGCGAGGAGCGCAGCTTCCTGTCAACCTTGTCATACAAAAAATTCTATGTAGATGAGTTATACGATATGCTGTTCCGCAAACCACTGGATGCCGCGTCGGAGTTCCTTTATAAGGTAGTTGACAAGATGGGTATTGATGGTTTGGTGAATGGTATAGGCGCCGCGCCGGTTGAAGGCAGTAAGGGTTTGCGCCTGCTGCAAACCGGTAATGTGGGCTTCTATATATTTATGATGGTGCTGGGCATTATTGCCTTACTGGTTTATAGTTTTGGATTTACAGGTATACTGCATACAAAATGACGGTTTCTTTATTAATTTTTTTACCCCTGCTGGCTGCTCTTGCCCTTGTTTTTATTAAGAACGAGTCGGCAAAGTATGTGGCATTGTTTTTTGCTGTAGCCGAACTGGCCTTATCCGCATACTTCATTACCCAATATCACCCGGATGCTTCGGTACAGTTTGCTGTAGATCAGGCATGGATCCCGCAATTTGGTATCTACTTTAGTGCAGGGCTTGATGGTATCAACATTATACCGGTATTGCTGTGTACCCTGATGGTGCCGATAATTATCCTTACAACCTTTAAGCACGAGTATAATACCAACAGCAATATTTTTTACGCGCTGATTTTATTTATGCAAAGCGGCATGCTGGTGGTGTTCACCGCGCTTGATGCCTTTTTGTTTTATGTAGGATGGGAAGCCGCGTTGATCCCGATCTATTTTATATCGGCATTGTGGGGCGGCGAGAACCGGATAAAGGTTACGCTGAAATTCTTTATCTACACCTTCGCCGGTTCGCTGTTTATGCTGGCGGCTATTATTTACCTGTACACGCAAAACCCCGGCAAAACATTTGATATCCATGAACTGTATGGCCTGTTGTTGACGCCGAAAGCACAGGGCTGGATATTCTGGGCGTTCTTTTTAGCATTCGCTATCAAGATGCCGATATTCCCCTTCCATACCTGGCAGCCTGATACTTATACCGAATCGCCAAGCGCGGGTACCATGATGCTTTCGGGCATTATGCTGAAGATGGGTATTTTCGGTGTTATCCGCTGGCTGATCCCGATGGCACCGCAGGGCTTTAACGAATATTATCCTTACGCCATCACTTTATCGGTTGTTGGTATTGTATATGCCTCTATCATCGCGTTCCGCCAAAAAGACGGCAAGCGTTTGGTGGCTTATTCATCTATCGCCCACGTTGGTTTGATTGCTGCCGCCATCTTCGCCTGGAATGTGAACGGTGTGCAGGGTGCTATGATACAAATGCTAAACCATGCCATTAACGTAGTAGGTTTATTCTTTGTATGGGATATCATCAGTCGCAAACTGAATACCCGCGATCTGGGCCAGTTGGGCGGTATCGCTAAAAATTCGCCATGGTTCGCGGTATCATTCCTCATCATCACCCTGGGTACGGTGGCCTTGCCGCTGACAAACGGCTTCATCGGTGAGTTTTTACTGCTGAACGGCGTTTATTATTACAACATCAGGCTGGCTGTTGTGGCGGGTACTACCATTATATTAGGCGGTGTATATATGCTGCGCATGTACAAAAGCGTAATGCAGGGCCCAACCAACGACCTGACCATTACCTTTACCGATATTACCGGCAGCGAACGCCTGGTGATGGTAATCATCTGCGCGCTGATCATTGTGATCGGTATTTACCCGCAGCCGATCTTACACCTGTCGGAAGCTTCGGTTACCAACCTGATAGATTTAGTTAACAAGAAAACCGGGCCTATAGGCGCAGTGTCTGCTATCCCTGCTCACTAATTTGCCCCTTTGAATTAAAATATAAAGAATGAATACGCTGATACTCATATCTGTTTTACCTATACTGCTGTTGTACCTGGGCTTGTACAAAGCCAAAAACGCGCTGTTGCCTATTACCATTACCGGCTTATTAGTTGCCCTGGGTTTAGGTATTGCGCAATGGAATGCCGTTGCCGAACCTATTTACAGCGGCATGATGCAGTTTGACAGGTTCGCTATCGCGTTTTCGGGTGTTACGATACTGTCGACCGTATTGATCCTGATGCTATCAAAGGATTATTTCGAGCGGATCAGCGACCATGTGGCCGAATACTATGCCATCATCCTGTTCGCCCTTGCAGGGATCATCGTAATGGTATCGTACCATAACCTTACGATGCTGTTTATTGGTATCGAGATCATGTCGGTAAGCTTATACATATTGGCAGGTATCAAAAAGAACGATTTCGCATCAAACGAAGCTGCTTTAAAATACTTCCTGATGGGCGCGTTCTCTACCGGTTTCCTGCTGTTTGGCATTACGCTCATCTACGGTTCGGTAGGTTCGTTCGACCTGGATGTTATCCGCGACTGGGCCTTAACCCATACCAGCAAAACACCCGATGCCATGTTTTATACCGGCATTATGCTGATGATCGTTGGCCTTTGCTTTAAAGTAGGCGCCGCACCATTCCACTTCTGGACACCGGACGTATACGAAGGCGCGCCAACGCTGATCACCGCGTTTATGTCGACTGTTGTTAAAACTGCGGGCTTCGCAGCATTTTTAAGGTTATTTTCGGTTTGCTTTACTTCGATATCCGAAGTTTGGGTGCCGACCCTAATGGCCATCACTATCCTTACTTTATGTGTAGGCAATATCACCGCCCTGTATCAACATAGCTTTAAAAGGATGCTGGCATTTTCGAGTATCTCGCATGCCGGTTATATGTTGTTTGCTATTGTGGCTTTGGGGGCAAACTCGGGTAACTCGGTGTTTGTGTATGCCATCGCTTATTCGGTAGCATCGATCATTGCCTTCGCGGTATTGATTTTGGTTCAGCAGCAATCGGGCAACGATAATTTTGAGAGTTTCAACGGTTTGGGTAAAAGCAATCCGTTCCTGGCGCTTGTGCTTACTATCGCAATGCTGTCGTTGGCAGGTATACCGCTTACCGCGGGCTTTATGGGTAAGTTCCTGATGTTCTCGGGCGCTATGGCCAAAATGCAGATCTGGATGATCCTGATAGCGGTGGTAAATGCCATCATCAGCATATTCTACTATTTCAGGGTCATCGTGGCCATGTATTTCCGCAGCGCCGAGCGTACCGAACTGGCTATCCCGGGCTATTTTAATGTAGTACTGGCTTTATCGGCCATTATTACCTTAATAGTTGGTATATACCCCGGCTTTATTTCCAATCTTATTTAATATTAAGTATTGATTACAAATTAAATAATATTTGTAGTTTTACTTAATAGCCGAATGGAAAGTTTCTGGGAACACCTACACAATTTAACCGATGCCGATTCCATCATAAGTACGGGGGGATTTTACCTTTTGCTTATTGTTGTTTACGCAGAAACGGGCCTGTTCTTCGGGTTTTTTCTGCCCGGTGATTACCTGCTATTTTTAGCCGGACTGCTTTGTGCCACAGGTATTTTAGATGTACCGGTATATGTGCTCATCGGCTCGTTGATCGTAGCAGGCATTTTGGGCAATTATACCGGCTACTGGTTTGGCTACCGAACGGGGCCGCTGCTATTTTCAAAGAACGAATCCCTATTCTTTAAGAAACGTTATGTAACCATGGCCGAGGCCTTTTATGGGAAATATGGCGGCATGGCATTGGTTTTAGGCAGATTTTTCCCAATAATCAGAACTTTTGCACCTATCTTTGCAGGGGTTGTAAAGGTGGATATCAAAAAGTTCACTATCTACAATATTATTGGTAGCGTAGCCTGGGTGAGCATATTAACCTTAACCGGCTTTTTTTTAGGGCTTAAATACCCCAACCTGAAATACTACCTGCAATACGTGATACTGGGGCTGATCGTAGTAACCAGTATCCCGCTTATAATAGCATTTGTAAAGCGAAAGAGCTTCGGCAATGCAGGCGATGATAAAACAAATAAAGAGTAATAACATTTAATATAACGAATGAGCACACAACACCCATGGCACCAGGTATCGCCGGGCGAGGATATCCCGAATATAGTGAACGCGGTAATAGAGATACCCAAAGGATCGAAAGCGAAATACGAGATCGATAAAGATTCAGGCTTGCTGAAACTTGACCGTATATTGTTCTCATCGGTGATGTACCCGGCAAATTATGGCTTTATCCCGCAAACTTATTGTGATGATAAAGACCCTTTGGATATATTAGTACTTTGCAGCGCCGACGTTTACCCCATGTCGATGATCGAAGCAAAGGTGATTGGCGTAATGCACATGGTGGATAACGGCGAACAGGACGACAAGATCATCGCGGTAGCGAAGAATGATATGTCGGTAAATTATATCGACGACCTGAACGAACTACCGCCGCATGCCATGAAAGAGATCGTACGCTTTTTCCAGGATTATAAAGCCCTTGAAGGGAAAAACGTAACCATAGAGCACCTTTTAGGTAAGCCTTACGCGTATAAAGTAATTAAGGAAAGTCTGGCATTATACAACGAGACTTTCAAAGTTGAACAATAAAACAAATTAATGGACCACCCCGTCGACCTACACGTCAGTTTTTTTGAGATAATTGCTACCTTATTCCTTGTTGCACTGAACGGGTTTTTCGTGGCAGCCGAATTTGCCATTGTAAGGGTAAGGGGGTCGCAAATAGAATTGCAGATCAAATCGGGTAGTACAGCAGCTAAGCTGGCCCGCAAGATCATGCACAACATGGATGGCTACCTGGCGGCAACGCAGCTGGGTGTTACCATCGCCTCGCTGGGGCTTGGTGTAGTGGGCGAGGAGGTGGTTACCAAATGCATGCTCAGCCTGTTCGCGCTGTTTGGCGTGGTTATTACATCGCAGGCCATTATCACCACCAGCCATATCGTGGCGTTTGCCACTATCACCATATTCCACATTGTATTTGGCGAGCTGGCGCCTAAGTCGATAGCCATACAACGTTCGGTACGTACCACGCTGGCTGTTTCGCTGCCGCTGCGCTTCTTCTTTGTGGCCTTTAAACCATTTATCTGGTTATTGAACGGCTTCGCGACATTCCTGTTAAAGCTGATCGGTATCAACAATATCAGCGAGGAGGCGCACCATAGTTCAGAAGAGTTACAGTACCTGCTGGAACAAGGTAAGGAAAGTGGCGCGCTGGATAGTACCGAACACGAACTGATCAAAAACGTATTCGATTTTAACGAACGTGTGGTGAAAAACATCATGGTGCCCCGTACTAAAATATCGGGCATGGATATCGATACTACCCGCGAGGAATTACTGGAACTGATCATCACCGAAGGCTACTCCCGTATGCCGGTTTACCAGGATAGTATCGATAAGATCATCGGCGTGGTGCATGCCAAGGATATCTTACCGTTGTTGGTACGTAACGAGCATTTTGAGCTAAAGAACGTGATCCGTAAGCCCTACTTCATTCCTGAAACCAAAAAGATAAACGATCTGATGGCCGAACTGCAGCAAAAGCGCATGCAGATAGCCATTGTGCTGGATGAGTTTGGCGGTACGGCTGGTATGGTAACGCTGGAAGATATCGTGGAAGAACTGGTGGGCGAGATACAGGACGAATTTGACGAAGAAAAGCCAATTGTAGATAAAGTAAGCGACCGCGAATTTATAGTGAACGCCGTAGCATCTATTTATGATGTAAACAGCCACCTGCCGCACGACCTGCCCGAAGACGGCGACTTTGATACCGTAAGCGGTTGGGTGAGCGAGATCTTCGGGAAGATACCCGAAGTTGGCGAACAACGCGAAGCTGATGGCTACAATATCACCGTGCTGAAAAAATCAGACCAGAACATTGAATCTGTAAAGCTGGAGCTGCTGCTGAACGAAGAAGACGCGGTAGACCTGCATTAATTGTAGCCGGCCATGCACCTGTTCTACACCCCCGATATTAATCCCGATGCCCAAAACTGGTTTTTAACCGAGGAGGAGAGCAAGCACTGTACCCGTGTGCTACGCCTGGAAAAGGGCGATCAAATTAACCTGATAGACGGTAGGGGAGGATTTTATACAGCGACCATTTCCGATGCGCATCCCAAAAGAACCATCCTGCAAATTAATTCGGTAGTAACAGCATATGGCAAGCGCAACCATTATCTGCACATCGCGGTAGCGCCAACTAAAAATCTGGACAGGTTGGAGTGGTTTTTAGAGAAGGCTACCGAGATCGGTATAGATGAGATCTCGCTGATCATCAGCCAGCGGTCTGAGCGTAAAGAGGCCAAGGTAGATCGTTTGAATAAGATCATTACTTCGGCTATCAAGCAATCACTTAAGGCTTATCACCCGGTATTGAACGAGGCGGTTAGCTTCAGTAAATTCCTGTCGCAGCCGTTTGAAGGGCAAAAATTTATTGCTCATTGCATTGATGGAGAGAAAGCTGAAATAAAGGATACGCTGCAATTGAAAGGTAACTATTTAGTGATGATTGGCCCGGAAGGCGATTTTACCGAAAAAGAAGTAGCTGACGCTTTACAAAACGGATTTAAACCCATAACTTTAGGTGAAAGCAGGCTGCGCACCGAAACCGCCGCGCTGGAAGCCTGCTTTGAGATAAACTTTTTAAACCGCTAAGTATGAAATTAAGGTATGGGATAGCTTTGGTGCTGGTGTTTTGCCTGTTCACGGGTTTTCATGCCCCCTCATACCGGATGGCCAAGCTGAAATATAACGGCGGGGGCGATTGGTATGGCGACCGCACAGCCCTGCCCAATCTCATTAAGTTTTGCAACGAAAATTTAAAGACCAACTTCCAGGCCGAGGACGAGATAGTGGAAGCCGGAAGCGCCGAGGTGTTCAATTATCCGTTTATTTTTATGACGGGCCACGGCAACGTGATCTTTAGTGATACCGAGGCGCGCAACCTGCGCAAATATCTTACCGGCGGCGGTTTTTTGCATATCGATGATAATTATGGTTTAGACCAGTTTATCCGCCCGCAGATGAAAAAGGTATTCCCCGAATTGGATTTTGTGGAGTTGCCGGTGAACCACCCTATCTACCACCAGAAATATGATTTCCCTGCCGGATTACCCAAAATACATGAGCACGATGGCACCCGCGCGCAGGGCTTCGGCCTGATCTATAAAGGCCGCCTGGTATGCTTTTACACCTACGAGTGCGACCTGGGCAACGGCTGGGAAGATTTTGGCACCTACGCCAACGATACCCAGGAAGCCCGCCTTAAAGCCCTTAAAATGGGCGCTAACTTAATTCAATACGTACTTACCCAGTAAACATATGTACCGCATAAAAGTAAACGACAAGTTTGATTTTGAGGCCAAACGCAATAAAGGCGCACTAACCGTTAATGGCGAACAAGCCACTGCCGATATTCAAAAATTGGGTAAGCAAGGCTATCACCTGTTGCACAACAACGCATCCTACAATGCCGAGGTAGTTAGCTTTGACGCGGAAGGGAAAACTGCCGAGATAAAGGTGAACGGTAATACCTACCAGGTATCAGCACAGGATCAGTTCGATCTGCTGCTCGATCAGTTGGGGATGAGCAGCAAGGATAGCTCAAAGATCAGCGAGATAAAAGCCCCCATGCCCGGTCTGGTGCTGAAGATATTTGTAAACGATGGCGACGAGGTTAAAAAAGGCGATAACCTGTTTATACTGGAAGCCATGAAGATGGAGAACATCATTAAAGCTCCCGCCGATGTAACCATTAAAGCCACCAAAATAAAACCCGGTGATAAAGTGGAAAAAGGGCAGGTACTGATGTTGTTTTAGCGCGGTCTTTACGCTGATTAGGAAGTTTGTCATTTCGAACCCTTAGCGGGAGGGAAATAGCGGGGCAAGGGTGAGAAATCTTATACGATACGCTGAGTGGAAATGCATATCGTACAAGATTTCTCTTTCGCGCCAGTGCACATCCTCCCAGGCTCTATCGAAATAACAAACGGTATTTTGTTTCCAATCCCTAAAATTTGTTAAATCAGGCCGTTACAATTCAAAATACTAAATTTTTAGTTTATCTTGGGCTGATATTAAAACTTACCACACAAATTAAAGCGAACCCCGGCTTAATAGATGAACCTTAAATCCTTGTCGCAGTTTTTTGCAAAAGACAAATCGCACCGAATTTTAATTTTACTGGCTTGCCTGCTGGCCCTTGTTTTAGGTATACTTTCATGGAGCGTGCCGCCAGGCATCGACCCAGACCCATGCTGGGGCTTCCTTGTGATGGATGGCATCGCGAAGCACGCGCCCTGGAATACTTATATCACTGTCGATCCTTTTAATATCGCCAAAAATCATTACGAGTTTTTAGCCTGGTGGTCGCCGGGGCAATATTTGGTACCTTATCTATTTAAGTGCTTGTTGAATATCAATACGGCAAAAGCGGTAGCGGTTACCTTAATAGTGTGTAACGTATTGGGATTGACGGGTTTTTACAAACTTTTTACCCGCCTGGGTTTTAGCAGGCAGGTATCGGCAATTACCATTGCGTTTGTGGCCACACAGTTGTTTTTTGTTAACTCGTACGTATACTTTTTAGGAGGCGAGGTTTTGCTGTTTGCTTTCTTAGGTTGGTTTTTGTATGGCTGTTTCAGCATCGAAAAAATAACATGGCAGATATTGTTGTTTGTGTTTTTGGGCGGATTGCTGGGCTTCTTCGCCAAATCTTCAGTACTGTGGATGTTCGCTGCGGCGGTTGGTTGTATCTGGATAAATGTGGGTATGGCTGAAACAGGCAGCAGCCATAAGCCCTGGTATGATAAAACCACGCTGTGGGCATGGATACGTAACGGCCTTTTGCTGGCCATCCCTTTTGTGGCCGCCCTGGCTGTCATTTATGTAGGTTATATGTCGAAGGGAGATAACCCTACATCGGATACCGGCCCCTTGCTGGTGTTGCCCGAAACATTTGGCTATCCACTGGCCGCGCCAATTCTTTCAGGCTTTTCGGTTGATGAACTGGTGGATGGGTTGATCTATCATACCGATGCACCGATGGTCTCGTACCAGGCGGCTATTATGATGATCGTGATCTTCGCGCTCGCCTGCATCGCTTTCGTGGCCTTTATTGGCAAACTATCGCATAATAAGAAGTATCCTGTTGTGCTGATCTTTTTTTATGCGTTGGGCACTGCGTTTTTCAGTTATATGTATATCAGGCAGGCTACTATATCGTACGAGGGCCGGCACTTCCGCATGATAGCGATGTTGTTTATGCCGGGATTTGTTTACCTGTTGATGAAGACAAAGGTAAGCAGGATGGTATTTTTTGCGATGTGGATAGCGTATGCATACTTAAGCTTTAACTCGTTTAAAATACAATACGTAGCCAACCGCCAAACGGCTAAGGGACCGGTAACCGGCTTTGTTCAGCAGGTTTATGATCAGGCTACTATTGATGAGGTGGTAAGGCTTGATCATATGCATTATAACGACGCCATATTTGTATTCAACGGGCCGGATATTGCTATGGAGGTAAAGCAAAATCGCACCATTATTAATGATGACGACATGAACGAAACCGTATTTGCCAGTTTGAAGTATAGAGGTAAGGCGGGCACTATCTATATCATAACCCCAACACGCTACATCAAAAACGGCAAACTATCGGTGCTTACTAAAAGCTTTGTGGATTATCATCATTTTACCTACCGGCAAATAACGGCAGCGTATGGGATATCGGAGGCGAGAGAGTAAGCTATACGTCTCTCCTGTACTTTTTCATCATTTCATCCGTAGATTTCGTTTGTTCATTACGCACTTGTTGCCTGCCCCGTTCTATACCAGCTTTTACGCGATCGGGATACTCGTTCGTTTTCTCTGATAAGTTAAGATTATTATTGTGTTCTTTTCTGCCGTTCGTATGTTTGATGGTCATGAACTAATTTAAGAATTATTAACATTTATTTATGGAATAACGCTTCGCTGCACATCATCATGTTAATATTGAACCCGATTTAACATGAAGGCATTTTTAACCATTATTCTATTATCAACTATCGCTAAAGCCACTTTTGCGCAAAGCGATACCGGGTATTTATTAAAAGCGGTTAAAGGCCCCATCATATATCGGGCCACCAACAAAGCCGTAACTGATACAAACAAAGGAAAGCGCCTGATTATATGCGGCCCCAGCCGCGGACGCCTGATGAGTGCCGTTACTGTGATATTTGTTCGGAATAAGCTAATTTATAAGTCGGATACAGGCAGGAACAACGGGGGGGTGCTGGGCGGTTTAAACCCCCAACTAATTGCAAAAGTGAATGTATTGAATGGGATGCAGGCAGCTTCCAGATATGGCGATATTGCAAGATACGGGACGATTGAGATATCTATCGATCCCATGAAGAACCGTCCGGCGTACCGCGAACTTAAAAAACAAATAGAAGAGGCAATAGCCAATAAGTAAAACTTAAATCCGCTCTATCAAACAAACCGCATAAGCCACAACACCCTCTTCACGGCCAATAAAGCCCATTTGCTCGTTAGTGGTAGCTTTGATAGAGATATCCTCCTCGCTGATACCTGCGGCTTGTGCGATGTTGGCTTTCATGGCAGGTACATGCGGGTTTACTTTTGGCGCTTCCAGGCATATCATGGCATCGATATTGCCAATGGCCCAGCCTTTTTCCTTCAGCATTTCCATGACATGCTGTAACAGCACCAGGCTGCTGATGCCTTTCCAGCGGTCGTCGGTATTTTTAAAGTGATAGCCGATATCGCGCAGGTTGGCCGCGCCCAGCAGGGCATCGCAAATGGCATGCAGCAATACATCGGCGTCTGAGTGGCCGTATGCGCCAGATGTGTGTTCCAGCTTAACGCCGCCCATTATGAAAGGATGGTTTTGCCTTAGTTGATGTACATCAAACCCAAAGCCTACTTTTATTTTAGCCATTAATTACTTGTCGGATGATTTTTGTCCGCCAAAGTTAATCGATACCGAGAAGCGCAGGGTATTTGATAGCGGACTTTTTTGCTGATTGGCTGCCAGGTACGAAAAATCGATATTAAATATATCGTATTTAAAGCCGGCGCCCATGGTTAGATATTGCCTGTCGCCTTTGGTGGGGTTCTCGTAAAAGTAACCTACACGCAGGGCAAATTGTTTATTGTAACGATACTCTAAGCCAGGTGAATAGCTGATCTCGCGCATTTCTTCGGCAAAGCCGCCCGGCGCATCGCTGAACGAACCGAAGATGCCGGCAGGTACCGAACGGTTATCGTCTGTACCGCTGATGATATTGCCGCTGTTATCGCGGATGGGTGGGGTAGGTACCAGCAGTTTGTTAACATCCATGGTTAGCGTAAAATCGTTGTACTCGTCGATAAACCAGGTATTGGCCACGCCCATTTTTAAATTGGTAGGCAAAAAGTATTTCACCCCGCCATCCGAATAGCTGATCTTGGTGCCGATGTTTGAAATATTAACACCAAAGGCAAAAAGCGCGTCGTTACCAAATTGCTGGCCCGGCCTTTTGTAATACATAGAAACATCTGCAGCTACGGCATTGGCCGGTTTGGTTTGCTGGCTGCCGGTAAAAGCCCCGTTTGAAAGATTTGAGTGGATGTAACGACCGGTTAAGCCCAGCGATAGGTTTTCGCCAAAAGACCGGGCAAATGAAACATCGAATGAAAACTCGGAGGGGCGATATGTGCCCTGGTCGTTTTGATTAGCGTCAATTAACTGGATAGCCCCCAGGTTAAAATATCTTAACGACGCGCCGATGGCGTTACGGTCGTCAACCTTACGGGCAAAGCTTAAATAAGCCAGCGATACATCGGGCACCAAACGGCGCAGCCAGGGGCTGTATGACAGGCCGAGGTTATTATCGCCATCGATAAAAGCCAGTTTAGCCGGGTTCCAGTAATTAGCATTTACATCGGGCGATAACGCCACGCCGGCATCGCCCATAGCTCCCGAACGCGAATCGGGTGCTATACTTAGGAAAGGCACGCCGGTTACAATAGCGTTTGAACTGCTACCGTTGGTATTTGTACCGGTAGGCCCAACCACCTGTGCCCGCAGGGTTAATGGCAGCATAACAGCTACAAATGAACCTGCCCTTAGAAAAAACGTGGAAAATATCTTCATCATTAACCCGTATCAGTTTAATCAATGCTAATGTATCGTATCTGCGAAAATAACGTATAAATATAAAATAACTTATTGCCAATCAAAATTATTCGGGACAGAATAACTTTAATCGGGAATTTTCGTTTAACGGTAATTATTATAGTACCATTTTAAAATAAATGCCTATTTTAGAAGAGGTATTAAATATCAAATATTTGATTAAATTTACGCTCTGATTAATTGTAATTGCATGAAAATGAATTTTAGCAGGTATGCTTTAGTGCTGTTGGGAGCCGGGACGTTGCTGGCAGGTTGTGCGCCAAAACCACAATCGCAAACAACCGGTATGCGATATAATGATAAGTACAATGGCGGTTTCCAGGTGTTCCGGAAAACGCACCCTTCTCCGGGCCCGGGCCTGATCGCTATTGAGGGCGGTACCTTTGTGCAGGGTGGCAGTGCCGGCGAAGACGTTACCTTTGAATATAATAACGTGCGCAAGCGCAAATCTATCTCAACCTTTTATATGGATGAGACCGAAGTTTCTAATAACGACTGGCGCGAATATCTGTATTGGCTGCAAACCAATTTTCCCGACGATCGTGAACTTTACTATAATGCCATCCCCGATACCCTGGTTTGGAGAAGGCCATTATCATACAACGAACCTTATGTGGATAACTACCTGCGCGGCGCCGCTTTCCAGGATTACCCGGTGGTAGGCGTAAGCTGGGACCAGGTGCAGGATTATTGCGACTGGCGTACACAGCGCATGAACGAGAATATTTTGCGTACACAAGGCCAGTTAGTAACCTGGAAAGACCGTGCTAAGAATGCAAACCCTGCAACTGCACAAAACCCGGCCGACCCTAACGCGCCTGCTGCTGCAACGCCTGCTGCCGGTGCGGTAGACCCTAAAAAGCAACCGTTTAATACCGAAATATATTTGAACGGGCAGTACAAAGGCCCTGGCATTGATGGTAAACGCATGCCTAACGACCTGAACCCGCGTAATGATACATCGGCCACCGGCAAAGGTAAAGTAAAACGCCCTGTACGTAAAGAAGATGGTATACTGCGTGCCGGTTACCGCCTGCCAACCGAAGCCGAGTGGGAATATGCAGCTTTAGGCCTTGCAGGCAATACTCAGCTGGAAAACATTACCGAAGGGAAAGTATATCCATGGAATGGCATGGGTGTTCGTTCGCCAAAATCAAAAACACGTGGGTTGATATTAGCCAACTTTAAACGAACCAGTGGTGATAACGCCGGTGTGGGCGGCTACCTGAATGATAAGGCCGATATTACCGCGCCTGTACGTTCGTACGAGCCGAATGACTTTGGTTTATACAACATGGCCGGCAACGTAAACGAATGGACCAACGATACTTATCGCCAAACATCGTTTGAGGAAACCGACGACTTTAACCCATATCGTGGCAACCAGTTTACTAACAAGCAATATGCTGATGCTGCCAAAGGTGTTTATGCAAAAGATAAATATGGCCGCCCGATAAAAGTACCTGCAACCGGTTACAAAAAACAAACCTGGGCCGAAATGGTTGCCCAGCAACAAGGCAATACCAAGCCTACCGGTCCGGCTAATGCAAACGCTGCGGTAAATCCGGGCACTACGGGTGTTTCAAATCCTAAAAGTTCAATTGCCGGTAAAGCTTATACTCCGGATGTGCGTGGTTATAACGATACTGTAAACACCACTTTATATGGTGTAACTACCCTGATCAGTGATAAATCGAAAGTATATAAAGGCGGTTCGTGGAACGACAGGGCATTTTGGTTAAACCCGGCTACCCGCCGTGCTATGGATGAGGATGAAGCCAGCGCTGAAATTGGTTTCCGTTGCGCCATGAACTACGATGGCCCGCCCGAAATTAACCCGAATGGCAAGCCAGAGTTTAGCGTTAAAAAACCAAAGACCTTTAATGCTAAGAAAAGATAATGTTTTTATAACCCTGTTGTTATAAACGAATAAAGCCCCGGCAAATCCGGGGCTTTATTCGTTTATGAGAAGTTATGGACGTTTTGTTTTAGCTTAAGGATGGATTAGCCACGTAAGCTGCCCAAAGCTCATCAAGTGTCTTACCGGTTTGGCTGGTCCATACAGCATCAGTATAAGTATGGTCGCGCATTTCTTTATCCAGTTCTTTTACTATGCCCTTTTTTACTTTTGTTTCTATCCAAAGTAAAAAGCGCGCGGTAATGCGGTAGCTGTTGGTATAGTTTTGTCCGGCTTTATATTCGCCTAAGCTCCATTTCGCAGCCGGATTGTTTACGCCAAACTGGTTGCGGGCGTAATCGGCAATACCTTCAGTAAGCCAGCCCGGGCCAACGCTGTTGCCATAATTTTGAACGATGTGCATCACTTCGTGCGTAATTACATCAATATCTTCAGGGTGCTGGTGCATCCATTTAGGGCTGATGCGTACATGGGCATTGCCGGTAGCGGCTACGCCTTTGTAGGCAGTGTCGATTTTCATGTAAACAATCTTCTCGGTATTTTTATTATACTCCTTCGAAAGTTTAGGATATACTTCAAAAAAGGTTTTGATCATGCGCTCCTGCAAAGCGCTGTCTAAGGTAGCATCGGTATTGGTGAAGTTAAGCGTGTAGCCTTTTTGCTTATACGTTTTTTCAACCTGTGCAGAGGCAGATACCGCTAGTAAAGCGGCGGCCGATAATAGTGTCAGTTTTTTCATAGCAATGCAAATGTAAGTTTTAGCAAAACATTTTTATGGTTGTAACGGAGGAGATACAACAATGCGGTATTAAGAAATAGCTTTCAATTCGGTACGCGCTTTAGTACACCATGGGCGTGCACCTTTACGTTCGATGGCGCTTAGGTGGGCTTCCTCTTCAAGCATGGTGGTGAATACCTTTTCAGCATCGGCATCGCGCCCGTTCCTGCGCAAAAAAACACCATAATGGTAGCGCTGTTCGTAATACGAATAGCGGCCCTGCATGGCTTTGAATTCGGCTTCGGCTTTATCAATTTGCCCGGCACTCTCCAACGACATGGCATAAAACAAATGCGCCTGCGACCGTATAAATTGCGGCTGCTTATATATTTTCGAGGCTATTTTAATCGCATCGGCATACCGGCCTGATTGATAATAGGCAATAATAAGTTGGGCTATTACATGTTCGTTTTCTGCAAAGGCTCCGGTAAGGCTGCTTTCATAAAGTTCAATGGCCTTATCGATTTGACTTGCTTGCATATAGGCATCGGCCAGTAGCACACGGTTATTAAAAGTATCGGTAAAACGCAGGTTTTCTTCCAGTTTTTTGATCTTGCCGCCGGGGTTAACCACCGCGCCAACATCAATACGCGGCGCCCGCATCCGGCTTGAGGGTAATATCTCCATAAAAATATACACCAGGCTACCCACTACAGGTAAAAAAACAATAAGCCATATCCAACCCTGTCTGCCCCTTTTTATACAGTGGATAACGCATATGATCTGCAGCGCGATGGTGAGATAATAGGGGTAATGGCCTGAAAAAAACATGTGTTTAGTTAGGGTTATTAGCGGATGATATTTTTATATCAAAAATAAAAACATTCTGCATTTCATCAAGCGTTGGCATAATTAAACCAACGATAATATTAATTGTCCCAGTTAACATTGGCTTCACATACACTTCATGAAAAAGCCTTATTTTTGTAACCTGTGTTTTATAGTGCATATGACCGATATTAATCAACTCCACCAACAAGCCATTAGCCTGCTGCAACAACTTATCCGCATACCTTCGTTTAGTAAAGAGGAAGATAAAACGGCTGATGTGATCGAACAATTTCTTCAGCAACAGGGTGTTAGTACCCATCGTAAGCTAAATAATATATGGGCATGGAACAAACATTTCGACGCGGCTAAG
Organism: Mucilaginibacter mali; assembly: GCF_013283875.1. Classification (NCBI taxonomy): domain Bacteria; kingdom Pseudomonadati; phylum Bacteroidota; class Sphingobacteriia; order Sphingobacteriales; family Sphingobacteriaceae; genus Mucilaginibacter; species Mucilaginibacter mali. The sequence goes on from NZ_CP054139.1 coordinate 518,860, forward strand.
CCTACCATCCTGCTTAACTCGCACCACGATACGGTGAAACCCAATTCGGGCTATACCCGCGATCCGTATGATGCTGCCATTGAAGATGGTAAACTATTTGGATTGGGGAGCAACGATGCCGGCGGGTGCCTGGTGTCGCTTATCATGACCTTTCTGCATTTTTACAACCAGGAAAATTTAAGTTATAACCTGTGCCTGGCCACCACGGCCGAAGAAGAGATCTCGGGCGTAAATGGCCTGGAGCTGATCATTCCTGATCTGGGCGAACTTAGCTTTGGTATAGTGGGCGAACCAACCCAAATGCACCTGGCCATAGCCGAGCGCGGCCTGATGGTACTGGATTGCACCGCGCACGGCAAAGCAGGCCATGCCGCCCGCGAAGAGGGCGAGAACGCCATATATAAAGCATTAAGCGATATCGAGTGGTTCCGCAACTATAAATTCCCGAAAGAATCGGAAGTGTTCGGGCCGATAAAAATGTCGGTAACTATTATTAACGCGGGTTCGCAACATAACGTGGTGCCGGCAAGCTGCGTATTTACGGTTGACGTGCGCGTAACCGATGCTTACCGTAATGAGGAAGTGCTGGAGATCATCCGCCAGCATGTGGTTAGTGATGTTAAGCCGCGCTCTATTCGCTTAAAGCCATCGTCAATAGATAAAAACCACCCTATTGTACAGGCGGGTATTAAATTGGGCCGCACCACTTACGGTTCGCCTACCACGTCCGATCAATCTCTGCTGGATATCCCTTCGCTAAAAGTAGGCCCCGGTGATTCTGCCCGTTCGCATACGGCCGATGAATTTGTTTATGTAGATGAAATTCGGGAGGGGATAGATCTGTATATCAAAATGCTGTCTTCGGTGATTAGTTGATCGGAGATTAGAGATTAGTTACAACAGAAGCTCTGATCTTTGATTAACTAATCTCTAACCTTTAATCTATGAACTCTAGTCCCTATCAAAGCAACCGCTCATCAAACGTAAAAGGTTCGGTTTCTAAAACCTTCACTTCGCTTATGCGGGCATGCAGGGGATTTATTAAATAATTAAACTCCTGTTTAACAATGGCCGACGGTACCTTTAATAAAAGGTGCTCATTTTGTTTCAAAAAGAAATCGCCTGTGCGTTTTAATATCTCGGGCTCGGGATAAACATTCCAGTTAGGAGGGAACAGGCTCATATCGGCCTCAAAAATATCTTCAGGCGCATCAATAGTGGTGATGCAAAAATCATCGGGGATTATAGCGGTAGGTAAATGGACTAATGCCTCGAGCGTAGCCAATGCCCGCGATGAGGCTGTGTAAACCATTGCCCTGCCAATGTTGTTCCAGCGGCCACCATACAGCCTGGCGCCGGTACCGCTCAGGTCTTTGGCATAAGTGCAACGGGTGATGCGGTATAATAACATGCTTACGCGAAAATACCGTGCTCGATACGGCCAAGTTCTTTCAGCACCATATCAAAACCAACAGAAGTATCCAGCAGGGAAATAGGCGTTTCGTTACGGAAAACGTGCCCCGGCGTTTTCATCCAGCGCTGAAATTTATCCATCGAACCAAAAACCTCCTGGCCGCGCGAATAAAGCCTGGCCAGTTCGATAGCCTTTTCGGCGTACTCGGTTTTAACGATGGCGTTGTCATCATAACGCTGCAGGGTGCGTTCGGAAATGTGCATAATATCGGCCAGTTCCTGCAGGGTAATAGCTATTTTTTTAGCCAGCGATGTTAATACCTTTTTAGGCAATCCTTCGCGGGTAAGTTTCAGGATATCAAAATCGGTACTAAAGCGGGCTGGTTTAACCCCGCTTAGCAGGTTGTAAAATGAGTTATCGGCGCCTGCGGCTATGTATGCTACCATAGGCTCGCTAACTTCATTTGAGGCGATATGTTTTCTTTTTTCAGACATTAATCCAAAAATAAATACTTTTTGTCTGATTCACAAATAAATTATCACCCAAAAAAGCCGAAGTTTTTCACTTCGGCTTTTTTGGTTTTTTATGAATTCATGATTTCCTCTATCTCCGCGGCTTCTATTGGGATGTCGCCCATCAGATCGATATTTCCATCGTTAGTGATCAGAATATTGTTTTCCAGGCGGATCCCCAAACCTTCTTCTGGTATATAAATGCCCGGCTCGCAGGTTAGGATGTTCCCGGCTGCAAATGGCGTATAGCGGCCGGCAAAATCGTGCACATCAATGCCCAGGTGGTGCGATGTACCGTGCATAAAGTACTTTTTATAAGCCGGCATTTTAGGGTCCTGCTTTTCTACATCGTGTTTGGTAAGTAAACCAAGGCCAATCAATTCGCTGGTCATTAGTTTGCCCACTTCGTCATGATAATCATTCCATACGGTGCCGGCCACCAGCATTTTTGTAGCGCCGCGCATTACCCGCAACACAGCATCGTACACATCGCGCTGGCGCTTGGTATAGCGGCCATTAACCGGTACCGATCTGGTCATATCGGCATTATAGTTAGCATATTCGGCGGCGTAATCCATTAATATCACATCGCCATCCTTGCAAACCTGGTTGTTATCTATATAATGTAGTACAATGGCGTTAGGCCCCGAAGCAATGATGGGATTATAGGCATGGCCGGTGGCGCGCTGACGAATAAACTCGTGGATGATCTCTGCCTCAATTTCATATTCGGCCACGCCGGGTTTTATAAATTTCAGTATCCGTAAAAACGAATCGCGGGTAATACTGCATGCTTTTTTGGTCAGTTCGACCTCAATAGCAGATTTTACCGCGCGCAGATCGCGCATAATGGGGGCCGAGCGTTCATAATGATGTAAAGGATATTTAGTACGCAGATCATTCAGGAAACGCAGGTCGCGATAAGGCACAGTGTGCGAATACCTGTCGTTTTCGTTTGTATTAATATACACCGTATCGGCATAATGTATAATGCTGTGTAATATATTATCAAAGTCCTGCAGCCAGTATACGGCCTCTATGCCCGACGCTGCCCTTGCTTCCTCTTTGGTGTATTTGTGTCCTTCCCATACTGCAATGTGTTCGTTGGTTTGTCTTAAAAAAAGTACTTCTTTGTATAACGGATTAGGACAATCAGGAAATAAAAGCAGGATGCTTTGCTCCTGATCTATACCCGAGAGGTAAAAAAAATCGGCGTTTTGTTTAAAAATAAAGTTCTGATCGCCACTTCTTACAAATTCATCATTGGCGTTAAAAATGGCCATAGAATGGGCTTTTAGTCGCGAAACGAAACTTTTTCTATTCAAAGTAAATAAATCATTACTAATAGGTAGGTATTTCATGATTATGAGGTATTTTAATTTACAGCAAACAATTTTTGTATTTCTTTGTCGAGTAATTATGAAAAAATTGGAACGGTGTTTGGTAATGAATTTCAAACATAATTACTAATTTTGGAAAAAATCACAATTAATTGTTTAATCTTAAAAACTATGAACTATTCTACATTAAAGAAAACAGTCGCCTTATCATTCGTTGCAGCGCTGGCAGTAGGAGCAGCTAAAGCTCAAACTTCCGATGCACCGATGACGTCGTCTGCAACTTCTACTGCCAAGGTATTTGGCGGCAGAGGCCAGTACAACACTTTCAGCCTTGGTGCCAACGTTGGCATCGTTTCTCCTTTCCTGGCAACAGGCGGTTCTAACGATTTCACCGATTTCAAAGCACAATTAGGTTACGGTGTATCATTACGCGATCAGTTAGCACACTCATTTGGCTTACAATTAGACGTTAACGGCGGTAAAGTAGCAGGCGATAACAGCAGTGCAGCTGGTGGCGTAGCTTACGGCCGTCGCAGCTTTTCAACCAGCTTTGTAAGTGGTACTTTAAGCGGTGTTGTTAACGTTGCAACTATCGATTACATCCGCCGTAAAAACGCTGTTAACTTCTTCTTAACAGGTGGTGCTGGTTTATTATGGTATAACCCTACTATGGTAATGGCCAACGGTTCTACGTTTGATTTCAAAGCCGTTTCAGGCCATGAAACAAAAGAGCTGATCATCCCGGTAGGCGTTGGTGTTAAATTCCGTCTGACAGATGCGTTAGCATTGAACTTAGGTTACAAAGAAACCTTTATGGATGGCGACAACCTGGATGGTACTTACGCAAAAGGTACTACTAAAGATCACTACTCTTATGGTTACGGTGGTTTAGAGTACACTTTTGGTCCTAAATCAAAACCAAACCTGGATTGGGTTAACCCTGTAGCTATGATGTATGACGAACTGTATGATGCAGAATTACGTCGTGAAGTTGCTGCTTTGAAAAGCCGTGTAAGCAACGTAGAGAACGCTGTTGCTGACCTGAAGAAAGATTCTGACGGTGATGGTGTATCTGATCAATTCGACAAATGCCCTAACACTCCTGCAGGTACTGTAGTTGACGGTGCTGGTTGCGAGATCAAATTCCCTGTAATCGACACTTCGGTATTCGTTCGCAAAGGTTCGCAGCCAATGGTTAAAGCTGATGCTTACTCAAACATCCAGTTCGATTTCGATAGCTCTGTACTGCGTACTTCATCTTACCCGGTATTAGATGCTACTTCATCTGACCTGCGTAGCAGCTCTGCTTCAGTTACCCTGAACGGTTATGCTTCATCTGAAGGTACTGCAGCTCACAACCTGCGCTTATCTAAAGATCGTGCTAATTCAGTAAAAACTTACCTGGTTAACTCAGGTGTTGATGCAAAACGCATTAAAGTTAAAGGCTTCGGTGAAACTCACCCAATTGCTGATAACTCTACTGAAGAAGGTCGTATCATGAACCGTCGTGTTGAGTTCAAAAAATAATAATCTGTAAAAGATTATAACAAATAGGAAAAGCCTCCCGATTATTTCGGGAGGCTTTTCTTTTTTTTATTAGTTTTGCTTTATGTACTTCTTCCGCAAAAAGGATCCGAACAGGCCTGCCAGTTTTAACCTAAAGGTGATGCATATTATTAATGCTGTTGCCATAAGCATATTTTTGCTGGGCATTATCTGGAAACTGATAGATTGGTTTGTGCTGAAGAAGTAGATAGAAAGTCCGGAAGTCCGCATATGTCGGAAAAGTCCGGAAGATAGTACTGAATAATATAATCTTAAATCTTTCGGACTTTCGGTCTTCCCGACTTCCGGACTATAAAACAACTCATGAAAGATATTGTTAGCACAAACGCACCGGCGCCAATTGGGCCTTACAGCCAGGCAATCGTAGCCGGTAATTTATTATTCGTATCAGGCCAGGTAGCTATCGATCCTGCCACTGGCGACCTGGTGATGGACGACATCGCGACTGAGACCACCCGTGTAATGGAAAATATCAAAGCTATTTTAACCGAGGCCGGTACCGATTTTAGCCGCATTGTAAAAACCACCATCTTTTTAAAGGATATGGCCGATTTTGCAGCTGTTAACACCGTATACGGTTCATACCTGAGCCCGCCATTTCCAGCCCGCGAAACCGTGGCGGTAGCGGGCCTGCCTAAAAACGTTAATGTTGAAATATCGGTAACCGTACTGTTAGGTTAATGGCAAAAAAACGGGGAAGCCTCTTATATCTTTCGTGCGCCATTGGCGCGGCTGTAATATGGGGCTTCTTCGCTTTCCCGTTAAGGCGCATAGCGCAATATCCCCCACAGGAGATCTTGTACTTTCGTGTATTTGTTTCGTTTGTAATTGTATGGCTCATCAACCTGCTGTTCCGCCGGCAACAATTACGTAACGACTATCTGCAGATAAAAAACGCCAATAAACCTGAACGCAGGAAACTGCTTTGGCTATTCCTGGCGTCGGGCATATTTATTACGGCCAACTGGTTTACGTTTATTTATGTCATCAATCATATCAGTCTGAAGGCGGCTGCCTTTGCTTATATGATATGCCCCATTATTACCGCTACCGGCGGCTTCCTGCTGTTGAAAGAGCCGGTAACCCGGTTAAAACTGGTTGCCATAGGCATAGCGGTATTAAGTGTACTCATCTTGTCTACAGCATCGTTGCAACAAGCGTTATGGTCGGTAGTGGTGGCGCTGATGTATGCCATGTATTTGATTATTCAAAGGGTACTTAACCTGTTTGATAAACTGAACTTGTTAGGTATTAATCTGATGATATCCATGATATTGCTGTTGCCCTTTTATCTGCACGATGGAGGGCCTTTACCCTCCGCTGCCGAATTTTGGGTGGTGATCCTCATTATCGCGGTGGTGATGACCATTATCCCTTTGCTGCTTGCTTCATTCGCGCTGAATGGGATTCCCTCGTCAACGCTGGGTATTACCATTTATGTTAATCCGTTTATATCGTTCACGGTGGCCTTTATCTGGTTTCACGAGCAGGTATCTGTTCACCAGGTGGCGGGTTATTTGTTATTGATGCTGGCCGTTGTTATTTTTAACTGGTCTATCATCAGGGGCGCCTTTGTGGGTAAAGCGGGCGAAACTGTATCAGTATAAAAACCCGGCAATAACAGTGAACCAGCTATTTGAAACACCAATAGAGTATTTGAAAGGCACAGGCCCCGCCCGTGCCGAGGTGCTTAAAAAGGAGCTGGGCATTTACAATTTCGAGGATATGCTGCGGCATTTCCCCTTTAAATATATCGATCGTACCCGCTTTTATAAGATCAGGGAGATCAATATCGAAATGCCGCTGGTGCAGGTGATAGCCCGGTTAACCAGTAAGGAGATCATCGGCGAAAAACATACCCGCCGCCTGGTAGCCCAGGTTCAGGACGATACCGGCGTAATGGAGCTGGTATGGTTCCAGGGGATTAAATGGGTAGAGAAGTACCTGCTGGTGGGTAAAGCCTATATCATCTTCGGCAAACCGGGATCGTTTAACGGCAAGGCGCAAATGGCGCACCCGGAGATAGAACTTTACTCGCCCGAGGCCCTGAAACGCAAGGGCAATGCCACGCTGCAACCCGTATACAATTCTACCGAAAAGCTTAAGCAATACACGCTTGATAGCAAAGGCCTGCAAAAGCTTACCGCCTTCTTAATTGAGCAGCATTATAAGGATATCCCCGAAAACCTGCCGCCATATCTCATCAATAAATTAAAACTGATGAGCCGTGCCGATGCTTACCGCCACATCCATTTCCCGGCCGATGCGGCTGAGCTGAACGAGGCCTTACGACGGTTAAAGTTTGAAGAACTGTTTTTCATTCAGCTAAAATTGTTGCGTAATAAACTGCTGCGGGTGCAAAAATTCAGGGGGAATGTGTTTGATAAGGTAGGGCATTACTTTAATGAGTTTTATCAGCATAAATTACCCTTTGAACTAACCGGCGCGCAAAAACGGGTACTAAAGGAAATACGCCAGGATACCCAGCGCGGTGTGCAGATGAATCGCCTGCTGCAGGGCGATGTAGGCAGCGGCAAAACCATTGTAGCGCTGATGAGCATTTTGCTGGCGCTGGATAACGGTTTCCAGGCTTGCTTTATGGCGCCTACCGAAATTTTAGCCAATCAGCATTTTCAAACCGTGAAAGGGGTGTTGGGTGATGATTTTATCAATATCGCCCTGCTTACCGGGTCGACCAAACAAAAGGAACGCACTAAAATTCACCGGCAATTAGAGGATGGTTCGCTGCATATCCTGTTCGGTACACACGCGCTGATTGAGGACAAAGTGCAGTACAAAAACCTGGGCTTTGTAGTGATAGACGAGCAACACCGCTTTGGCGTGGAGCAGCGTGCCAAACTATGGCGCAAAAATGTAGTACCGCCTCATGTGCTGGTGATGACGGCTACCCCAATTCCCCGCACCCTGGCCATGACCTTGTACGGCGATCTGGACGTATCGGTAATTGATGAACTGCCCGCCGGGCGTAAACCCATCGACACCCTGCATTTTTACGAGAACCAGCGCCTGCGCATGTTTGGGATGATGAAGGAGGAGATTGCCAAAGGCCGACAGATCTATGTAGTATACCCGCTGATACAGGAAAGCGAAAAGCTTGACCTGAAAAATTTGGCAGATGGCATAGAGGTAATGTCGCGCGAGTTCCCGCTGCCGCAGTACCGTTTAAGTATCGTTCACGGCAAAATGAAGGCAGCTGATAAGGATATAGAAATGCAGCGCTTTGTACGTGGCGAAACCCATATTATGGTAGCCACAACCGTGATTGAAGTAGGCGTGAACGTGCCTAACGCCTCGGTAATGATCATCGAGAACGCCGAGCGCTTTGGCCTGTCGCAATTACATCAGCTAAGGGGCAGGGTAGGCCGTGGGGCCGAGCAATCCTATTGTATCCTGATGAGCGATGTTAAGCTTAGTCGCGATGGCCGCATCAGGCTGGAAACCATGGTGCGTACCAATAACGGCTTCGAAATATCTGAAACCGACCTGCAACTGCGCGGCCCCGGAAATATTGAGGGCACCCAGCAAAGTGGTGTATTAGACCTGAAACTGGCCGACCTGGCTGCCGACCAGCAATTGCTACTGCTGGCCCGCCACACTGTTGAAGAAATATTTGAGAAAGACCCCCAACTGGCCCATCCCGAAAACCACATCCTGCACCAGGCCTTTATGTCGAAAAAAGATGGGTTGACGTGGGATAAGATATCGTAAGTATCGACATATATAAAACCAAATTGTCATTGCGAGGAGCTTGGGCGGGAATGTGCGATGGTGCGACGCGGCAATCTCATAGGCTGTTCCTTGTTGCATGTCCTATGGGATTGCCACGCTATCGCTCGCAATGACAAATTGGTTAAGAATCTTCCAGCATTTTTTATAGATTTGATTAAAACACCACACCCAATCGCACATGAAAAAAACCTTGTTATCCCTCTCTGTTTTATTATTAGGCTTTACAGCCGCCAACGCCCAGTCAGACACCGTGATGATGCGCAAAATATATGATGAAGCGCTGGTGAACGGCCAATGCTATCAAAACCTGCGTTATTTGTGTAAAAACATCGGCGGCCGCCTTAGTGGCTCGGCCAATGCGCAAAAGGCGGTGGAGTGGGGAAAAAAACTGATGGAAGGTTACGGCTTTGATAAGGTTTTTTTGCAGGAGGTGATGGTGCCACATTGGGAGCGCGGCGCTAAGGAGCAGGGTTATATCATCAGCGGGACTAAAAAAACACCGGTAGCTATCTGCGCGCTGGGTATGGCTGTGGCCACCCCGGCAAATGGTATTACGGCCAGTGTGGTTGAAGTACACAGCCTGCAGGAAGTGGCTGCCCTTGGCGAAAAAGGCGTGAAGGGAAAGATCGTTTTTTATAACCGCCCGTTCGATCCACGATATATTGAAACTGGTGGCGCTTATGGTACAGCCGGCGATCAGCGCCGCGCGGGGCCGTCCATGGCTGCAAAGTATGGAGCCGTTGGTGTAATTGTGCGTTCGCTAACCGAAGCTAACGATGATTACCCGCATACCGGCACCACCCAATACAGCGATGACGCGCCGAAGATCCCGGCCGCGGCCATATCAACCAAAGCAGCCGATAAGCTAAGCGCTATGCTAAAAGGTGGTAATATCAAATTCTTCTTTAAGCAAAACTGCCGCATGCTGCCTGATGTGCTGTCGTATAACGTAGTTGGGCAGATCACCGGCAGCGAAAACCCGAATAAGTTTATCACCGTTGGCGGCCACTTCGATTCGTGGGATCTGGCTGAGGGGGCGCATGATGATGGCACGGGCGTAATGCAGTCGGTAGAGGTGTTGCGTATTTTAAAAACTCTGGGTTATAAGCCTAAAAATTCGGTAAGGGCGGTATTTTTTATGAATGAAGAGAATGGCACCAAAGGTGGCTTAAAATACGCCGAACTTGCCGCCGCCAATAAAGAAGAGCATATTGCTGCTATTGAAAGCGATGAAGGCGGCTTTAGTCCGCGTGGCTTTACGTTTGACGGGCTTAACGCCGAGCAGATAAAAAGCTTGAATAAAAAATACAAAGGCCTGTTTGAACCTTATGAAGCCGACAGGCTGGTAGCCGGCGGCAGCGGGTCGGATGTTGGTCCGCTGAGGGCTGTGGCCCCTAACGCGGTGCTGATCGGTTTCCGTCCCGATTCACAGCGCTATTTTGATATCCACCACACGGCCAACGATGTGTTTGAGAACGTGAACAAGCGCGAACTGGAGCTGGGCGCTGCTACCATGGCATCGCTGGTGTATTTGATTGATACGAGAGGTTTTTAATACGCAGGCCCTGTAGAGACACGATACTTCGTGTTTCTTTTAAATATACAAAACAACCTGCATGCGGGAGACGCAAGGTATTGCGTCTCTACAATAATTGCACAACCGCTCAACATAAACCCGGGCGAAGCGGAAACCCCACAGCAGAAGCGTGGACAGCGCGCAAGGGCGAGGAGTTGCAGCGTAGCACGGGAGCAAACGCTGATAGTTGTAGTGGACTTGCTTTTCAAAACATAGTCGCGAATACTCACCCCGACTACGCTACGCTGGTCGGCCCTCTCTTCGCTGCGCGCGGCAGCGGGCAGGAGTTGTATCGGCAATCCATTCCCTCTTTTGCCGAAGGCAAGAGAGGGTGCCCGAGCGTAGCAACGGGTGGGTGAGTAGTCGCCACAACATCGCTCTGCAATTTATCCCGCCAAATAATTGCACCGCTAAACCGCATGTTGTAATTTTGCGGCACCACAATTAAAATACATCGCCTGTGTCCGACGAAGGTAATAGTCAGCCTAAAAAAGATTCATTTGCAGCCCTGCGGTATAAGGATTTCCGCTCGTACCTGGGCATGCGCTTCTTTTTTACATTCGCATATCAAATGCAAACCACCGTATTGGGTTTCTACATTTACCAGTTAACCCATAGTACGGTAAACATAGCCCTTATTGGTTTAAGTGAGGTGATACCGGCCGTAGGTATTGCCCTGTATGGCGGTTATATTGCCGATAAGTACGAGAAGCGCAAGATGCTGCTGCTGATATTTACGGGTGTGCTTATCTCATCGCTGGTGATGGGCTTTGTTACGCTGAACAGCATGAGCCCGCATATACAAATCAGTTGGATACTGACAGCCATATATGCCATGATATTTTGCAATGGCGTAGCGCGCGCATTTTATGGGCCGGCTACATTTATTGTTTACTCTAACAGTATCCCGCGCAAAATTTACCCCAATGCCAGTACCTGGAGTAGTTCCAGCTGGCAGCTGGCCTCGATATTAGGGCCGTTGACGGGTGGCTTTTTATATGGCTTTGCCGGTAAGATCATCCCCGGCCTGGCAGGTATTACGGCCAACTTCGCCATTATTGTTTTGTTCTTGATGATAGCGCTGGTGCTGGTTTTCAGACTGCGCACCTACCCGCCGACTTTTGTGCCGAAAGAGAACATCTGGAAAAGCCTTTCGGCTGGGCTAAACTTTGTGTTTACCAATAAAATGATGTTTTATGCCATGAGCCTCGACTTGTTTTCAGTGCTGTTTGGCGGTATGATAGCCCTGCTGCCGGTGTTCGCGCTGGATATTTTAAAGGTGGGATCGGAGGGATTAGGTATTATGCGTATGGCCTCGTCGCTGGGCGCGGCATTGACCATGATCACCATGGTGCGTTATTCGCCTATGAACCGCCCGTGGCGCAACCTGCTGATAGCGGTTGCCGGTTTCGGCGCCTGTATTATTGGCTTTGGACTTTCGCATATCTTCTATCTTTCGCTGGTATTCCTGTTTTTACAGGGGGCGTTTGATAGCGTAAGTGTGATCATCCGCGGTACTATTATGCAATTGCTTACACCTGATGATATGCGGGGCAGGGTATCGGCCGTGAACCAGATGTTCATCAGTTCATCAAACGAGTTTGGCGATTTTGAATCGGGGATGGCGGCCAAGTACCTGGGTACTATACCGTCGGTGTTGTTTGGCGGGTGCATGACCATTGCTGTGGTTACCTTTACTTTTTTTAAGACGCGTAAAATGATACCGCTGAAACTGGAAGAGATCCATATGCCTAAAAAGGAAGAACCGGTAGCGCCGCCTGCGGAGGGGTAGAGGATTCACCCGCCCTTTGCTACGCTCGGGCACCCTCTCTTCGCTTTGCGAAAAGAGGGACGGCTTATCCGATACTGTTCCTACCCTCTTTCCGCGAAGCGAAGAGAGGGTCGACCAGCGTAGCGTAGTCGGGGTGAGTAATCGCCACAATGTTCGCCGCTAAATTTACACTTGCACCATTTCGTGAACCTGGACGTTTCGCCCGGCGGATTAACCCTAAAGTTTTTGAAAAATCATTTTTTTATGTTATATTATAATATATGAAAATGATAGAATGAGTTGGGCAAATCATTATATAGCAAAACTAAGTAAGGGAGAAACTGTACAATTCAGGCCAAGGGGTAATTCTATGAAAGGAAAGAGCGCTTCAGGGCAATTAGTAACAGTTGAACCCGTTGCAGGCCATAAGCTGCAAAAGGGCGATATTGTTTTATGTAAAGTTAACGGTACCCAGTACCTGCATTTAATAAAAGCTATACAGGGCGAAAGATACCAGATAGGTAATAATATAGGCAGAATAAACGGCTGGGTAAGCCAGAATGCGATATATGGTATATGTACACATGTGGCCGAATAATTGTAAAAGGACGCGATAGTAACAGTATTAATAAATCAGCAAAGGCCCCAATTGGGGCCTTTTGCTTTTCGATCAGTTATATAGATAGTTAAATAGTTTCCAAAGATTATAATTCCTCGTCGTGCTGGCTGATATCCAGGCCCATTACTTCTTCTTCAGGGGTAACACGCAGCGGGCTGATCAGGTCGGTTATCTTTAATAGCAATAACGAACCGAAGAACGCGAATACCGATACAATAACCAGCGCTTTAAGGTGGGTGATGAACAACGTGGTTTCGCCAAAAAATAAGCCCTCGGCACCGGCAGCGTTAACACTTTTGGTTGATAGCATACCGGTTAACAGCATACCCATCATACCGCCAACACCGTGGCATGGGAATACGTCCAGCGTATCATCAATAGAGGTTTTTGAACGCCAGATCACCATCAGGTTACTTACTACGGCCGATACGATACCAACGATAAGTGAGCTTGACACAGTAATGAAACCGGCAGCAGGTGTAACAGCAACCAAACCAACTACAGCGCCGATACAGGCGCCCAAAGCCGATGGTTTTTTGCCACGCAGGATATCGAAAAAGATCCACGACATGGCGGCGGCAGCCGAAGCGGTGGTAGTGGTTGCCAAAGCAGTAGAGGCCAGATCGTTTGCGCCTAAGGCAGAACCGGCGTTAAAGCCAAACCAGCCAAACCACAGTAACCCTGTACCCAATATTACATAGCTGATGCGGGCCGGTGTATGCGCCTCTTCAACCTCGTTACGTTTTTTAAGATATAAAGCCGATGCCAAAGCCGCCCAGCCGGCCGACATGTGTACCACGGTACCGCCGGCAAAATCAAGCACGCCCATTTTGAAGAACATGCCTTGCGGGTGCCAGGTAGCGTGAGCCAACGGAATGTAGATGATGACAATAAACAGGGTAATGAAGATTAAATATGAATTGAAGCGGATACGCTCGGCAAAGGCCCCGGTGATCAGTGCCGGCGTAATAACCGCAAATTTTAACTGGAACATAGCAAACAGGATTACCGGGATAGTGCCCCAAAGTACACCTGTCGTATTCTGCATCATGAAGAACGACTTAGGGCTGCCTACCAGGCCCATGCCGCCAACATCTTCGCCAAAGGCAAGGCTAAAACCAAACACCACCCATATAATGGTGATGAGGCCCATACATACAAAGCTTTGCAGCATAGTAGAGATCACGTTTTTTTTGCGCACCATACCACCGTAAAAAAAGGCCAGGCCGGGTGTCATTAATAATACCAGCGCTGTCGAGATCAGCAGCCATGCGGTATCGGCTTTGTCAAATACGCCCGGTTTGGCAGCTGCCACGTTGCCGGGATATATAAAGGCGAGTATAACAACCACAACAAGTATGGCGAATGGTATAATTTTTTTCATCTTAAAATAGATTTAATGGTGATAAGTATCCATATCTAAGTTTAATTAGGCTTTCATGCCTAATTTATTGATTTGGATCGTCTTTTTACTAATTAATTGTTTTGGTGAATTGAGTTTTGAGTAACAGATCGATTTTGCCATTCCTCCATCGGTGGCTACAGGGCCAAAGCCTTTAGCAACCGGCTGAAGACGGTTTTAATAACCTCCCGGGATATCAAGCCGGGAGGTTTAATTTATCGTTCAAATATCTTTGTTAGTAGCTGATAGTCACCAAAATACATGAAACGGGAATAAGATGAGTTTAGATGAACGTACAAACCCCACGCGGGTTTGAGCGAATGTTTTGCCTAAAAATTTAAAGTACCGGTTAAACTTATTACCGGCAGTCGCCAGGTTTTTAAAAACACTTACCGGGCGCTGTGTTTGCGTTCTGCATATCTGCGCGGTTGCATAGCCGTTAAGGAAATAAACGTGCGGAACCCGGCTGTTTTCGCGCTCGGAATAAGAAGATGGGCCAAATACACGCTGGTAAATTATAGAATGATCGTAATTTTTATCAATGCCTTTTGCTTTTGTGGAAAAAACTACAAAAAATAAAAGCATATTTTTAAAAATCCGACAAATCATTTGTGTTTGTTGTTATTTATATTGTAAATACCGTAATTTTTTATCATAAAATCAAATTTTATATCAATTATTTAATAATATAAGCCAATAAAACGTAATTAGTTATAATTTTATCGATAAATGTAAATAAGTGATGGTTTTTTTGACCCGTCTGAGTGCTGAAAGATAATATCAGCATTCAGAAAAAAAAGATTTCCACCGCGTTAATCTTTTTTAAATAATTGCGTCTAATGGAATTGTTACAGGGTGTGCTTTATACACTTTGCGATTTATATTAATTTACGCTACTTATAATTAACGGGGTACTTTATTGAAAAACATCTACTTACTTATTGTATTTATTGCGGTATTGGCTGTAAATAAGGCCGTAGGGCAGTCTGTTCCTACCGGCGCGCGTATCAGCGGCAAACTGGTTGATGCCAATACCGGCGAAGTGATCGACTTTGCCACCGTGGCCCTTTATAAGGTGGGCAACGATAATATGTTTAAAGGTACATCAAGCAATGATGGCGGCGTGTTTAACCTGTTTAGCGTACCCTTTGGCCAATACAGCCTGCGCATATCATTTGTTGGTTACGAAAAACAAAGTATAGACCGCATTGAGCTGGATGCCACTCATATGGTGTTTAATGTAGGGACTGTTAAATTGAAACCCAGCGGCAATGCCTTATCTGAAGTGGTGATATCCGACAAAAAGCCCCAGGTAGAATACGGTGCCGACCAGATCACTTATAACGTGAGCGAAAGCCTGCAGGCCGAAGGTGCTGTAGCTACCGATATCCTGAAGAACGTACCGATGGTGAACGTGGACATTAACGGCAACGCCACCATTGCCGGTAAGCGTAACACCCGTATCTTCATCGATGGCAAGCCATCGGACTATATGACGGCCAACATTACCGACTTGCTGAACGTGCTGCCCAGCGACGCGATAGATAAAATAGAGGTAATGACCAACCCGCCGGTAAAATACTCGGCCGATGGGGAAGGGATCATCAACATTGTTTTGAAAAAGGGTTTTAAGGTGGGATTGAACGGTACATTCGCTATTACAGGTGGATCGCTGGGGAATTATAATATCAACAGCTACGCATCATACCGTACCAAAACTTTATCCATCAACTCCAGCTATGCCTTTGGCGAAAGTCAGAATATCGGCAACAGTTACTCGCTACGAAAAAATTTCTTTCCCGATACCCTGTTTTATCGCAACAATTACAGCGGGCGCGATGGGAATAACTTCGGGCATAACTTCCGTACGGGGGCTAATTGGGATATCGACAGTACACAGAACATCCGCATCTCCACCAACCTTAATTTTAACCGGGCAGGAAACCTATCGTATACCGATTACCATTACCTGGATAACCTGGCTGTGGAAAGCAACCTGAACAAGCAGAACAACAGCAATCACAGCAACTCGTTCAACTATGTAATGAATGCCGATTACACCTGGAAGATGAGTAAAAGCGGCGAACAACTGGAGGCCAGCGCCATGTACAGCGCTAATTCATCGGGCAATAACCGTTTCCTGGCGCGCGATTATTTAGATGGCAACGGCCTGCCCATCAGCAGTAAAAGCCCGCTGGAGCAAACTTATGATATTGATGGCGCTAACCACGGCTTTGAGTTTAAACTGGATTATGATAAGCCCCTGAAGAAACCCAAAAACAGCATCAGCCTGGGGATGGATGCCAACCTGCGCACCAATGATAACGACCAGGAGGTGAATAATTACAACTTCATTACCAAACAATATTTAACCAATACGGGTCTCACCAATCGCTTTGTGTTCAATTCCAACATCTATTCGGCTTATGCCAGTTTAAATTTGCATACTACCAATAACTGGTCGTTTAGGATTGGCGGCCGCGGCGAGCTGACCGATATGGGCTTCACGCTGTCGTCGCTGGCGCAAAAGTTTAATATCAAGCCTTATGTTAACCTGTTCCCCAACCTCTCGGCCAGCCGCATGTTTAAGGAGAAATATACTGTTGGTTTAAGCTACAGCGAACGCATTGCCCGCCCGCGCGAATTTGCCCTGAACCCGCAGATAGAAACGCAGGACTCGACCAATATAAGCTTTGGTAACCCTAACCTGCACCCATCGCACACACAGCAACTGGACCTGAGCTTTGGTATGTTCCAAAAAATGTGGTCGATATACCCGCGCCTGGGTTACTCCAGTACCAGCAGCATTATTGAAAGGCTGACCACGGTTAGTCCAACCGGTGTATCGCAAAGTACGTACGATAATTTGGCCAGCAGCCAGTATTATACCGTGAATGTTTACGGCAACTACCGGCCCACAAAAAAGATCACGCTGAACGGCGGCGGAACGGTAGGCAAGGTGGTTTATGAAACTACATCGGTGAACGCGGTATCGCGCAATGGTTATAGCATTAATGGCAGGGTAGGGATGACGATGGATTTGCCGCAGCGCCTGGCCTTTGAGGGCAATATGAGCTATTATAGCAACAGCTCGGCGCAGGGGCGTAATGCAGGGTCGGTAAGTACCAGCTTTGGCATGCGTAAGGTGTTTATGAAGAACAAGCTGAAGCTGCGCATGATGGCCGTGAATCCCTTCAGCAACAGTAACAGCATTACCTATACCGATGGTATTAACTTTACCCGCGAGAGCTTTAACAGCACCCGTACCCGTAATTTCAGCATGACCATCAGTTATAACTTTACCAAGGTTGGGCGCAATACTTTAGAGAAGAACCGCAAAAAGGACGAGCCTGTGCCGAATATACAGCCCTGATGGATGTGTAAACGTGCAGCTAAAGTTCATAAACTTTAGTAAATTTGTTTACAGGGACATATTTGCTATATGGAACAGAAAACAACATTTGATGAAGCTGAAATAGCACTTTTAAAAGAGGCTTTAAACCGCAGTTATAAGGAACGGTTTGAAAGGGCTACCCGTCTTTATAAAATTCAGCAGACTATGAAAAAGGCAACGATCACCCATAAACCTTTTATTAGTAAATAGCCTGTGGATATTTTTGATGAGTCAATATTGGATTTTTGGAAAGCACTTCAAGATAATGAAGTTGAATATATATTGATTGGCGGCTATGCGATCAACTTGCATGGATACGAAAGATTCACAGGTGATTTGGATATTTGGTTAAAAGATACCTTACCCAATAGGCAAGCGTTGCGTAAAGCTTTTGTTGATTGTGATATGGGTGATTTTCCGATGGTTGAGTATATGCAGTTTATTCCCGGATGGACAGATTTTCAACTAACTAATAACTTTCGTCTTGATATATTGACAGAGATGAAGGGACTTGAAGGGTATACATTTAATGAATGCTCGCAAATGGCATCAATTGCTGATATAGATGGGGTAAAAATCCCTTTCCTGCATATCAATCAGCTAATTCAAAATAAAAAGGCTACTGACAGACCTAAAGATAGAATTGACGTGCTGGCACTTGAGCAGATCCTCAAATTAAGAGAGGAAAATTAAAAGACAAAATCCTCCGTGTCCTCTGTGCAAAACCTCCGTGCGCTCTGTGGTTAAAATCTCCACCCCATCAACCCCGGAAATTTTGTAATTTGCACCCCGAACATGACCGCGCCAGAGATACTTAAAGACCTGCGAAACCGCAAATACAAGCCCTTGTACCTGCTGCATGGCGACGAGCCTTATTTTATAGATGAGGTGAGTAACTACATTGAGCATGAATTGCTCCCGCCGGCCGAAAAGGGCTTTAATCAAACGGTGATGTATGGCAAAGATACTGATATTATGACGGTACTGAACGCCGCCAAGCGCTACCCTATGATGGCCGACTACCAGGTAGTGCTGGTAAAGGAGGCACAGGATATGAAATGGGGCCGCGATGATGATGACAAGAAAACGCTGAACCCCGTACTAAGCTACCTGGAAAACCCGCTACCCACCACCATACTGGTGTTTTGTTACAAGTACGGCAAGTTTGATAAGCGTAAAAAAACCTACAAGGCAATTGAGAAGAATGGCTTGGTATTTGAATCGGGGACTTTGTATGATAACAAGATACCCGGCTGGATAGAGGGCTACGTGGCCGAAAAGAAATATAAGCTGAGCGGACAGGCATCGGCCATGCTGGCCGAATACCTGGGCAACGACCTCTCTAAAATTGCCAACGAGCTGGATAAACTGATGCTGAACGTGGAGCAGGGGCAGGAAATTACACTGAAGAGCATTCAGGATAACATCGGCATCAGCAAAGAGTAT
The DNA here is from genome assembly GCF_013283875.1 of Mucilaginibacter mali. Taxonomy (NCBI): domain Bacteria; kingdom Pseudomonadati; phylum Bacteroidota; class Sphingobacteriia; order Sphingobacteriales; family Sphingobacteriaceae; genus Mucilaginibacter; species Mucilaginibacter mali. Next base: position 537,650 of record NZ_CP054139.1, read on the forward strand.
AACGTGTTTGAGCTGCAAACCGCGCTGGCCCGCAAGGATGCCTATAAGGTAAACCAGATCATCAATTACTTCGAGGCCAATCCCAAGGCCAACCCCATTGTGCTGGTGCTGGGTAACCTGAACAACTACTTTACCAAGGTGCTGAGTTATCATTACCTGAAGGATAAATCGCAGCAGAACGCCGCTAAGGAATTAGGCATCAGTCCATTTTTTGTGAAGGATTATGAGGCCGCCGCCCGGAGCTTTAACTACGCCAAAACTATGGATATCATCAGCGCCCTGCGCGAATACGATCTGAAAAGCAAGGGCGTAGAATCAACCGCGCCGCACGGCGAGTTGATGAAGGAGTTGATGTTTAGGATACTGCATTAAAAAGCGTGGGCTATGTGCGTTTCCCTACACCCCCGCTTGGGCTTCGTGTGGATACATCTTTAAAAATAACGCATTCATAATCCAAGGAAGGAATATTTGTTTTCACGCGAAGAAATATTTGAACAAAAAAGCGCTTTTTTTGAACAAAAAATGAACACGCAACGTGTTGATCTGTAATTAAATACATGCGTTTGTTCAAATTTTCATTTTCTCACCACTACCGTGTTTTTTAAGGGTACTGACACATTTACGCCACCACTTATAATGGTTATTATCGGTACCCCCCCCCCCAGCTTTTTTATAGATGCCTGGGCCTAATCCGGTTTGTCATCCTGCATGTGTGAGCCAATCTCAAACTTGGCAGCTAAATCTGCATCATATTAAAAGATGTGTCCACACGATAGCCCAATGGGCAATGTCATTAAGTTAAGCTTTTAAGCCCCACCTAAATCCTCCCCAAAGGGGAGGACTTTAAGAATTTTACGCTTGTGCAGCCTAAGTCTCCCCTACCGGGAGAGATTTAGAGGGGGCGGTGTTCGGCTGATCATCCTTAACTTAATGACATTGCCCCAATGGGAGGAAACTATAGAATATTACGCCCCATTTTTTTGTTAAACTCTGTTAAACACCAGGCAAAATTAACGCAGAGGTGTTATCTTAGTACAAAACTGATCTGCCCCTATCCTTATGAAAATACCCGCCATCTTTTTACTGTTATTGCTGAGCGCCAGTGCTTCTGCCCAAAAGCTAACCGGCTTGTTAATGGGCGAACTAACCCGCATGCCATTGGCCCACGCCACAGTATCATCGGGCGGACAAACGGCCTTGAGCAATCCTTTCGGCGTTTTCAGCATCAACACCAAACCGGGCGATAGCGTGCGTGTTACCTGTGCCGGTTACGCTTACCTGGCTTTTATGCCCAAAGCGGGCAGCAGGGCCGATACGCTGGTGATCTATATGCAACCCATGTCGTACGTATTGAATGAGGTAACCATCCGCGCCATCCGCGACCGCAAGGCCGATTCGTTGTACAACCGGCGGGCTTTTGCCAATGTGTTTGCTTATAAGGGCACCACCCTAAACGATGTAATGATCAAGCGCGATCCGGGCGCATACGTGCCTTATAATTATATCGACGCGCCAAACAACACCACCCAGATAGTTGGTTTTGATGTACTGCGACTGGTAAGCTATCTGTCGAAAAAGACAGATAAGACGGCTAAGTTGAAAAAGACCCTGCTGCGATCGGAAGTGGATAACTATGTCGACCAGCGTTTTGGTAAGGAAAAAGTAGCGTCCATCACCGCCCTCAAAGGCGATTCGCTGCGCACGTTTATGGATCGATACCGGCCCGCTCCCGACCGACTGAAGAAGATGACTGATTACGAGATCGTGAATTATATCAAAAAGAATTACGCAGAGTTTGTGAAGTAGTTTATAATTCATAGGCATGCAGTTCCATGAACTATGACTATCTGATCAACGTTATCTTCCCAGATTTCATCACCTGTTTTTTGCGGTAAATATCGTACGCGCTAAACATCCAGTAATAAGTACCCGGTGGTACCGGTTTGCCGTTGTAGGTGCCATCCCATTGGTTATACAATTGGGTGGTATAAAAAACCTCGCTGCCGTAGCGGTTAAGTATTTTTAGATAATTTACGGTAAGCACGCCGGTAGTGGTGGGTTTAAACATATCGTTAACGCCATCGCCGTTGGGGGTAAAGGTGTTGGGGCCAACCAGGTCGGCCTCGGGCGGGGCGTTTACCTGCACATGTACGGGTACACTTACCTCGCAGCCGCTGGTGTTGATGGCTTTAATATAATAAGTACCACTTAGGCCTACACTTTGGTAATCATCAAGCGGTTTGGTGCAGGCCGCGTCCTTCCAGTAAGTAAAGGTAGCAAAGGTAAGCGGGATATGTGTATAAACAAGATTTACAGTTTGCGGATATACCACAGGATCGGGGTCGGTTACCTTAAAAAACGGGACGGGGTATACATTTACCCGTACCTTAGCTATCGGGCCATCGCAACCGTATATATTGGTGCCTTTATAGTAATACAGGCCGCTGGTGATTATCTTGCCCGGGTCGCTAATAATATTTTTGCCTTCGGGGTCGGTATAAAAGGTATAGAACGTGCCATCGGCGTTGTCGCCGTTTCTAACATTACCAATAGCCAGGTTCAGATCAAGCGGGGGGCAGGAGGCATAAACCTTTGTAGGGTCAGCCGGGTCAAAGTCAGGGTCTTTAGGCGGCGTACTAATAATAAGGCTTACTGCTTCTACGGTAGTACAGGGTACGCCGACGGCAACCGACTTAACATAATAAATGCCGGTTTTTGATATTTTTGTAGGATCGGGAACGGCTGTTTTAAGCAAGATATCGCTATAATAACTGAGACTAGCGCCCGGATCCGACGAAACCAACTGGCGCAGGTTGAAAGTTGCCGGGGCGCAGATTGGTGGATGCGACGCGATGTTTAACATAGGGCCCTGATAAAGATCGAGATGTATAGGTACCATAGCCGTACAACCATAGGCATTGGTGCCCCGTATATAATAATCTCCGGTTTCAGTAACCCTTTTGGGGTCTGAAAGAAAAATTTGTCCGTTTGCATCCGTATAATACTCAAACTTCATCCCCGGGCTACTTCCGGCAGTTACCGATGCCTGAGTTAGATCAATACCATCCGATTTACAACCCGAAAGATTAGGGAGGACTTTTAAGGTAAAAACCTCATCAATGTTTTTTACCGTGGTATATAAGGTATCTACACAACCGAGATCAGGATAGGGTGTAATTGCCAAAGCATATCTTGTGCCGGGTGCCGGGGCCGGGGATACTTCTAAATTAGGAGAAGTACCCAATACCGTTGTAAGATCGTCTGCATTATACCACGCATAGGATTGAAATCCGGGAGGCGCGGTTAATTTCAAGCTGTCAGAACCTATACATACCTTATTGCCTTTAATTAACCCATCATACGCAGGGTCGCATACGTCTTCAAAATCCAGGTATGCGTAGCCAAAATGCTGTTTGTAAACACAATCGTTAGTGGTAAAATCTAAGCGTATGGTACGGCCGCCGTAACCTTTTAAATGTAATACAACAGGTGTCCAGGCGCGGTATACCGTGTTTTTGTCGATATCGGAAACTTTAAAGCCCTGTAAGCTTGCAGATGCTGTAAACAAATGATTTCCACATCCCAGTTGAGAGCCTGGTATAGCTTGCCCGGTTGTCAGATCTGTTAAATTAGCCTGGAACGCGGGCTGTTCAAACGGGTTATGGTTAGGCGTTTGTAGTACCACCGCGTAATAATAGATCAGGGTAAAATCCTGGTTATTTGCCGGTATGGTATAGATATATGAAACGCGTTCGGCTTCGTGGCCTCCACTTGCATTACCCAGTTGAATAGAATATCCGCTGCCGTTAGGGCAGTTTACCGGGAAGTTGCCATAAGGATCTAATGCTTGCGGCGATGTGTTTTTTAGGATAGCATGCCGGTTAGGATCAGGCGGTACCGCGTTATGAAAAGTGATATTTCCATTCGGATCAATTGACTCGGAATAGCACAGCCAATTTTTAAAAGTGCCGCTTTCAAAACTGATATTCTCAGGGCAGTTTTGCCCCCAAGCAAAGCGCCCCATCAGCAACAGCACAATTACAATAAAGGGCCTTCTCAAACGCATTGGTGTTTACTTGTTACGGCAGATGGCCGTACACCAAATGTAATTAATTATTGGCTAAGCTGTTAAGGCATTACAAAAAATCATACCAGGTGATAATTGGTGTCAGGCGTGCGTATCTGGGATGATCTTCTTTTCGATTCGGCGATCGGGCACTAACCATATCACGGCCACCACCCAGTACAGGGCCAGGCTTATCCAATTGCAATACAGCGCTACCGCTACCGCGATGATATAGATGGCTGTGGATATTTTGCCTTTCCGGTCTTTCCCCATGGCCTGTGCCAGTGCCGAGTGCGGCCCTGCTTCTTTAACCAGTAAATTGGCCAGTATGCCGTACGCTATCGAGTTCATCAGCAGTACGCAACCATAAGCAAAAATAGGCCAGGGGCTAAAGTGGCTTTCCCCCATCCAGGCGGTTACAAATGGTATCAGCGACAGCCAGAACAGCAGGTTTAAATTAGCCCAAAGCACCTTGCCGTTGATGGAGTTTACCACGTAGATCATGTGGTGATGGTTGTTCCAGTAAATGCCCACGTACACAAAACTGAGGACATAGCTTAAAAACACCGGCCACATGTGCAGCAGCAATTGGATATCGGGATTTTCTGGTACTTTCAGCTCCAGCACCATAATGGTGATGATAATGGCGATCACGCCATCGCTAAAGGCTTCAAGGCGGCTTTTTTTCATGTGGTTAAAGATAGTTATTGGAGGTTAAAGGCGAAAGGTAAAAGGATAAAGGTGAACATACAAAGCACTAACCTTTAACCTTTCGCCTTTAACCTTTTACCTCCCCTTGCATATCTGCACATTTAAATTTAATTTAGAAGAAAATTTACAAACCCGTAAATATATGGAACGCCTGGTGGGCCTTTTTAAAAACAAATTCTTCCTGGTAACGGTGGCTTTTGTGGTGTGGATGGTGTTTTTTGATAAGAACGATCTTTACTCGCAATACCAATACCGCCAGCAGGTAACCAAGCTGCGCCACGACCGCGACTTCTATAAAAAGGAAACCGCCGAGGTAAACGAACAGCTGAAAGAGTTAACCAGTGATAACGCCGCCCTTGAAAAATTTGCCCGCGAAAAATACCTGATGAAAAAAGATAACGAGGATGTTTTTGTAGTGGTAAAGGAAGCGAAGAAGGATAATTGATTTATCCCCTCTGTTAAATCCTAATCTACCCAAAATCAATTTTTTTCAAACTCCGTCTGGAGTTTAATATTGGTAGAAAAACGTTATCTAAAACGAGCGTGCCGTAGGTATGCTATATTTCGCGCCTACGGAGCGATAGAAAAGATGTTATGTGTTTCTACCACTATTCACCCCGATGGGGTGGCCTGTAATTGCCGTCTTGAATTAATCAATCACCAACCGGGTATAAGGCGTATCCGCTTCGTAACGACCGATCACTTTGCCGCTTTCATCCTGCAATTCCCACACATGCCCCACATGCGTTTGCCGCATGCCCGACATATAGGCCGATGCATTGCCATATTGCTTCAGCTGACCGTTCTGGTCAACCCAAAACAGCTTCAGTTTTTTGCCGGTATTGTTACTGAACATCATCCATGCTGAAGGTGTAGTACCTGCTGCCGACACTTTAATGTCAGTAACCTTTTTCGGGATCTTAACCTTTACCGTCTCAAATGGCTTACGGCCCGAATAGATCTCATCCAGCAGGGCATATCCATCCGCATCATAAGCCTTCAACGCTTCGGGGCCGGGAGCCGGGTTGCGGGTGCCATGCAAAAACTCGCCATGTTTACCGAAGTACCACATGGATAGTTCGGCCCAGTACTCGCCGGGATCTACCATGGCGTAGGCGCCTGTCCACAAACCTTTGGCCTTGGCGTTTTCATATTGTTTACGGATAGCTTTTTGCAGCGTATCATCCAACCCGAAGAACATGATGTTATGCGCGAATTCGTGGATGCAGATATCCTGTCCGCCGGCATAGCGGTCGCCGGGCAGGTCAAGCAGGTTCTCTTCCCCGCAGGAGGTGTAGATGCCGCCCATGCCGCGGGTACGGTCGTCCATATTGGTTTTGTTGCCCAGGTTATCGGTATAGGTTACGCCCTTCATATCGGCAAACTCGGGCAGGTCGGTAGTTACCTGGTGCTGGCCGATGATGTGGATCTCTGCGCCCCATTGTACCAGGTTTTGTTTGGCAGCGGGGATATGGGTTAGCATCATGCGTAACTTTCCGGCGGCCACCTGCAGGGCCTTATCGTTCACCGTATCCGAAGAACGGATAATGATGCCATCGCAATTCAGCACCTTGGTAAAGAAGCCCGAAACAGGTTGTTTAAGGTGCGTTACTTTGGTGTTTTGAGCGAATGAGGCGACGACGCTTACCGTTAGTATCAGTGTAAGAATGGTGATATTGGATTTCATGCTTGCTTATGTTAGTTCCCTCCCTGGGGAGGGGCGTGCCGGATTTGTGTAGTGGCAGGGAGAGGTTTAGCCACGATGTGATAATGCAGAAACCCCTCCCTGCACCCTCCCCATGGGAGGGAATCGCACGGGCCTCTTCACTTTACCTCTTCCGGACTTTACGGTCTTTCCCGACTTTCGGACTAAAGTTATATCCCCTCGCGCTTGCGCATAAACCATTCGGTGCTTATCAATAACAAAATCAGCACAAACACCCACTTCAGGTCTATCAGGTCGGTATAGTGCTTGTCCTCGTATTCAACGGTCTTGATGGTCTCGTTCTTGCGGAGCAGGTCGGCCAGGCGGTTGATCTGCGATGGCTGCAGCATCTCGCCACCCGATTGTTTGGCCATGGCATACAGCAACTGGTGATTGGCCGTACTTTGACGGGCCTCCTGGTTAAGGGCCTTAACGGTGAACTGACCGTGGGCCGACATGGATTTTTCGCCCAGCTTTACACCGGCCGTATAGCTGTATTCGCCGGCGGGTAGTGTGCCTGCATCTAACTGGTAGCTTTGCCCGTTGCGGCTGAACAGGAAGCTGTAGCTTTTATTGGCCTCGTTTTTAATATCGATGCGTACATCGGGCGTATTCACCAGTTCCAGCGCATCGTTATATAGTTCGGCATTAAGCAGGATGTTCTCACCCTCATCAAAAACGTTTTTAGCCGGGTAAACCCTGAAACGCTGTTGGCCGGCATTGGCCGTTAAGTATTGCACGCATTGGGTAAACAACTCTTCAACCGCGTGGTGGCTGCCATAGGTCTGATATTCCGATAATTGCCAGCGCCAGATGCCCTCGGCGGTCATTACAGCCTCGCGGCGGCCACTCTCATCGCCAAAGCTTAACAGCGGATAGGGGGTAGGCACCGTGCCTATCTTTTGTTTCAGTAAAGGCGTGCCATTTGCCGGCGAACTGTAATTGCCATAAGGCGCCAGCAGCGGCGGGAACTTGGCCAGTTTTTGCAAAGTAGAGTCGGACAGGGTAAACAACGAGAACCCGGCCGACTGTAGCGCGAACACCTCCTGCATTTCCTGGCGGTTGGCGCCTATCTGTACTATCTTTTGCACCTGGTTCAGCGCATTCAGATCGGTTTGGGCACCAACCATGTACCATACGGGCACCCGGCTTTTGGCGGCCAAAGCGGCCATGCCTTCGGCGGGTTGGTAAAGCATCACCAGGCTATAGTCGTTCCAGTTGATGGCGCCGGCCTCGGCAGCTCTGGTGGTTTTCAGCTCGTAGTTCTTGTTGCTCTCAATAGCCTGCTTAATTACCGTAATATCCGGGTGCGGGCTGTTGTACAGCAGCAAGATCTTCTGCCGGGCGTCCAGCACTTCCACGTAAATGGTTTCGGTATTGTTTTGTACCGATACCTCGTTCCTCACCGGCGCAATGCTGATAGTGAATTTGTGGATACCCTTGGCATCAGCGCTGAGTTTGATAGGAACGGCTTTCCGGAAAGCATCGTTAGTAACCGCTATTTGTTGAGACAGCACAGACCGGCCATCCTGCGCCACACTCAGGCGGATGCTTTCGCCGTTAGCCTGGTAGGCGGCGGTTAGTACCTCTATCTCAAAATCGTTGCCTAAAAAGGCGGTCTTGTTGTAATTTACGTTAGCAATCAGCAAATCGCGACGGGGAATGGTATCGCCCAGGGCAATGGTGTAAATATTGGTGCGGATATCCTTGGCCTCGTACTGCGGGTCGGCGCCGCGGTTATACAGGCCATCGGTAGCCATCACTACGGCACCGATATTCTGGTTTACAAAGCGATCGTTCAGTTGGTGTAACGCGGCCGAGATATCGGTCTGTTTGCCACTATAGGTATTGGTAAGGCCATCGTGCAGGGTGGCGTCGAAATTGTATTCGCGTACATCGTAGCCATCGCCCAAAGTATTCTTTAACGCGGCCAGGTCGGCAGCAAACTTCTGCGCGTCGAAGCCCGGCGATTTGAACAGCTTAACCGATTCGGAATTGTCCTGCGCTATCAGCACCAGCGGCTTTTGCGGCTGGTAACTAACCGAGCGCACCAGCGGCGATACCAGCAAAAAAGCGATGATAAACACCGCCAGCCCGCGCAGCGCGGCCAGTATATTGCGTACGGTTGCGCTGGTATTTACCGGGTTACGGTACATTACCCAGGCGTATAAAGCGCCAAGCAGCAGGCAAACGGGTGTCCACCACCCCGAAACCGAACCCCAGTTAATTGAAAATAGGAATAGCATATATGTAACTGCAATATGCGAAATTATGGTGAATGATTAGTGTGAGATATTGGTGATATATCAGTTATGTTACATCATTGTTCAGCTATGTCGATATTAGCAGGTAAGAAGAACATAGCGGGAACCTTTTTTCCGTTACAGGTACCCGGTTTCCATTTCAGCATGGCTGCAATTTTATATAGTTGTTTAGCAAATATTAGTTTGTTGCCCGATGGGTCTTTAATCGTTCTTAACCCATCAATCTTTCCGTTTGGTTCAACTACAAATGCAACGATTACCCGACCTGCATAGTCCGCATCTCCGGGCGGATATTTGAAATTTTTAGTTAAAGTTCTACCTAATTTTTCCATCCCACCAACTGTTGATGGCGGTATATCGGTGTATTTATATACCAGCTTATGTAGTATGCTGTCTTGCTCTTTTACGCATTTATCTTGCGCTATTGCCATGTTGGCTATGAAGATGAAACAAGCTGGTAAGAAAAATATAAAGCGCATATTATCTTTCTTTATTGGTACCATACACCACCCCTTCTGATGCAAAAAACGTGCGTATCATATTAAATTTCTGTTCACAATAAGCCGTATTCTTAATTTTTGAAGAACTTAAATAATAGCGTTGACAACCAAAACATAACTCAACATATTGTACTGTTTTACCATTCTTGTCGATAAACAAAATAGCATTGCGCGGCTCATAACATTTCGCGCCGGTACTGCCAATATAAACATTGCATTTTATGGGTGTAAAGCCAACATTAAAGAATATATCGGTTAATTCGTCAATCGCTTTTTGCGATAAATCTTTAAATTCTATTATCCGGCTGTAATCAATTGCAAACTCTCCGGATTTTACAGGTGTAATAATTGGTTCTTGATTTGTATTATTCTCTGGTATAGCTTTTTCCCCTATTATTACACTTCTGGGGTCGTTGTTATATTCGAAAGATATCAACCTTATTTTACATGCAATATTAAAAGGGTAAAAAGCAAGCCTTTGCCTCGCATTGTATTTATGACTATTTAAGCACTGGTTTGCTTTATCAGCACATTCATCATCTGCTTTAGTAGGCGGGCCAGGAAGTGGCGGTGGTAATTTCCGTTGCCCCAAAGCCAAAACCGGAAATAGAAACATCAAACAAAAAAGCAATTGCCGCATAGGTTTAAATCGATGCTACAATATAAAACAGAAAGAGGCTGTATCATAAATCATGGTATGGCCTCTTTTTTATTTGTGCATAATTTATTGGAATAAAGAGGGGTATTTAGTTGATATAATAATCTGATTTTCATATATTTATGTATCGAAAGTAGCGTAGTATGTCCTCTAAAAGACCTGTATTCAAGCCCTACCAGCAACGGCAGTTGATGGCTATTCCTCCGACACTTGACGAATTAGTTCCGGCATCGCACCCGGTGCGTGTAGTTAACGATGTGATCGACAGGCTCTATCTGGAACCATTGCTGAAAGCTTATCATATCCGCGGGAGTTCAAGCTATCACCCGCAAATGTTGTTAAAGGTGCTGGTATATGGGTATGTAACCAACACCTACTCCAGCCGAAAGCTGGCAGCAGCCTGCCGGGAAAGCGTTTACCTGATGTGGCTGAGTTCGATGAACTATCCTGATCATAATACGATCAACCGTTTCCGGGGCGTACGTTTGAAGCATGCGCTGCGTGATGTGTTCGAAGATGTGGTGAAACTTTTGGCAGAGGAAGGCCTGCTCAGTATTGAAGAAGTGAATACGGACGGGACAAAGATAGAGGCGAATGCAAACCGGTATACCTTTGTCTGGAAGAAAGCGATTCAGACCAATAAGGAAAAGATGAAAAAGCAGCTGTCAGAGATATGGGACTATGCCCAAAGCGTAGCAAAAGAAGAAGACAGGCTGCCTGATCCGCCTGACTTTACTGTTATTGACAGTGAAAAGGTCAATGCCGCAGTAGATAAACTCAATGAGAAGCTTTCCTCGCGTGAGGATGTTTCCAAACAGGTCAAAAGCAAGCTGCGGTATATCAGCAAACATTACCCGCAGGCCATTGCCCGCTATGAGCAGCAGGAAGCTCTGCTGGGTGAACGCAACAGCTATTCCAAGACCGATACGGATGCCACATTCATGCGGATGAAGGAAGACCACATGAAAAACGGCCAGTTAAAACCGGGGTATAATGTTCAGATATCCACATCCAACCAGTTCATTGTCAATTACACCATTCACTCCAACACCACAGACACCAATACATTAAGTGCTCATTTAGCGCAGCATGAAGTCAGCTTTGGCAAAGCACCGCAAGTGCTTACAGCCGATGCCGGATATGGCTCCGAGGAGAACTACACGCGGTTGGAACAAAAAGGAACAATCGCCTTTGTAAAGTATGGGATGTTCGATAAGGAACAAAATGAGAATCACAACAACAAGCACCCTTTTGCAGCAAATAAGCTTTTTTACAACCAGGAGAAAGATTGTTACATCTGCCCGATGGGCCAGCAAATGAATTTCATCGGAACAAGTAAAAGAAAAACAAGCACGGAGTTTGAACAAACGGTAAAAAGATACCAGGCAGTTAACTGCGCTAACTGTCCGCTGAACGGTATTTGCCATAAATCAAAAGGGAATCGGATCATTGAAATCAATGAAAACCTGAACCGCCTGAAACAAAAGGCGCACGAGCTGTTAAACAGTGAAGAAGGCATACAACGGCGAAAGAAACGCTGCTTTGATGTAGAACCTGTATTTGGTAATATTAAGCAGAACCATGGCTTTAAACGGTTTATGCTCCGCGGCAAGGAAAAAGTAGAAATAGAATGGGGTTTAGTTGCAATCGCACAAAATCTAAGGAAAAAAGCGGCTTAAATGAGTCGTTTTACCACTCAGGTTCGCCCAAGAAAGCTACCCCCTCCCCCTCAAAAAATTCCATAGAAACTCAATACCAAATTCAGCTATTAGGCTAAAAAAATAAAGACCGCATCATTTGATTTATGATACGGCCTCTACATATATCTTTCGGACTTGCCGACTTTTCCGTCTTTCGGACCAACCTACAACATCCCGCCATCAACAGGTATTACCTGCCCGGTGATGTAAGTTGCCATATCCGATGCCAGGAACACGCAGCAGTTGGCTACGTCTTCAGGCTCGCCGCCACGTTTAAGCGGGATACCGGCCTCCCAGCCTTCTACCACTTTAGGGTCGAGCACGTCGGTCATTTCGGTTTTAATGAAACCCGGGGCTACCACGTTGGTGCGGATATTGCGCGAGCCCAACTCTTTAGCTACCGATTTAGAGAAACCGATAATGCCCGCCTTTGAAGCAGCGTAATTGGCCTGCCCGGCATTGCCCTGCACACCCACTACCGAACTCATATTAATGAACACGCCATTACGGTTTTTCATCATAATTTTAGAGGCGGCCTTGGTTACGTTGAATATCGATTTCAGGTTCACATCCAGCACTTCATCCCATTGGTCTTCGGTCATGCGCATCAGCAGGCCGTCTTTGGTGATGCCGGCATTGTTCACCACAATGTTCAGCGTACCGAAATCGGTTATAATATCGGCGATCAGTTTTTCGGCCTCGTCAAACTTCGAAGCGTCGGAGCGGTAGCCTTTTACTTTGGTACCAAACGACTGCAATTCCTGTTCTAAAGCCTGGCCTTTTTCAACCGACGACAAGTAGGTGAATGCCACGTTGGCACCGTGCTCGGCAAATTTCTCAGCTATTTTGCGGCCTATGCCTTTTGATGCGCCGGTGATCAGCGCGGTCTTTCCTTCTAATAATTTCATGTTCCCCAATGATTTCGGGCGGTGAAGATAGGGAATTTTTTGTTTAGTCCATAGACGATGGACCATAGACCATAGCAGAAAAACGATCTTCTAACTATGGACCATGGTCTATGGACTATGGACAACATTACTTAACTTTAAAAATGCAATCCGTTGAAGATTTTTACGATCAGTTAAGTTCGCGCTATACCGAACTGATCAGTCGCTGCGTACCGCGGTACGATGAAATATTTTATAACCTGTTTTATTACGTGCCCGATGATCTGCACCCGGCAAGGATATTGGACTTAGGTTGTGGTACCGGAAATTTAACAGCAGCGGCCCTGCAGCATTTCCCGCAGGCAGAGATCCACGCGCTCGATCTTTCGGCCGATATTCTGAACGAATGCCGCGAACGGTTTAAGGATAATACTAATATCCATTATCATCAACAGGATTTTAGTAACCTGGATTTTAGTGATGAGAGCTTCGACCTGGTTATTTCCAGCATCGCCATTCATCATATCCCCGATAAACAGAAAGCCGCGCTGTATAGCAAGCTGTACCAAATGCTAAGGCCGGGCGGTGTATTTGTTTTTGCCGATCAAACCCGCGGCGCTACCGACGAAATTTATCAAAAACACATTGCCCGCTGGAAGGAAGAGGCCCTGAAACTGGGATCGACCGAAGCCGACTGGCAGCTATGGATGGCCCACCAGGACGCGCACGATTATCATACCCCCGTACTTTGGCATCTGAAAGAACTGGAAACAGCCGGTTTTGCCACGGTTGATGTGATATGGAAGAATATTATGTGGGCGGTGGTGATGGGGCGACGTGGCAATCTTATAGCTTGATTTACGTACTATGAGATTGCCGCACTGGAGAGAGCAGGCAAGGCTTACTGCCTTTGCTTTTCAGGATCATTCCCTATTTCCCCGAGATATTCCTAATTTTAGCGCCCATGGATGTGCTGCAACCGCTTAATTTACCGCCATACCCTTTTAAAATAACCGAGCATGACGGCCAGTATACCCTGTTTGATGAATTGCGGAAGAAGAGCATCATCATTACCCCCGAAGAATGGGTGCGGCAGCATTTTGTGCAATACCTTATCGGCTATAAAAGCTACCCAAAAACACTGATCGGTCTTGAGGGTGGCTTGAAATTGCACGGCATGGCCCGCCGCACCGATATTTTGGTGCGCAATGCCCGTGGCGAAAAGGTGTTACTGGTAGAATGTAAAGCCCCATCTGTTAATATTACCCAGGCCGTGTTCGATCAGATTGCCCGGTACAACATGGTGCACAAGGTCCCCTTGCTGGCCGTTACCAATGGCCTGCAACATTACTATTGCCGTATTGATTTTGTGAACGAACGGTATGCTTTTATACAGGAGTTGCCGTTTTTTGAGTTGAAAGACGAAAGGTAAAAGACGAAAGGTTTGCGGGGGGAGAAGAATCAGCGTAATCAGAATAATCATAAAAAATCAACGGTTCAGACAGCTATGGCGTTGCCTGCGGCCCGGGCTTTCCGTACAAGTCCTCGCCAATCCAACACACAAACACCTTTCGGCTCCGGGCTTTTCCTCCAATCCCTCGCGGGATAAATCACCGATTTGTTACTACGAAATAATCGTAGTTTGAATTAATATCTGTAGCTTTACCTCAACTAATATCCTACTTTATGAAATACCTGTTAACTATTATTGCTGCAATTATTTGTTTTACGGCATCAGCCCAAAAGCCCGAGCCTGCTATTGGCAAAGCGGTTTATAACTTCAGCCATGTGCGGGATACCTTGCACCGGGATAAACCCTATACAGAAAGACTGGCCTTGCTGGTTGGCCGTGATGCCAGCGTTTATAAAAGCCTGGATAAGCAACTTGCCGAGCAAAAAATGGTAGCCGATGTGATGAACCAGGTAAAAAACGCATCGAACCCGAACGCCCTTACGCTAACCATACAAGGTGGCCCCCCTACACAAGCCGAAGAATATTACCAATACCCTAAAGAGAAAAAGCTTTACACCGAAGAAACGGTAGTAAACTATTACCTGGTAGAGGAGCCATTGCCAGCTATTAAATGGCAGATAAAAAAAGATACCATGAGCATCAGCGGCCTGCAATGCCAAATGGCCACCGCCCATTTTAAGGGCCGCGACTATACCGCCTGGTTTTGCGCAGATCTGCCTTTTCAAACCGGTCCATGGAAATTGAACGGCCTGCCCGGGTTGATACTGGAAGCCAGCGACGCGAAAAAGGAGGTGATATTTAAGTTTGAAGGTTTTGAGGATATCCGCGCCAGCAACCAAACCATAGCCCCACCTGCCGATGATATCAGGACAAGCCCGGAGAATATGGCCAAACTAAAAGAAGCCCGCGCCAAAGACCCTTCGGGCTTTATGAAGGCATCGCACGGTTCGGGACAGGCTAAGCGTGGTAGCAATGGTATGGATATGGTAGATCCGTCGAAGATAGCCTCTATTAATGTGAAAGGGTATACCGGGCCGCTTACCAAGGTGGTTAATAACCCGATAGAGTTGCCGGAAGGGAAGTAGGAGCGGCGTTAATAAATTTGTCATTGCGAGCGATAGCGTGGCAATCTCGTAGTTTGATTTGCGAACTACGAGATTGCCACGTCGCCCTTTCGCTTATACCCACCGCAAGCTCCTCGCAATGACAAATTTTGGGGATGGAGCGGCGAACTTTACAAATCGCTCAGTAACTCCATTTTCTTCTGGTTATATTCTTCCTGCGATATCAAGCCGTTATCGAACAGCGTTTTCAGCTTCTTCAATTTCTCGGTCAGCACATCTGGTTTTGTCTCAATAACGGGTGCTGGCGGTACTACCGGCTCGGGCGCAGGCGGCGGAACATTGATAGGTTGAAAAGCTACCTGCTGCGCTTTATCGATACTAACCGAACCCGATTCGGCGCGTTTATCTTCCAGGTCGCGCAGGCGACGGGCCTCACGTTCGGCTTCTTTGCGTTCCTGGGCGTATTGGTATAGCTTGCGGGCCTGCACTTTGGGCAGGTAATCAACACCCATCTCGGCACCGTTGGTGGTCTTTACACTAAAAATGGCCCCAATGATCTCTTCCTTGGTGAACACGTCAACAATGTCTTTCCAAACAAAATCAACAAACTTAATGGAAAGGCCCAAATTGGCCGGGGTAAAAAACAGTACCCGCTTATTGGTAAGGGCAATGCAATCGGGCAGGATGTTCACCAGTGGTTTTTTCTGGGTGGCAATGTATAATATCTCCTCGCCGCTGGTTAGCAGGTCAACCAAACGGGTGTATACCTTTTCAACGGCTTTGGGGTCTTGTTCGTCTTTTAAAAATTTGTCTATCATGATATTATGCGATGGATATTAGCAAAAATAAAAATATTCTTTTGTGGATCAGGCAATGTGTTGATTTAACCACAAAGTCCACAAAGAGTTTTCACAAAGGGCACAAAGCTTTTATGACTGATAAAAGGCCTTTGTGGTCTTTGTGTTGACCCGCTTGCCAATCCTTTGCGTCCTTTGTGGTTAAATTGCCACATAGCAACTACCCCACCAACAAATTACACCCCCTGATATCCGAATGATCAAACCGCCCCAGTACTTCAAACGATCCATCGGCGTAAACTTTACCCAGATCTTGGGTGGCTATAAAACTGCAGGAGTTGATATTGGCCAGGTCGATCACGTTGATACCGCCGGTGCGGTTAGTGCCGGTTAAACTTAGCGGATCGTTGGTATCGCGGGTGATGATGCGCATCCAGGGCGGGCAGTTGAAGATGCCATCGCCCTTGGAATAGGCTTGCGATAGCAGTTCGGTCATGCCATATTCCGAGTGGATCTTGCTTACACCAAAACCCGCGCACAGGTCGCGGTGCAGTTCTTCGCGTATCATTTCTTTGCGGCGGCCTTTCATGCCGCCGGTCTCCATCACGATCAGTTCGGGGAATTGAATGGGGTACTGTTCAATAAAGTCGAGTAGGGCAAAGGTTACGCCGATGAGTATGGTAGGTTTGCCCATTTGCTGCTGGCGCTGTAAATGATCGTATAGTTCGGCATGGTTATACAGGTAAAAGCCGCTGTCTGTGTTTTGCGATCGGCTGATCAGATCCTGCGCCATGTAGATCAGTGATGAACCTTCGCGCTCCAGGTAGGCGGGCAGCAGGGCCAGTACGCAATAGTCCTTAATATCGCCATAAAACAATCCGAACGCCCTGCGGAAACTTGCCTCGTACCAGCTTACATCGGTAACGTGATGGGTGCTGGTGATCATCCCTGTAGTGCCCGAACTGGTGAAAGTGATATTAACCGGCGCATCCGAGCTTAATACCCGGTGCGATTTAAAGAACGATATCGGCAGAAAAGGGATCTGGTATACAGCATCTACCCTATCAGCATCTACCCGCAAACCTTCAATAAATTGCCGGTAAACAGCGCAACGCCGCGCCTGGTGCCGAAAAACCTGCAGGGCAACATCAGCGAATTGTTGTTCGGCAGCGATGGAAAATACTTGTTGCGGGGTAAGCATGGGACAAAGATAGCTGAATGTGCAGATATGCGGATGTGCAAATGTGCGGATGGGAAAGAGTGGTCTACAACATGTCATTTCGAACGAACCAGGGCTGACCTGAGTGGTGGTGTGAGGAGAGATCTTATACGCTGTAATTTGCGCATGTATCAGATTTTTTCCCTGCGGTCAAGAGATAGTTCTCACCCTTGCCCCGCTATACCCATCCTCCAAGGGTTCGAAATGATAATTATTTAAACTAATCGGTAATATCAGCGTTCTATCACAAATAAACATACCCATGAAAACAATAAAAATTTTAATACTACCCGCTTTGCTCACCTGCTTTATCGCATTAGTATCGGCCAAAGATGCCGGTAAGGAGACCGAGCGCATCCAAAAGTCGACCACCGTGATCCACGATTTCTCTAAAATGAAGGAAAGCATCCCATCGCAGCTGATACAGGAAGCGCATGGTATGATCATCATCCCGCATATGATCAACGCAGGCTTGGCTGTTGGCGGTAAGCGCGGCAAAGGTGTAGCTATTGTTAAAATGGCCGATGGCAAATGGAGCAACCCCGTATTTGTAACCTTTACCGGCGGCAGCCTGGGCTTGCAGATCGGCGTGCAGTCGGTTGATTTGGTGCTGGTATTCAAGCACAAAGACGTGCTGACCAAAATGCAGAACGGCGATTTTACCATTGGCGGCGATATATCTGTAGCAGCAGGCCCGGTAGGTCGCAGCGGCACCGCCAGTACCGATTATAAACTGGAGGCCGAAGTGTACTCGTACTCACGCAGCAAAGGGTTGTTCGCTGGGCTAAGCATCAATGGTTCTAATATCTCGGTAGATAAAAGCGCGAATGCCAATTTTTATGGCGGCAAGGCTACTTCGCAAAGCATATTTGCCGATGCCACCAGTTCATCGGCCGATGTAAACGAACTGAAAGCCGCGATAGCGGGGCTATAAGATCCAAAAAACAAAAACCTCTGTGTCCTCTGTGAAAACTTCCGTAACCTCTGTGGTGAAAATTTAACCACAAAGATCACAGAGAAAAAACCACAGAGGACACAGCGGTTTTAGTTTTAATATTCTCTCACCAATAAACTATCGGCAAAGCCGCGCAGGTATTGTTTGCGGTCGTCGGGCAGGTTAATGGCATTAAGCGCGTTAAAGGCTTCGGTGGCGTAGGTTTGCATGGCCTGCTCAGCTTGCTGGCGTATTTGCAGATCATTATAGATACCGGTAACCCCGGCTACTTTTTGCTGCGCATCGGCATTGGTATCATTTAACCAGTTGTTCAGCGCGTCAGCGTTTTCGCCGGTGGCCAGTTCCTGCGCTTTTATCAGCAGGTAGGTTTTTTTGTTTGATATAATATCTCCGCCCACCTGTTTGCCAAACTTATCCGGGTCGCCGTAAACGTCTAAAATATCATCCTGCAGCTGGAAAGCGATGCCCAACTGTTCGCCAAAGGTATACAGCAAGGCCGCGTCCTTTTGATCAGCGCCGCCTATCAAAGCACCTATCTTTAGTGCACCACCTAACAGCACGGCCGTTTTAAGGCGGATCATATTAATGTATTCATCGGCGCCAACACGGTCGCGGCTTTCAAAGCTCATGTCAAATTGCTGGCCTTCGCACACGCCGGTCGCGGTATCGTTAAAAATATCCATCACAGTGCGCAATATCGGGTCGGGTACCTGCAGCATCAGCTTATTGGCCTCTACCATCATGGCATCGCCGGCCAGTATGGCTACGTTCTGGTTCCAGCGCTCGTGCACGGTCACCTGGCCGCGGCGCAGGGGCGCTTTGTCCATAATGTCGTCGTGCATCAGCGTAAAATTGTGGAACACTTCTATAGCCAGCGCGGCTTTAACGGCTTTATCAACGTCGCCGCCAAAAATATCGCAGGCCATCAACAGCAGGGCGGGGCGCAGGCGCTTGCCACCCAGCGACAGGATATAGCCTATCGGCTCGTACAGATCGGGCGGTTGGCTGGGGTATTTTAATTGTTCAACAGCCTGTTGTATCAGGCTTTGCAGTTCATCAAGGGTCTTCATCAATATTCAGAAAACTGATCCATTAAAATAAGATCAGTTTTAAACGAGTTTTATGTGTAAAAAATTGTCGTTGCAAGACGCCTATCCAAGCGGCGTAGACTCACCCCGACCTCGCTTCGCTGGTCGACCCTCTCTTCGCTGCGCGAAAAGAGGGCAGAAGCAGTATCAGATAACCCATCCCCTCTTTCCGCCGAAGGCGAAGAGAGGGTGGTCGAGCGAAGCAACGACCGGGTGAGTATTGGCGCCTGCATTTACCACAACGCTATTACAGCCTTGTGGTATGCGCTATTTAACACTTTGTTTTGACAATATAACTTACCGGTCCTGCACCAAAGAAAAATCTATCTGTTTTTTAGCAAGGTCTACATTTTTAACCTTGATGCGCACCTCATCCCCCAACTGATAAACCTTCTTTTTACGCTGACCGATGATGGCGTAATTTTTCTCGTCTAAGGTATAAAAATCATCAGCAATATCACGCAGGCGTATCATACCCTCGCATTTATTTTCAATGATCTCTACATACATGCCCCACTCGGTAACGCCCGAAATGATACCGTTGAAGATGCTGCCCACGTTATCTTTCAGGTATTCAGCCTGTTTGTATTTAACCGATGCGCGTTCGGCATCAGCCGCCTTTTTCTCCATGGCCGAGCTGTGCGAGCACAATTTTTCGTAATGTTCGGCATTGGCGCTCTGGCCGCCATTTAAATAATGAAATAGCAGGCGGTGCACCATCACATCGGGATAACGGCGTATGGGCGAGGTAAAGTGCGTGTAATGATCAAAAGCCAAACCGTAGTGACTGCTGCTTTTGGTGGTATAAATAGCCTTCGCCATGCTGCGGATGGCCAGGTGGGTAAGCACGTTCTGCTCTTTTTTACCCTCTACGTCCGTCATTAAAAAGTTTAACGATTTAGCTATCTCCCTGTCCGATTTCATATTGATGCGGTAACCAAACCGTGCCGCAAACTGCGCGAAATTGCCCAGCGAATCGGGGTTGGGCGCATCGTGCGCACGGTATACAAAGGTGTATTTGTTTTTGCCCTTGCCCAGCTTACTCACATATTCGGCCACTTTGCGGTTGGCCAGCAGCATAAAGTCTTCAATTAGTTTATGCGCATCTTTACGCTCTTTCACGTAAACGCCAACGGGCTTGCCTTTTTCGTCCAGCTTAAATTTAACCTCGGTAGTTTCAAAGCTGATGGCGCCATTCTTAAACTTGGCATCGCGCAGTTTATAAGCCAAAGCGTTCAGCGTAAGTATCTCTTCACTGTACTCACCTTCTTTAGCTTCAATTATCTCCTGCACTTCCTCATAAGCAAAGCGGCGGTCGGAGTGGATAACGGTTTTGCCGTACCACTCATTGATCACCCTTGCATTATCATCCAGTTCAAAAACGGCGGCGAAGCAAAGTTTATCTTCTTTTGGCCGCAATGAGCATAGCCCGTTCGATAACCTTTCGGGCAGCATGGGAATCACGCGGTCAACCAAATAAACCGATGTGCCTCGGTCAAAAGCTTCCTTATCCAGGGCCGAATCGGGCACAATGTAGTGCGCCACATCGGCAATATGTACCCCCACCTCGTAATTGCCGTTATCCAGCTTGCGGAACGACAGGGCATCGTCAAAATCCTTAGCATCAACCGGGTCGATGGTCATGGTCAGCACGTTCCTGAAATCGCGGCGGCGGGCTATCTCGGCTTCGCTGATCACATCCGGTATCGCTTCCGATTCTTCCTCTACCTCTTTAGGGAACGACAGCGGGAAACCATACTCGGCCAAAATGGCGTTCATTTCGGTATCGTTCTCGCCCTGCTCGCCCAGTATATGTTTAATGCGGCCAATAGGGTTTTTGGCTTCAGGCGGCCAATCGGTTATTTCGGCAACGGCCTTTATGCCGTTCTTTGCACCGTTAAGATCGGCAATGGGGATGAATATGTCGTGCATCATCTTGCGATCGTCCGGCACAAAAAAGGCAAACCGCTCCGATAGTTTTACAATGCCGGTAAACTCGGTTTTGGCACGCTTGATGATCTCTATCACCTCGCCCTCTTTACGCTTGCCCTTGCTTTTGGCGTAAACATAAACCTTCACACGGTCGCCGTTCAGGGCGTTCTTCAGTTTGCGGGGAGCAACGTAAATGTCGCTCTCATCGGTATCGTCGGTAACAATAAAGGCCGAGCCATCGTTAGTGAGGTCAACCTTACCTTCAACAAAGGTTTTCAGTTCTACCAGTTGAAATTTGCCGTGGCTTATCTCTTTCAGCACGCCGGCAAAGGCCTCATCTTTCAGTATCTCCAGTATCACCTTGCGGGCCTCATCGTCATGCACGTTCAGCGCGGCCGATACCTGTTTATAGTTTTGTGGTATATTTCCGTTCTTCTCAAAAATATCAAGCACCATTTGCGTAAGCACCTGCTTAATAGAAGAATTATGTTTCTGTTTCTTTTTAGACATAGGTAGTATTATAATAATGCAAAGATACAGGTTGTTAGGTTAATTTAACTATAAGGGTAATTTAACCACAAAGGGCGCAAAGTTTGTCTGAATCAGAATTTACAAGATTTTAAAATTTCCAGAATTCTGCTCATTCTTAAATTCTGAAAATCCTGATTCAGATATTTGAAAATGAACGGTTAGCATTTCATCGGTACCTGTAGCCCCGCTTTCCGCTACAACTCCTCACTTCGCTACGCTGCGTTCCGGGGTTTCCGCTGCAATCGGGTTTAAGTTGATGGGAGTGCTACACAATAAAGTAGCCGCCTTTTGAATGTTGCAGATAAATTTCTACCTCGGCCAGTTTGCTTTTTATAGGGTTTATCAATTCAAAAACATCTTCATAACGGTTGGTTTTAGAATTGATGTTAACGATACAAATCTTTAAGTCGCTAACCTTTTGCTGGTAGTAAAGGTTTTTATCGTTGGTAAGTAATACATCGAAATTATTGGCCGACATGAGTGCAAGCAGACTGCCGTTCTTAGTACCCAGCCAATCCATATCGCGCACAGTAAGTATTTCGTAACCGGTATCTATAAACCTGTATTTAAGTTTTACAGGCAACTGCTCATCAATTAATATTTTCATACAGGTGGGCATCCGTAAGTAGCTTTTCGGATGTTTGTAATACCGCCAGGCAGTAATCGCGTGGTATATAGTCGAAGTCGTTCAGAAAGTCGTTCAATGAATCGCCGGCTTCAAGGTAATCAAACAAGTTTTTAACAGGTACACGTGTCCCTTTAAAAACAGGGGTGCCGCCTAATATATCTTTGTCAACAATTACAGCTTCAACTACTTTCATACGATAAAGTTACAAAATAATATTACACATATTACTACTGTTTCCCCGGTATCGCAGCTATCAACCGCCTGGTATAATCTTTTTGCGGATGATCGTAAATAGCATCGGCATCGCCTATCTCTTCTATCTGGCCTTTGTTCATGATCATGATGCGGTCGCTGATGTGCTTGATGACTGATAGATCGTGCGAGATAAAGATGTAGGTTAGCTTCAGTTCTTCCTGCAATTCGCGCAGCAGGTTAAGCACCTGGGCCTGCACCGAAACATCAAGCGCCGAAACAGATTCATCGCAGATGATAAACCGTGGCTGCAGGGCCAGCGCGCGGGCTATCACAATGCGCTGCCTTTGCCCGCCCGAAAACTCGTGCGGGTAGCGGTTAAAATGATCGGGGTTAAGGTTAACGCGTTCCAGCAGTTGCAGTACCTTTTGTTTACGCTCGGTATTGTTGTTATAAAGCTGGTGTACCTGCAATGGTTCCATCAGTGAATCACCCACGGTAAGCCGCGGGTTAAGCGCCGAGTAGGGGTCCTGAAAAATGATCTGTACATCGCGGCGCATCTGGCGCATAGCGGTGGTGTTCAGTTGGCGCAGGTCGGTACCTTCGAAACTGATCTGTCCCGAAGTCGGTTCTATCAAACGCAAAATACTGCGCCCCAAAGTGGTTTTGCCGCAGCCCGATTCGCCAGCCAAGCCCAATGTTTCGCCGGGGAAAACATCGAAGCTAACCCCGTTAACCGCTTTTACCACCTGCTTTTTCTTGTCAAACAGGCCTCCGCCAACGGGGAACCACGTATTCAAATCATTTACGCTAAGTAGTGGCTGTTGGATATAGAGTTGCTTTTTCCGTTCGGCAATTTCGGCAGGGGAGTAGGTGTAACGGGTTCTAATCTCGTTCAGGTCGGCGTTATCACCTGCACTTAAAAAATCGGCCACGGTTGGCAATATCCTTAAATGCAAAGCAGGCGAGGGGCGGCAAGCCAGCAGCCCCTTGGTATACGGGTGCCGCGGACTATTAAACACCTGCTTAACGGTGCATTGCTCTACAATCTCGCCTTTATACATCACGGCCACACGGTCGGCTATCTCGCTGATGACGCCCAGATCGTGCGAGATGAAGATAAGGCTCATGCAGCGCTCGGCCTTTAATTTCAGCAATAATTCGATGATGGTTTTCTGTACCGTTACATCAAGGGCGGTGGTGGGTTCGTCGGCTATCAGCAGTTCGGGGTTGCAGCTTAAGGCCATGGCTATCATTACCCGCTGCTTTTGCCCGCCCGATAGCTGGTGCGGGTAACTATCAAAAATGGCCTCGGGACGGGGCAACTGCACTTCGTTAAACAAAGCGATGGCCGCCGTCTTAGCCGCTTTTTTATCCATACCAAGGTGCAGTTGTATAGCCTCGGTAACCTGTTTGCCACAAGTGATGACCGGGTTTAACGATGTCATCGGCTCCTGGAAGATCATGGCGATCTTATTGCCGCGCCATTGCTGCATCTGCTTTTCGGGCAGGGCCAGCAGGTCGGTATCATCCAACAGGATGTTGCCGCTGATACCGGTATACTTTTCATCATGCAGCCGCATCAGCGCCAGCGAGGTAACCGATTTCCCCGAGCCGGATTCGCCCACGATGCCCAGGGTTTCGCCTTTTTTTAATTCAAAGGAGATTCCCTTAACGGCTTCGAACACACCATCGCGGCTTTTAAAGGCTACTTTAAGGTTATTTACTTTAAGCATCAGGGGCAACTATGGTTATGCTGTCGTCGGCTATTAAATCCTGCCCGCGGAATCGGCGCAGCAGTTGAGCGGTGGCTATCACATCTTTCTGGCAATAGGTACAAATACGGTCGAGCTGGTTCTCGTTCCAATATACGTGGCCTACCTGGCTGCCGTCTATATCATCTTTCGGGGTGGGGATATCAAATATAGCTGTTAACAAACTTAGCGAAGTATAGCTTTTATAATCGCCGAATTTCCACAGTTCCATGGTATCGATATGATTGATCTCCCATGGTTTTTTACCTGCTATTTGCAGCTGAGCAGGCAGCTTAATACCATGTATCAGCATACGGCGGCAAATGTAAGGGAAATCAAACTCCTTGCCATTGTGCGCGCAAAGCACCAGGTTAGCCGGTCTGCCTTTCAGCATCATGGCAAACTTTACCAGTAACTCGCGCTCGTCATGCCCGGCAAATGATTTTACGCGGAATCCGGTAGGCATTTCTTTGGTGAACATCCCCACGGAAATACAAACAATCTTGCCGAACTCGGCCCAGATGCCGGCACGCTCGTAGAAAGTATCGGCGGGTTCTTCTTTGCGCTGGTACTGGGTCTTGGCATCCCACAGTTTCTGCATGTGTTCGGGCAGTTCATCGTGGGTGGCGTATTGCGGCACGGTCTCAATGTCCAGCACCATCAGGTTAAGCAGATCCAGTTGTTCCAGCATGTGTGTTTGTTAATAGAAAGGGCAAAATAGTAAAAGTTGGTGGTTCATAGTTGATAGTTCATAGCTGTTTTTAGATTTATGGCTTAGGGGTGATGATTTGGCTATTAAAGTCTATTTCATTAACTTTGATATGCATTAAAGAAAACAATGGCATTACCACAACGATCACATACCGAACTTAATCCTGTTCAGGTTAGTTTGCTCAGACTTTTTAATATCCCGATGTCTGAAGAAGATACGCTGCAATTGAAACAAGTGCTGGTCGATCATTATTCTGCATTATTAGAGCAAGAAATAAATCATGTGGTTATAGAAAAAGGATATATACAAGATGACTTTGATAAGATGCTCAATGATCCCGATCAATGAAGGTTGTTATTGATACCAATTGTCTTTTAGTCTCTATTCCCTCTCAAAGTAAATATTATTGGCTATATATTGCTTTTAAAACAGGGCGTTTTGAATGGCTAATAAGTAACGAGATTATGGCTGAGTATGAGGAAATGCTGATTAGGCGATACTCTGAAAAGACTGCAAATTTAGTTCTCTCAATACTAAGTGTGGCACCAAACGTTACTTTTGAAGAACCATATTTCAAATGGAATTTAGTTGAACTTGATGCCGATGACAATAAATTTGCAGACCTGTCAATTGCTGCTAATGCAGATTTTCTTGTTACAAATGATAAACATTTCGCTCCTTTAAAACTGATCGATTTTCCCCGAATTAACATTGTAAGTTTAGATGAATTTGAGAAGGTAATCTTAGGCTAATACTCCTATCTCCATCAACTTCACAATTTTTTATATTTTTGGAAACTTAACACGTATCGCACAAACAATTACCCCTTAAATGAATATCACCAGCCTATCCATTATCATCCCTGCCTATAACGAAGGTAATACCATCCATCTTATCCTGGATAAAATAAAAACGGTTGAACTGGTTGGCGGTATCAAAAAAGAGATCATCATTGTAAACGACTGTTCTAAAGACCATACCGAACAAGCCATACAAGATTACCAACAGGCCAACCCTGAGTTGAATATCCAGTACTTTAAGCACGCGGTAAATATGGGCAAAGGCGCCGCCCTGCATACCGGTATACAAAAAGCCACCGGCGACTACCTTGTTATCCAGGACGCCGACTTAGAGTACGATCCTGCCGAATATAACGACCTGTTAAAACCGGTTGTTAAGGGCTTCGCTGATGTGGTTTTCGGTTCGCGCTTTATGGGAGGAAATCCGCATCGTATCCTGTTCTTTTGGCACACCATTGGCAACCGCTGGCTAACCTTAGCAACCAATATGTTTGGCAACCTGAACCTTACGGATATGGAGACCTGTTATAAACTGTTCAATACCAAAATGATACAAGGTATTAAGTTGGAAGAACAACGTTTTGGCTTTGAACCCGAGGTAACCCTAAAGGTAGCGCGCATCCCTAAAATACGTATTTACGAAGTGGGCATATCCTACTACGGCCGTACTTACGAAGAGGGTAAAAAGATTGGCTGGAAGGACGGTGTGAGGGCGATATATTGTATTTTGAAATACGGGATGTTTAAAGGGTAGGCCCCCTAAAGGGGGAACTTATGTGCAGATGTGCAAATATGCAGATGTGCGTATGAAGGAATGCTCACCGAAGTGGCAAATCATTTGCATATCTGCACATCTTCGCATTTGCATATTTATTTCCCAATCATCACCCCCGGTTTATTCACCACAGGTAATTTAATAAAGTTCGATTCTACGATACTTTCGGGCAGGAAGATGAATTTCTTGTCGAAGATCTCGCGGCCTATGTAGTAGCTTAACCAGTACTCGTTGGTAAGGCCGAAGGTTTGTTCGTCTATCGGTTCTATCAGTTTGTATGTACCAGCTTCCACCAGCGGGAACATGTGGCGCAGGGTTGATGTTTTTACCTGCTCGCCGTCCTTTTCGCCATAGCCTTTGCTGGTGATCAGTACATTCTCTATCGGCTCGTTCTTCAGGTTGATCAGGTAAACATACCAGGTTTTAAACTCCGGGCCTTCTCCCTCCAAAGCCACCGCAATGGCTATATCTTCTACTATATTTTCCGGCAGGTCTTTTTTCATTTTTAGTTGATTAGGTTGACTGAGTTAGATTAAGTTGATTAGGTTCAACTATTCACTCAATCAACCTAATCAACTACTCACTCACTACTTCTTCTTCGGTGCAGCCTTTTTAGCCGGTGCCTTTTTAGCAGCCGGCTTTTTAGCGGCGGCAGCCTTCGGAGCGGCAGCGGATTTAGCGCCGAACCTGCCTTTTTTGGTGTCCTTAGGCATCGCGTCGGCCAGGGCCTTGCACTCGGCATAGGTTAGCTGCTGCGGGTCTTTATCTTTAGGTATCTTAACGTTCAGTTTACCAAATTCAATATACGGTCCCCAGCGGCCGTTCAGTATCTTGCAATCGGGGTCTTCAGCAAAAGTTTTGATCAGGCGTTCGGCATCGCGTTTGCGCTTGGCCTCAATGATCTCTATCGCCTGCGGTTCGGTCACATCCAGCGGATCAACCTCTTTTGGCAGCGAGTAGAACGCGCTGTTATGGCGAATGTACGGGCCAAACTTGCCAATGGCTACCGTCATGTCCTTATCTTCAAAAATGCCCACCTTTTTAGGCAATTTAAACAGGTCTAAGGCTTCTTCAAGGCTAATGGTCTCTATCATTTGCCCGGCCCGGAGACTGGCGTATAAGGGCTTCTCTTCACTTTCGTCGGTAGCATTTTCGCCAACCTGTACAAACGGGCCGTAGCGGCCTATACGAACCGATATCTTTTTACCGCTTTCGGGATGTACGCCTAATTCGCGTTCGCCGGTAGCTTTGTCGGCGGTCTTTAGGGTGTTCTCTACCTCTACATGGAAAGGATCGTAAAACTTGCGGATCATATCCGTCCATTCTTCCAGGCCCTGCGCTATCTCGTCAAACTTCTTCTCTACCCCGGCTGTGAAGTGGAAATCGACAATACCGTTAAAATACTGCACCAGGAAATCGTTCACCACGGCGCCAATATCGGTAGGGAAAAGTTTATTACGTTCGGCACCGGTATTTTCGGTGCGTTCTTCCTTTTTAATGCTGCCGGCTTTCAGTGTTAGTACACGGAAATTGCGGCTGCGGCCTTCGCGCTCTTCTTTTACTACGTAACCACGGTTCTGTATGGTAGATATGGTAGGGGCATAGGTAGACGGGCGGCCGATGCCCAGTTCTTCCAGTTTCTTCACCAAACTGGCCTCGGTATAGCGTGCCGGCGGGCGCGAGTAACGCTCAATCGCGGTCATTTCGCGCATATCCAGCACCTGGCCTACAGCTAATGGCGGCAGTATGGCGTTGTCGCCGTCCTGCTGGTTATCGTCCTCGTCATCGTTCGATTCGAGGTATACCTTCAAAAAGCCGTCAAACTTCATCACCTCGCCGTTGGCGGTCAGTTCTTCGCTGCGGGTAGATATACCAATTTTAGCGGTGGTTTTTTCAAACTGTGCTTCGCTCATTTGCGATGCGATGGCGCGTTTCCAGATCAGTTCGTACAAACGCTTTTCCGAAGCGTCACCGTCAACCGTATGCTGATCGAAGTAGGTAGGGCGGATAGCCTCGTGCGCTTCCTGCGCGCTGGCAGATTTGGTTTTGTACTTACGCATCTGGTGGTATTGGCTACCATAGGCTGATACAATTTGCGCCTGCGCGGCGTTGATGGCCGTATCCGACAGGTTTACCGAGTCGGTACGCATATAGGTGATCTTACCGCTCTCGTACAGGCGCTGCGCCAGCGACATGGTACGCGATACCGAGAAACCCAGCTTGCGGCTTGCTTCCTGTTGTAAGGTTGATGTAGTAAAAGGCGCAGCCGGCGAACGTTTGGTAGGCCGGGTATCCAGCGCGTTTACTTTAAAAGTGGCCGGGATGCAATCGTTCAAAAACTTTTCGGCATCGGCCTGCTGGGTATAACGCTCGGCCAGTTCGGCTTTAAAGGCATCGCGGCCCTGGCCAAAAGTGGCGGCTATGCGGAAAGCAGCCTCGGCAGTGAATTTATTGATCTCACGCTCGCGGTCGACGATCAGCCTTACAGCTACCGATTGTACACGGCCAGCCGAAAGCGATGGTTTTACTTTTTTCCATAACACGGGCGAAAGTTCGAAACCTACCAGCCTGTCCAGCACACGGCGGGCTTGCTGGGCGTTCACCAGGTTGTAATCTATTTTGCGCGGGTTTTCAATAGCGCGTAAAATGGCCGGTTTGGTAATTTCATGAAATACAATGCGTTTGGTATTCGCATCTTTAAGTCCTAAGGTTTCGAATAAGTGCCAGGAGATCGCTTCACCCTCCCGGTCCTCGTCAGATGCTAGCCAAACCGTATCGGCTTCCTTGGCCAGCTTCTTTAATTCGCTTACTACCTGCTTTTTATCGGCAGGTACTTCGTATTTCTGCTCGAAATTATTACTGATATTAATGGCATCGTCGCTCTTGATCAGGTCGCGGATGTGGCCGTAGCTTGATTTCACGGTGAAGTCCTTACCAAGATATCCCTCTATGGTTTTGGCCTTCGCCGGTGATTCGACAATGAGTAGATTTTTCGCCATTAACTGATTTTTTTCTGCAAATAAAGGACAAACAAGCGGATTAGCAAATATAAAATGCGTAAAACCGTCCTGCTTCCAATACTTTAAAGTACGTTTTATGTGTGGGTAAGGTTGTGTTAAAACATTGTTTACACCTTATTAATATGCATTTGAATGCTGTAGAGACACGATACTTCGTGTCTCCGGATAATCCAGATACATATATCAAAGAGACACGAAGTATCGTGTCTCTACATTTTATTTTGAAAAGCACTGCCTGTGCTGCTATCAGTGTTTGTTCCCGTGCTTCGTTGCAAACCTCGCCCCGCTGCACCATGGCCTTCGCTTCGCTGTGGGGTTTCCACTTCGCCCGGGTTTATATTGAACGGTTGTGCTGTAAGGTTGTCTGAATCAGAATTTACAGGATTTTAGAATGAACAGAATTCTGAAAATTTTCAAATCCTGTAAATTCTGATTCAAACGATTACATCAAAAATCCACCACCCAGCAGATCATTCCCTTCGTAAAACACCGCCGATTGCCCCGGGGCAATGCCCGCTACATTATGATCGAACTCTACTTTCATATAATCGCCCATTTGCACAATGCTGCTTTGGGCGCCGGCATCTTTATAGCGTATTTTGGTTACCGCCTGCAGGGGCAGGTTAATGTTTTCGTATTTCACCAGGTTAAGGTTGCGCACCCAGGCCTCGCGTTTTTCAAGCTCTTCCTGTGTGCCTAATACCACGGTATTGGTATCGGGGTTAATTTTGGTAACAAACATAGGCTTGCCCAAAGCTACGCCCAGGCCTTTCCGCTGGCCGATAGTATAAAAAGGGTAGCCCTGGTGCTGGCCTACTACGGTACCATCTGTTAGCACAAATGATCCGCTGCCAATGCGGGTGTCCAGGTCTTCCACCTTATGCCGCAGGAAGGCGCGGTAATCGTTATCGGGCACAAAACATATCTCGTAGCTTTCGCTTTTGTTAGCCAAATCAAACTGACCCATGTCCAGCGCCATTTGCCTGATGGCCGGTTTGCTGAAACCACCCAGCGGGAATTTGGTACGCGCCAAATTTTGCTGCGATACGCCCCAAAGTACGTACGATTGATCTTTATTTTCATCGTGGCCCTTGGATATCACGTAGCGGCCATTATCCTGCAAACGGATGTTGGCGTAGTGACCGGTGGCTATAAATTCGCAATCCAGTTTATCGGCACGTTTTAGCAGGGCATCCCATTTAATGTGGGTATTGCACAGCACACAGGGGTTAGGGGTGCGGCCGGCCAGGTATTCATCCACAAAGTTATCGATCACAAAATCGCCAAACTCGTCGCGGATGTCCAGTATATAATGCGGGAAGCCATAGGCCACAGCCAATGCACGGGCATCGTTAATACTATCCAGGCTGCAGCAGCCGGTCTCTTTACTGCTCCCGCCCGACGAGGCATAATCCCACGTTTTCATGGTAAGGCCAATAACTTCGTACCCTTGCTCATGCAACATCACCGCGGCTACCGAGCTATCAACCCCGCCGCTCATGGCTACTAATATTCGTCCGTGCTTGCTCATCAGGCTGCAAAGGTAAGCATTGTACGCTTTATAGTGGTGGGTGTGAGCGATTTTTGACTTTTGGGTTAGAAATTTGGGAGTGGTGGCGAGGACTCACCCGCCCGTTGCTTCGCCGGGCACCCTCTCTCCGCTACGCGGAAAGAGGGCAGGAGGCGTAGTGGGGATTATATAGCGATGGGTTTTAAACCCATCGCTACAATTATACCGTTCCCTCTTTGCGCGTAGCGCAGAGAGGGTGGTCGGGCGCAGCCACGACCGGGTGAGTCTTCGCCGCTAAAACCCTTTTTAACATTTTTCACACAGCAACTTCTCTAACATCACCCATTATTTAACAAAATTTAACATTTTAGCGCCCGATATGTATTGGCAAAAAATTACAGGTGTGATTAAGTTTGCCTACCGAAAATTTTTAATAAGTACTGATGGAAGATCTGACAAATAATACAGGTGCCGGGGCGCCAACCGGCAGCGTCTCGTATTCGACCGATATACGTGCGCTGAACGAACGTATACAGCAGGAAAGCGCCTTTATTGATATCCTGAAAATGGAGATGGATAAAGTGATAGTGGGCCAGAAACACATGGTTGACCGCCTGCTGATAGGCCTGCTGGCCGATGGCCACATTCTGTTGGAAGGTGTGCCCGGTTTGGCGAAAACGCTGGCCATCAATACGCTTTCGAAAGCCATCCAGGCCGATTTTAGCCGTATCCAGTTCACGCCCGACCTGCTGCCTGCCGACTTGCTGGGCACCATGATCTATAACCAAAAGAAAGAAGAGTTTGTGGTGCGTAAAGGCCCGTTGTTCTCTAACTTTATTTTGGCCGATGAGATCAATCGTGCGCCTGCCAAAGTGCAAAGCGCGCTGCTGGAAGCCATGCAGGAAAAACAGGTAACCATTGGCGATAACACGTTCCCCCTGCCTACGCCCTTCCTGGTGCTGGCTACGCAAAACCCTATTGAGCAGGAGGGTACCTACCCGCTGCCCGAAGCACAGGTTGACCGTTTTATGCTGAAGGTTGTAATTGGTTACCCTAATAAAGAAGACGAAAAACGCATCATCCGGTCTAACATTTCTCCGGGCGGCATGCTGAAACCACAGCCCATCATCAAACCAGAGGATATCCTAAAAGCCCGCAAAGTGGTGCGCGAGGTTTATATGGACGAAAAGATCGAGCAATACATTGTTGATATTGTTTTCGCCACCCGTTTCCCTGAGCAATACAAACTGCCGGAGTATAAAAACCTGATCACTTACGGTGGTTCGCCGCGTGCAAGTATCAACCTGGCGCTGGCATCAAAGGCTTATGCCTTTATTAAACGCCGCGGTTATGTAATACCTGAGGATGTACGTGCCGTTTGCCATGATGTGATGCGCCACCGTATCGGCCTAAGCTACGAAGCCGAAGCCGAGAACATGACCAGCGAGGATATCATTACCGGGATATTAAACGTGGTTGAAGTACCGTAATGGAAAAGAATCAAGAGTTTAGAACCAAGAAGTAAGACATCCTTGTCTGTCTTGATTCTTTAATCTCATTGTCTTGACTCTAAAAGAAAAGAATGGCTAAAGATACCAAAGACCTGCTGAAGAAAGTAAGGAAGATCGAGATAAAAACGCGCG
Source organism: Mucilaginibacter mali (assembly GCF_013283875.1). NCBI lineage: Bacteria > Pseudomonadati > Bacteroidota > Sphingobacteriia > Sphingobacteriales > Sphingobacteriaceae > Mucilaginibacter > Mucilaginibacter mali. The sequence continues at coordinate 570,235 of NZ_CP054139.1, forward strand.
GGCTGAGCAACCACTTGTTCAGCGGCGAATACCACTCGGCCTTTAAGGGGAGGGGTATGGCCTTTAGCGAAGTACGAGAATACCAGATAGGCGACGAGATCCGCACCATCGATTGGAACGTGACCGCCCGCTTTAACCACCCCTATGTAAAGGTGTTTGACGAGGAGCGCGAACTGACCGTTATGCTGCTGATGGACGTAAGCGGATCGGGCAAGTTTGGTACCGTGAACCAGCAAAAGCAGGAACTGGCTACCGAATTGTGCGCCGTACTGGCGTTCTCAGCCATACAGAATAATGATAAGGTAGGCGTGATATTTTTTAGCGATAAGATAGAAAAATTTATCCCGCCTAAAAAAGGCCGCAGCCATATCCTGATGATCATCCGCGAGCTGATCGCTTTTACACCCGAAAATAAAGGTACCGATGTGGGGCAAGCTATTAAGTTTTTTACCGGCGCTATCAAAAAGAAGTGCACGGCGTTCATCATGTCCGATTTTATGAGTCCGGCGTTTGAGAACGAACTGAAGATAGCCAACAAAAAGCACGATATGATAGCCCTGCGCCTTTTCGACGTGCACGAGGAAGAATTTCCCGACCTGGGCCTGATCCCGATGCTGGACGAAGAAACCGGCCAGATAGTTTGGGTAAATACCGGCGATAAGCAGGTGCGTGCCGCCTACAAGGCCGACGCGATAAAGCGTAACGCCAAACTGCGGGATGTTTTCAGCCGCTGCGGGGTAGATACCACTTCCATCGGCACGCACGAATCTTACGTAAAACCATTAATGACACTGTTTAAAAAACGCGGGAGCAGAAGATAAGGAATGAAGCAACAGTATTTTAAATATGTTATGCTTGTTGGCTTAATATGGGCCTTTGCCTTTGGTGCAAAAGCGCAGGATGTAACTGTGAACGCCCGTTTAGATCAGCAAACACTAAAAATAGGCGATCAAACGCAGCTGCACCTTATTGTGCGCCAGCCGCTGAAGGGAAAAGTTGTGTTCCCCAAAATAGCCGATACGCTGATAAGCAAAGTACAGGTACTAAAAGCCGGCAAGCAGGACACCACGGTAGATCATAACGACCCGAAGATGATCTCGGTAAGCCGCAGCTATACCATCACATCATTTGATGCGGGTACTTATACGCTGCCGGCGCTGGCCTTTAAAGCAGATACCAGCACCATTAAATCGAACGAATTGATACTGGAAGTACAAACCGTTAAGGTGGATACTACTAAGGCTATTTATGATATTAAGCAACCGCTGGCCGTATCGTACACGTTTTTCGACTGGCTGCGCGACCATTGGCTGGCGGTAGCTTTAGGGATGGCCATCGTGCTGTTGATTTTAGGTATTATCTGGTATATCAAAAGCCGCCCAAAGAAAGAGGTGGTCATACCGGAGTACAAACCAGATATCCCGCTGCATATCCAAATATTAGAGAAGCTACAGGTACTGCGCGCCCGTAAGCTATATATCCACGATGCTAAGGCTTACCATACCGAATTGACGGATATCATCCGCGATTACCTGGAGCACCGCTACGTGATCAAAACTCACGAAAAAACCAGCGACGAGATCTTCGAGAGCCTGAAGTATATCGACATCGACCAGGAAAACCGTAACCTGCTGAGGCAGATACTACTACTGGCCGATATGGTGAAATTTGCTAAAGAACAACCCCTGCCACCTGAGAACGAGCAGAGTATGGATAACGCTATCGCCTTTGTAAACAAAACCAAACAGGCTATTACCGCACCAAAACCAACGGAAGGAGGCAGCAATGCTGGCACCACTGTTTAAAGGTATCGAATTTGCGCATCCCGGCTTCTTTTGGTTATTCCTGCTCATCCCTGTAACCGTAGCCTGGTACATTTGGCGCGAGCGTAAGTTGTACGGTAACATGGCCGTATCTGCGGTGAAAGGTTTTGCCTTGCCAAAGAAAAGTTTGCTGCCAAAATTCAGGCATGCGGGCATTGTGCTGCGTTCATTGGCATTGGCGGCGTTGATAGTGGCGCTGGCCCGCCCGCAATCGTCATTAAGCTGGCAAAATACCACTACCGAGGGTATCGATATCATCATCGCGTCAGATATTTCGGGCAGTATGCTGGCCGAAGATTTTAAGCCTAATCGCCTGGACGCCGGTAAAAACATCGCCATAGATTTTATTAAGAACCGCCCCGATGACCGCATTGGCTTGGTGATCTTCAGCGGCGAGAGTTTTACGCAATGCCCGCTGACTATCGATCACGACGTATTGATCAACCTGTACAACGATATTAAATACGGGATGATAGAGGACGGTACCGCTATAGGCATGGGCCTGGCAACCGCTGTTAACCGCTTAAAAGAAAGCATCGCCAAAAGTAAGGTAGTGATATTGCTAACCGACGGTTCAAACAACATGGGTTCCATCCCGCCGCTTACCGCTGCCGAGATTGCCAGGCAGTTTAATGTACGCGTTTACACCGTGGGTATCGGTACGCATGGCATGGCGCCATACCCGTTCCCTACGCCAAATGGTGTACAATACCAGAATGTTCCGGTTGATATTGACGAGGGTACGCTGACCAAAATTGCCAATACTACCGGCGGCAAGTACTTCCGTGCTACCAACAATGCTACGCTGAAGAACATTTACGAAAAGATAGATAAGCTGGAAAAAGCCAAGATAGATGTTACCCAGTACCGCAAAAAAACCGAGATGTTTTTGCCCTGGGCCATCATCGCCCTGGCCTTTTTACTGCTCGAATTTATATTCAGAAACACCCTGTTTAGAGGGGCTTTAACATAACAGATGCTACGTTTTGCACATATAGATATTTTGTGGGGATTGCTGGCTATTCCGGTGTTCTTATTCCTGTTTTGGGAGGTGAGCCGCTGGAAGCGCAAGGCCATCAAAAAATTAGGCGACCGGCATGTGGTGAAGGAGATGATGCCCGATGTATCGTTCTCGCGCCCATGGTTAAAATTTATCCTGTTCGCGCTGGCCTATAGCCTGTGCATTATCGGCGCTGCCGATCCGCAGATCGGATCAAAAGTAGAAGAGGTAAAGCGCAAAGGCGCCGACCTGATGATATTGCTGGACGTGTCGAACAGTATGCTGGCACAAGATCTTGCTCCAAGCCGCTTAGAAAATGCTAAACGCGCTGTATCGCAACTGATAGATAACCTGCATAGTGATCGCATCGGCCTCATCGTATTCGCGGGGCAGGCTTATGTGCAGCTACCCATGACTACCGATTACTCGGCCGCGAAGCTTTTCCTGAGTACAGTAAACACCAATATGGTGCCGACGCAGGGGACAGCCATTGGTGCCGCTATCGACCTGGGCATGCGCTCGTTCGATTTTAAGAATGGTACAGGTAAGGCCATGATCATCATTACCGATGGCGAAAACCACGAGGATGATGCCGTAGCCGCCGCCAAGAATGCGACTGATAAGGATGTATCGATACACGTAATTGGTGTAGGTTCGGTAGCTGGTGCGCCGATCCCATATTATCAGGATGGCAAGCAAATGGGCTTCCGGATGGAGGAGGATGGCAAAACACAGGTGCTAAGCAAGCTGAGCGAGGATATGTGTAAGGAGATAGCCGCGGCAGGTAATGGCAGTTATGTGCGGGCAACAAATGCCAACAGCGGCTTAAATTTGGTGATGGATCAGATCGGCAAAATTCAGCGTAAAACGGTGGATAGCAAAAACTTTAAGGATTTTGAGGATAGGTTCCAGTTCTTTTTGGGTTGTGCACTGTTGTTGTTGGTTATCGAGTTTTTTATATCGAACCGCAAAAGTCAGCGTTTAAGCAATTTGAAATTATTTGAAGTTAAAAACACATGAAAAGGCTAATTATCATCATATTGTTTTTAATGCAGGGGGGATGGGCTTTCGCGCAGCAGGAGAAAAGTTTTTTGCATAAGGGCAACGAACTGTACCAGCAGAAAAAATACAACGAAGCCGAACAACAATATCGCAAGGCATTAGAGAAAAAGGCGCAGAACGTTGAGGGTAACTTTAACGTGGGCGATGCCATGTTCAAACAAAAAAAGTTTGACGAGGCGGGGCAGCAGTTTGGTAAACTGGCCGAAGGTACTAAGGATAAAAAGGTGGCCGCCGCAGCCTACCATAACCTGGGTAATACCCTGATGGAGGGCAAAAAACTGGAGGAAAGTATCGAAGCGTATAAAAAAGCGTTGATGAATAATCCTAAAGACGAGGAGACCCGCTACAATTTGGCCTACGCGCAGGAAAAGCTGAAAAAACAGCAACAGCAGAACAAGAACGATAAAAATAAAGACAAGAACAAGGATAAAGACAAGGATAAAAAAGACCAGGATAAAAAAGATAAGGATAAAAAAGACCAGGATAAGAAGGATAAAGACAAACAAGACAAGGATAAACAGGATAAAGACAAGCAAGATCAGCAAAAGCAGCAACAACAACAACAAAAGCCACAGGTATCTAAAGAAGATGCCCAGCGCATGCTTGACGCGTTGAACAACAACGAAAAGCAAACGCAGGACAAGCTGAAGAATAAAAAGCTGAAAGGCGCGCCGGTGAAGATTGCTAAGGATTGGTAGGTATTGAGTGAGTAGTTGGATTAGGTTGATTAGGTGAGTAGTTAGTTGAACTTACTCACCTAATCAACCTAATCCAACTTAATCAACTAAAAAACGTGAACAAAAAGTACTACATAGTATTGATACTAATATGCTGGGCAGGCGTTTTATTTGCCCAGGGGCCAAGCTTTACGGCTACGGTAAGCCAAACCGAAGTGGCTGTAGGGCAGCAGTTTCAAATTGATTTTGCGCTGAATACCAATGGCGACAGGTTCGCGCCGCCGTCGTTTACTGGTTTCCAGGTATTATCGGGGCCGAATGTATCCACCAGCATGACCTCTATTAACGGGGCCACTACGGTTGCCAATACCTACAGCTACATATTGGCTGCCGATCATGAAGGCGATTTCTCCATCGGTCCGGCTACCATCTATATTAACGGGCGTATCGCGGCTACCCGCCCTATCCGTATGCATGTGGTTAAGGGGCAGCCGCAAAACAGGCGTACTATCCGGCAGCAACAACAACAGCAACAGGCTAACGATGTTGAGGAGGTTTCGGCGGGTGATATGAGCAAAACGCTGTTTATTAAAGCGGTGGTTGATAAAACAAACGTTTATATAGGCGAACAGTTAAACGTGAACTACCGCCTGTATACCCGCGTAGCGATATTGCAAAACCAATTGGATAAGCTGCCCGAACTGAACGGTTTCTGGAGCCAGGACATGAACGATAAAAAGCAGATGAACGCCATCTGGCATACCGAAGTGCTGAACGGTACCAAGTATAACGTGGCCGATATCAAGCAAACTATCCTGTTCCCGCAACGCTCGGGCAACCTCACCATCGACCCATTGGGCATGACCTTTATTGTGCGCCAGCAGGCACAGGCACGCGATATTATGGAGCAGTTCTTCGGCTCGTTTAAGGATGTTAAGGCGAAGCTGAAAAGCCAGGTGGTAACCATCCATGTAAAGGAACTGCCAACCGCCGGTAAACCGCTCGACTTTAGCGGCGCGGTGGGTACCTTTAAAATTGATGCCAATGTAGATAAGCACGCGCTGAAGAGTAATGAGGCGCTTAACTATAACGTGCGGGTAGCAGGTACAGGCAATATTATGCTGATGAAGAACCTGACCACCAACTTCCCGTTGGATTTTGAAAAGTACGACCCGAAAACTACCGATACCATCAACAAGGAAACCGGCAAAATTACCGGCAGCCGTTATTATAATTATCTGCTGATCCCGCGCCATGAGGGTAAGTACACCATCGACCCGCTGAAGTTCACTTACTTTAACCCAGCCACCGAGCGCTATGTTACGCTATCAACAAAGGCGTTCCCGATAGCTGTGGCCAAAGGCGATAAGGAAGCTAACGTAAGCGCGCTGTCATCGGCTGATAAGCAGGATGTGAAGCTGTTGGATAAGGATATCCGTTATATTAAAAAGGATACCGGCTTTACCACCGGCAGCGATTTCTTTGGTTCAACCTGGTATTACCTTTTACTGTTGTTAGGGCCTTTGGCATTTATCGTTGCCCGCATTTACCGCAAATGGTACGAGCGCCATAACAGCGATGTGGTGAAGGTGCGCAGCCGGCGTGCCAGTAAAATTGCCGCCAAGCATTTGGCCGATGCCAAAAAGCAACTGGCTACCAAAAACTCGGCCGGTTATTACGAGGCCTTGTTTAAAGGCATATATGGTTATTTAAGCTTTAAGCTGAATATCCCGTATGCAAACCTGAACCAGGAAGACATCACCGAAAACCTGCGGGCGCGTTCGGTAAGCGAAGACCTGATCAAGCAGTTGCAGGATACTTTAGATCTGTGCGATATGGCCCGCTTCGCCCCGGTATCGGGCATATCCGAACAGGAAGTTTTTGAGAAGACTAAAAACATGATCAATGATATTGAAGATGAAATATAACCGCGTAATTGGGCTGTTGATATGCATCGCCGTACCATTGTTATCATTTGGTGCCGATGTAAAGGGATTGTTCAGCAAGGGCAACCAGCTTTATGCCAAAGGCCAGTATAAGGAAGCCGCGGATACCTATGGACAGATCATCAATTCGGGCTACGAATCGGCCGCGGTATACTTTAACATGGGTAACGCCTGTTATAAAAACGACGAGATCCCATCGGCCATCCTGTATTACGAGAAGGCACACAAGTTATCCCCTGGCGATGAGGATATCAATTTCAACATCCGCCTTACCAATTTAAAAACCACCGATAAAATAGACGAGGCCCCGGAGTTTTTCCTGGCCAAATGGTGGCGTGGCTTTATCCTGGCACTGCCCTTAGGCACGCTGGCGGTATTGAGCATTATATGCGGATTATTGGCCAGCGGTATACTGATCTGGTACCTGTTCACCCGTTCGGTAACGATTAAAAAGGTGTCGTTCTATGTGTCGATAGTTCTGTATATCATTGGGGCGATATTCATCTTTATGAGTAACCGCCAGGCGGCTTATTTTGATAATCATCGCCAGGCGATTATCTTCAAAGGCACAGTTACGGTTAAAAGCGCTCCCGCAAGCGCGTCGAAACCGCTTTTTGTAATTCACGAGGGCACCAAGGTTGATATGCTGGAGCATACCAGCGGACAGATCAAAATTCGCCTGGCCAACGGCAGCGAAGGCTGGATAGGCGAGGGGGATGTGAAGGAGATATAATCTTCAACAGTACCGTCATGCTGAGCGATAGCGAAGCATCCCCGGCTATGCATTTCCACTCTGCTTATTTGGGATCCTTCGCTATCGCTCAGGATGACGGGTTGCGTGTGTTGCTCTACTTATCCAACACCGACAATATATTCCCCGCCGGATCTTTAAACCAGGCTATAGTCGGGCCGCCGTTGCCACGGGAGATGCCTTTGGCATCAGTTTTTAACCATTCTGAATCATAATGCTCAAAGGCCACGCCTTTAGCAGTTAGCTCGTCTACGGCTTTTTCAACGTCATCAACCGGGAAGTTTAATATGGTAAAGGTGGCCGGTTCATGATTAGGCTTGGGGTAGATCATGATATTATTCTCGCTACCCTTAATGTGCAGCGCCAGTATGCGTACACCATGCCCCATATCCTGGCTGCTTACTTCCAGTCCTAATGTATCGCGGTAAAAGGCCTCGGCCTTTTCAATATCATTTACCGAAAATCCGCTGAATGCTTTGCTGTCCTTAAACATAATTTATTGGTTTTAATGTATATACAAAACTACCGGGATACGTTTTGGTTTTGCGGGGGCGGATAGGACAATAGGAGGGTGGTTTGCGACAAGGATTTGCGTTTGTCATTGCAAGGAGCAGCGGGCAGGAAATGCGGGTAGGGCGACGCGGCAATCTCGTAGTTTGTTATTCGTGCGACGAGATTGCCGCGTCGCCCCACTGCACAAGCCCCTTCTGTTCCTCGCAATGACAAGCTATTAATTAAGCCAAAACGGGCCGCGATTGCGGCCCGTTTTGGCTTATAGAGTTAGACCTTTGCCGGCGTAGCCGTCTTCGGCGGCGCCGAGCTAAACTCGAATGGCATTTTACGGTAACGCTTGCCGGTGGCGGCAAATACGGCGTTGGCAACTGCCGGCGCTATCGGCGGCAGGCCGGGTTCGCCTAAGCCGGTAGGGGCATCTTCGGTTTGCACAAATTTCACGATCACATCCAACGGGGCATCCTTCATATGCAGGAATTTGTAGGTATTGAAGTTCTTCTGCACAGTAGCGCCTTTATTAAAGGTGATCTGGCTGAACAATGCATGGCTGAGGCCGTCTACAATTGCGCCTTCCACCTGGTTTTCGGCACCGCTTTGGTTTACCACTTTGCCACAGTTAACGGCGCAATACACCTTGCTTACGCGGGGGATGCCGTTAACCATGGTCACTTCGGCCACCTGCGCTACGTAGGTACTGAACGAGTAATAAGCCGCGAAGCCTTGGAATACGTTTTTATTTTTGCCCCAGTTGCTCATTTGCGCCACCAGGTCTATCACACTTTTTAGTTTATCTACATTATAAGTGATCTGCCCGACAGGTTGCGTACGGGCTTTTTCCAGCAGTTCTAAACGGAACGCTACCGGGTCCTTCTTCATTTCGGTGGCAATCTCATCCAAAAAGCTCTCGTCCGAAAAAGCCGAGGCGTTGGCGGTTGGTCCGCGCCAGGGGCCGGTTGGGATGTTGGACTTAACCGTATGCGAATCCATCCTGAAGTTGGGGATAGAACCGGCCGGGAAGCCGCGACTTAAAGCACTGCCTCCGCTTAGTACGGCCGCGTTAGCATGCCAGCCTATCAGCTGGTTATCGGCGCTGATGACAGCCTTATATTTAGCCAGACTGGCCGCGCGGTAATAATCACCCTGGATATCATCCTCACGTGTCCACATCATTTGTACCGGCGATTTGGCTGCTGCCGATATCAGTGCGGCTTCCACACCGTTATCCGTACGTAGCTTGCGGCCAAAGCCACCACCTTGTCGCGGCATGCCGATGGTTACATCTTCGGGTTTGATGTTCAATGCGCGGGCTACATCGTTGCGCATATTGGCTGGTACCTGGGTAGGGCCGTATAATTCTGCTTTGCCATCTTTTACATCGGCAAAAAAGTTCATCGGCTCCATAGGCGAGTGCGATAGGTTAGGCACAGCATATACCGCTTCTATCACCTTTCCGCCCGATGCCAAAGCTTTGTCGATGTCGCCGTCGTTACGGCTTGGGTTATCGCTGCGGGTTTCCACAGCGGCGGCAAAGGCAGCCTCGTGTTCGCTGGTGCTTTCCAGCGGACTGGCATCTTCCCAAACCACTTTTAATACATCGCGCCCCTTTTTAGCGGCCCAGGTAGATGTAGCCAGTACAGCCACTACGCCATGCGCCTGCACTACGTTCTTTACGCCCGTAACCTTGCGGGTTTCGGTATCATCAAACGATTTAAAAACTTTTCCAAATGCCGTCGGCCGCGATACCATCGCGAACAGCATACCCGGGCGGCGGGTATCCATGCCGTATAAAGGCTGGCCGGTAATGATTTTCTGGTTATCTATATTATGCACCTTTGTCCCGATGATCTTAAAATCCTTCGGGTCTTTCAGTGGTACATCGGCAGGTACGGGCAGGGTGGCGGCTTTGGCAGCCAGTTCGCCGTAGCCCAGTTTTTTACCGGTAGGTTTGTGTATTACATGGCCGTCTTCGGCGTAACATTCGTCTTCTTTAACGTTCCATTGCTGGGCGGCGGCGGTGATCAGCATTTGTCGCGCGGTAGCACCTGCCTTGCGGATAGGCGCGTAACGGCCACGGATAGCGCCGCTACCGCCCGCCGTTTGCGATCCGTATTTAGGATCAAGCGGGGCCATCTCTACATAAACCGAATCCCATTTTACGTTCAGCTCTTCGGCTAAGATCATCGGTAGGGCTGTTTTAATGCCTTGACCAATTTCGGGGTTAGGGGCCATCAGGGTAACCAGTCCGGCGCTGTTAATGGTGATATAGGCGTTGGGCGCAAAAACGGCTTCGGCCATATCCCCGGCAAGCGCTTCGTTTAAAAAGTTAAAACCTAAAACCAGGCTGCTGCCGGCAGCAATACTGGTGATCTTTAAAAATCCACGGCGTGATACTGCTTCCATTATTTCTTTGCCACTCCTTTCTTCGCTGCTAAGTGTATGGCCCTGCGGATGCGGGTATGCGTGCCACAGCGGCATATATTGGTCATCTGCGCATCAATATCGGCATCGGTAGGGTTGGGGTTGCGTTTCAGTAATGCCGCCGCCGCCATGATCTGGCCCGACTGGCAATAGCCACATTGCGCCACATCCATTTCAGACCAGGCTTGCTGCACCGGGTGGGTGCCGGTGGCGCTCAGGCCCTCAATGGTGGTTACCTTTGCGGTTTCCACAGCCGCCACAGGGAACTGGCACGAGCGTACCGCCGCGCCGTCGATATGTACCGTACAGGCGCCGCACATGGCCACACCGCAGCCAAATTTGGTGCCTACAAGGTTTAAATTATCACGTAATACCCATAATAGGGGGGTATCGGCATCGGCGGTTACGGTTACCGGCTTATTATTTACTGATAAATGATATGTTGCCATAGCAATTGGTTTATAATCAAAGCTATCACTATTGACGGATATTAACAAGGGATACACCGTATCTATACTGATACTAAACAAGCGCCGGAATATATAGTTATATAGCATGTATAAATGACATATATGCCAGAAATAGCTTTACTTGTACATATTAATTATTATTTTTGGCTATAAACCCGAAACTACCGCCCGATCGTTTCCGTTTAAGCTTCAGCAAATACTTTATTAAACGCTATATATTGCCTGGTATTAAATGATATACACGTTGCATCGCTATCGCCTTTCCCTAACGGGCTTTTTATTGGTATGCCTAACCTTGCTTGCATCGGGGGCTTTGGCCGATAGCAAAACCGACAGCCTGTTTGAAGCGCTGAAAGTGGAGTTTAATAAGAAAGGGCAGTACGACCACACCAAGGAAGTGCGTATACAACAATTGAAGGACGTGCTGATCCATACCCCCGCTACCAATTTAAAAGGCCAGTTCAATATCTGCGATAAGTTGTACGAAGAGTATAAATCCTACCAGTACGATTCGGCTTATGTGTATGCCAATAAGCTGCAGGATATCAGCATAGCCCTGCACAGCCGGCCCATGCAGGATTTGAGTAAGATCAAGATCGGGTTTATCCTGTTGTCGTCGGGTATGTTCAAAGAAACATTCGACAGCATGCACGGCATCGATGTGCGCGACTTGCCCGATAGCGTGAAAATGGAATACTACTCCATTGTGATGCGCGCCTATTACGACCTGGCCAATTACGATAACGACCGCAACTATGCCCCCCGCTACATCGCTAAAGCCAATATGTATATCGATTCGGCCATCGCGCTAAGCCGGGCAGGATCATACGATAATGTTTACCTCACCGGTTATAAAAAATACAAGAACGGGCAGATAGATTCGGCTTTGAACATTTTCACCACCCTGCTCGACCCTAAAAAACTAACCGAGCACCAGTACGCTATCGTGGCATCAACGCTCAGCAATGTTTATCTCAACACATCGCAAAAAGACAAATGTGTTGAACTGCTCACCAGGGCCACCATGAGCGACATCCGCTCGTCGACAAAAGAAACTATTGCCCTTTACTGGCTGGCCGACCTGCTGCACAAGAACGGCGATGTTGAAAATGCTTATACCTTTTTAGAAGAGGCCCGTAACGATGCCGAGTTTTACGGTGCCCGCCAGCGTAAGATCCAGATAGGTACGCTGTTGCCTATCGTCGCGTCGGAAAAACTATTGCGCAGCGAGCAGGAACAAAAGCGCTTCATCATTTTCCTGAGTATCCTGGCTGTAGTTGCCGCGGTGATCATCGTGGGATCTATCATGCTGCTGAAACGTAATCAAAAACTGCGCGCTAAAGAAAAGATCATCGACGAGAAGAACGCGCAACTGGAAAAAGTGAACGTGAAACTGCTGGAAGGCACCAAGATCAAGGAGGATTATATCGGTTACTTCTTCAATGTAATATCGGGTTATATCCTGCAACTGGAACGCATTAAGCGATCGGTAGATACTAAGCTGGCCATTAAAAAGTATGACGATATACAGCTGATGGCCAATAACATCAACATTAAAAAAGAGCGTGATACGCTGTTCTATACCTTCGATCACGTGTTCATTAAGATCTTCCCCAATTTTATCGAAGAGTTTAACGCCCTGTTTAATAAGGAAGACCAGATCTGGCCCAGGGAAAACGAAGTGCTAACCACCGATCTGCGCATCTTCGCCCTGATGCGCATGGGTATTACCGATACCGAAACCATTGCCAAGATCCTGGAGTACTCGGAAAAAACCATCTACGTTTACAAAATGCGCATCAAAGCCAGGGCCCTCATCCACGGCGATGAATTTGATCAGCGGATCATGGCGATCAAGGCGGTGGATATCGGGAAGTAAGCTTCTTTAAAGTTCGTCATCCTGAGCGATAGCGAAGGATCCCAAACTATGTATTTCCGACTTGCTTATCGGGGATCCTTCGCTATCGCTCAGGATGACGAATTGTGGCTAATCAAATACCCTCAACCAAGTAAAATCCTCTCCCACTCCCTCAAATTGTATTTAAAAACTTACAAACCACTTTAAATTTTTTCGAACCGATTGTTTTTCAATTATCAGATTATCAAATATTTAACTTTTAAAAACGCAATATTTTTTTAAATTTTTGATAAATAAATAGGTTCAGCCTTTTTGGTGAATTTACTTTGTCTTGTCGCAAAAACATTTAGCCGAATAAAAGGGCGGTGTTAACCGGCATTTAACCAATTATATTTTTTTCCTGTACGCTGATATAAAATGATTGCCGCTTGTGGCTTCAAATTTGCATAGGTATACCGATATGTTTTTTTGATGCGGGCAACAAGATTTAATACCGGCTTTTGCAGGTGGAGCTATTAGTAAAAACATTAACCCTGTTAATTAAAACCGTTGCTGATGAGAAAACTTTACCCTACCTAAAAGCCAAATTGAATTGTTAGGACAGCCTAAACGCTGCCGGGCGCTTAGTATAGCGCCGGGATATTTGAGGAATGGATGACACAAGCTATCCCAACCAAACCAGGAAAATAACCGACCCAGACCATTATTAACCTAAAAATAAACTTAAATGAGAAATAATTATCTAAAAAAGTACATGCTCTTTTTTGCTTTGCTGCTTTTATCGGCCCCGATATTCGCGCAAACCAGGAGTGTTAGCGGTAAGGTAGTTGACGAGAACAACCAATCGCTACCCGGAGCAACCGTAAGTGTGAGCGGTAGCACCATCGCCGCGTCTACAGATGTTAACGGTGTTTATAAGATCAACGCGCTTAGAGCAGGTACTTATACCCTTAGCGTTACCTTTGTGGGTTACACCACCGCACAAAAAACAGTTACCGTTGGCGGCAGCGACGTTACCGTTAACTTTAACCTGCAACCGGCATCAAAAAACCTGAACGAGATCATCGTTATTGGTTATGGTACAGTTAAAAAGAAAGACCTTACCGGTTCGGTAACCACCGTAACTTCAAAGGATTTCCAAACCGGCAGCATCACTACGCCAGAGCAACTGATCTCGGGTAAAGTAGCCGGTGTTTCCATCACCTCAAACAGCGGTGCTCCCGGTGCCGGTAGTACTATCCGCGTACGTGGCGGTGCTTCGCTGAATGCCAGTAACGATCCATTGATCGTGGTTGACGGTGTGCAGCTGAGCAACGACGCGATCGCGGGCGCGCCAAACCCATTAAGTTTAATTAACCCTAACGATATCGAATCGTTCACTGTATTAAAGGACGCTTCGGCAACCGCTATCTACGGTTCACGTGCATCAAACGGTGTAATTATCATTACCACCAAACGTGGCCAAACCGGCAAGCCACAGTTCGATCTGAACACACAGGCATCTGCCGCTACGTTGCCAAAAGAAGCCAGCGTTCTGTCTGCCGATCAGTTCCGCGCATTTGTAAACGCTAATGGTACCCCAGCCCTGATCGCGCTGTTAGGTAACGCCAATACCGACTGGCAAAAGGAAATTTATCGTACCGCCATCAGCAACGATAATAACCTGAGCGTATCGGGTGGTATCAAAAATATGCCTTACCGCGTATCGGTAGGGTACCTTGATCAGAAGGGTATCCTGAAAACAGGTTCGTTAGACCGTACTTCGGCTTCGGTTAACGTATCGCCAAAATTGTTTGATAACCACCTGAAGATCGATGTTAACCTGAAAGGTTCGGAAAGCAAAGTGCGCTTTGCCAATGAAGGTGCTATCGGCGCCGCCGTAAACTTCGACCCAACCAAGCCGGTAACCGTAAACAGCAAACGTTTTGATGGTTACTACCAATGGTTAGATCCAAGTAATACTGCTACGGGCCTAAAAGCATTAGCACCACTTAACCCTGTTGGTTTGTTACAGGAACGTTTTGACAGGAGCAATGTACAGCGTAGCATCGGCAACGCGCAGTTGGATTATAAATTCCACTTCCTGCCCGATTTGCATGCCAACGTAAACTTTGGTTACGATATATCTAAAGGTACTGGTACCATTATGGTATCAGACAGTGCAGCTGCTGGTTACAGAAGGTTAAAGGATGCTAATAATGTTTATCATGGCGGTACTAACAACCAATACAAAACCACTGTACAAAACACTACATTCGAGGCTTATTTGAACTATGCTAAAGATATAAAATCGCTGAACAGCCGTGTAGACGCGGTGGCCGGTTACGCATATTATGATTATGCCACAACCAATACCAACTTCCCCGACTATACCTATGATAACGTTGTATATAGCAAACCGAATTATCCATTCGATAAACCACAGCACCGTTTGCTATCATACTACGGCCGTTTAAACCTGACCATTGACGATAAATACCTGTTAACCGGTACCGTTCGCCGTGATGGTTCATCAAGGTTTGCCGCAGCTAATCGTTTCGCGGTGTTCCCATCAGGGGCTTTTGCCTGGAAAATTAAGGACGAATCGTTCCTGAAAGATTCTAAACTGTTCTCTGACCTGAAGATCCGTGTAGGTTACGGTATCACCGGTCAGCAGGATGGCATCGGTAACTACGATTATGCATCGTACTATGCCCTGAGTAACCAAACCGCGCAATACCAGATAGGTAATACATTTTATCCGCTGTACCGCCCGGCTGGTTATGACCCTACCCGCAAATGGGAGCAGAGTGCCACCACCAACGCTGGTATCGATTATGGCTTCCTGAACGGTCGCATCAGCGGTAGCATCGATTTTTATTATAAAAACACTACCGACCTGCTGAACGAGGTGAACATCTCTGCCGGCCAGGGCTTCTCTAATAAAATTGTAACCAACGTTGGCGACATGGTTAACCGTGGTGTGGAGTTCTCTATCAACGGACAGATCATCCGCCAAAAAGATGTAAGCTGGGATGTTGCGCTGAACGCCACTTACAACAGCAACAAGATCACCAAACTGACCATTGTAAACGACCCAACCTTTGTGGGTAACAAAACCGGCGGCATTTCGGGTGGTACAGGTAACTTCATCCAGATCAACTCGGTTGGATCGCCGCGTAACTCGTTCTTTGTTTACCAGCAAGTGTACGATGCCAGCGGCAAACCGATTGACGGCGTATTTGTAGACCAGAACAAAGACGGTATTATTAACGAGCAGGACTTGTACAAATACAAAAGCCCCGATCCGAAGGTGTTCCTGGGTATGTCGAGCAATTTTAGCTACAAGCAATGGAATATCGGCTTTACCATGAGGGCTAATTTGGGTAACTACGCTTATAACAACGTATTCTCTAACACAGGTACTACCCGTAACATCCTGAACCCGCTGGGCATATTGAACAATGGATCGGCCAATGTGCTGGAAAGTGGCCTAAGCGGCAACAGCGACAAGAACGTGCTGTCGGATTACTACATCCAGAATGCGTCGTTCCTGCGGATGGATAATGTGAATTTGGGCTACAACTTTGGTAAGATACTGCACAATTCGGCAAACCTTAGCTTAAACGCCAACGTGCAGAATGTGTTCATCATTACCAAGTATAAAGGTATCGACCCTGAGGTTGGCAGCGGCATAGATAATAACTTCTATCCAAGGCCTCGCACATTTGTTTTAGGTGTAAATCTTAAATTTTAAAGTCCATCGTACATAAAAAATACGATCAAAAAGATAAATCGATATGAAGAAGAATTTGATAAACAAAGCATTAGCTGTAATAGTAATTGCAGGTTCGTTAGCTTCGTGTACAAAAAAACTGGACTTGTTGCCTACCAACGATGTTACCGCGGCAACGGTTTACAGTACCGCTACCGGTTACAAACAGGCCTTTGCCAAGGTTTACGGCGCTTATGCCTTAACTGGTAATATAGGCCCTGCCGGTGATGATAACAGCAAGGATATTAAAGGCATTGACGAAGGTACATCCGACTTTTTGCGCCTGTACTGGAAATCGCAGGAACTGAGCACCGATGAGGCTGTAATAAGCTGGGGCGACGTAGGTATCCAGGATTTTCATAACATGAACTGGTCATCAAGCAACCCGTTCCTTAAAGGTTTATACTACCGTTCGTTGTACCAGATTACCCTGGCTAACGATTTCATTAACCAATCGGCCGATGATAAACTGAGCAGCCGTGGTATCTCAGGTACCGATGCTGATGCCATCCGCAGGTTCCGTGCCGAGGCCCGGTTTTTAAGGGCCTTCCAGTACTGGGTACTGATGGACGCCTTCGGTAACCCGCCGTTCACTACCGATGCCGACGTGATTGGTGTAACCGTGCCAAAGCAAATTGGCCGCGCCGCGGTATTCAATTATATCGAATCGGAACTGAAAGCGATAGACCCGCTGCTGGCTGCGCCTAAAACCAACGAATATGGTCGTGCCGACCAGGCTGCAGCCTGGGCTTTACTGGCCCGTTTATACCTGAACGCCAACGTATACACCGGTACACCAAAATATACCGAGGCTATCACCTATTCATCAAAAGTTATCGCGGCGGGTTACAGCCTGATTGCTGATTACCGTAATATCATGTTAGCTGATAACCAGCTGAACACCAGCGAAAACATCCTGACCATTAACTACGATGGTTTAAAAACGCAGGGTTACGGTGGTACTACCTTCCTTACACACGCCCCTGTAGGCGGTTCTGAACCGGCTTCAATGTTCGGTATCGGTGGCGGCTGGGCTGGCGCGCGCACCACTAAAAACCTGCCAAACCTGTTTCCTGATTATACCGGCACTGCCGATAAAAGGTCGCAGTTTTGGACCAATGGCCAAAACCTGGAAATTAAGGACGTGAGCACCTTTACCGATGGTTTTTGCGTTACTAAATACCGCAACGTAACCCGTGGCGGCGCCGCAGGCCAAAGCCTTGATTTCTCGGATATCGACTTCCCGCTGTTCCGCCTGTCTGAGCAGTACCTGATCTACGCAGAAGCTACGCTGCGTGGCGGTTCGGGCGGTACACTGGCTAACGCGCTGATCTATATGAACAATATACGCAACCGTGCTTATATGAATGCTGTTGGTGTCACCACAGGTAATATAACAACTACAGATCTTACACTTGATTTTATTTTAAACGAACGTGCCCGCGAATTATACTGGGAAGGCTTCCGCCGTACCGACCTGATCCGTTATGGCAAGTTTACCGATGCCAGCTACCTGTGGCCGTTTAAAGGTGGTGTAGCTGGTGGCAAGGGTGTGGAATCGTTCAGGAACGTTTACCCGATACCATCGGACGATTTGACCGCCAACCCAACCTTAACTCAAAACACCGGATACTAAAAATATAAAGGCCGTGCGGGGTTAATGCCCTGCACGGTATATAAAATCAATATTTAACCTTTTTTAAGTATTAAAAATGAAAGCATTAATTACCAAATTTTTAGCACTGGGTTGCCTGGCCGTAACGGTACTGGCATCGTGCAAAAAAGATGAGATCAAGACGGTGGCGGGCGTAGGTTCGCCCAGCGTACTGAGCGCGTCGACAACCACACCGGTTTTAACCAAGGCTACTTTAACCAGTACGGCTATCACTATTATCGGTACCCCCCAAAGCTATGGCTACAACGCGGCGGTTAGCTATTCGTTCCAGTTAGCGGTTAAGGGTACAAATTTTGCCGCTCCTACCGAAGTGGCTTTACCAGTAGGTACGTTTACGAAAACATATACAGTTCAGGATTTTAATAATTTGCTGTTGTCTATGAAGCTGCCGGTTAACCAGGCCGCTCAGGTAGATGTGCGTTTGAAATCATCATTGAGCGCTACCGCCGGTATCACTTACTCAAATGTAATTACGATAACAGCCACTCCGTTCCCGCTTACTGCCTATATATATGTTCCGGGCGCTTACCAGGGTTGGAATCCAGCCACTGCTGATAGTTTGCAATCGGCAACAGGTAACGGCGTTTATACAGGCATCATCAACTTTATCGGTACCGATTTTCACTTTAAGGTTACCCCAGCTAAAAAGTGGGATGTGGCTTATGGTGATGCCGGCGGCGGCAAGATCAGCACTTCGGGAGGTGATATCCTTTCTCCGCAGGCTGGTGTTACGCAGGTTACTGTAGACTTGAACCAAAATACGATAACATTTGGCACACCTGCATTTTATTTTAGCGCTATTGGCGATGCTACAGCTTTAGGCTGGGGCGGCGATACGGATATGAAATATGTTTACGCTACAGGTAACTGGGAATTAACAACCAACCTTACTGCCGGAGGCGCCTTTAAGGTCCGTATGAACCATGATTGGGGTACCAGCTTTGGTTTATTGGCAACTCCTGATGGTAAAACCCTTACCAGTAACAATGGTGGTAACGTTCCTATCACTACTGCGGGGACGTATAAAATCACGTTCACTCCGGCTTATACAACCGATGGAAATGGCAAAACTACGGTTAACGGAACTGCTGGATATACCCTGGTAAAACAATAATTTAATAACCCTGCCCGTGGCAAGCGGGCAGGGTTTTATTTCCCGCTTTAATTTAAAGCTTAAACTATTTTGGTACGATGTCAACGCCGCTAAATTGGGGCGAATGGTATCCTATTGCTTCTAAAATTCTGATAAATGATATTTAAACGCTGCTATCTTTCTTTCATCGCGCTGTTAAGCATACCTACCTCTATTTTTGCACAAACGGTTAAAAGCCCGGGTAATGTGAAAACTGCGGCGGTAAGCGGCCAGCAGATAACCATCACTACCGATAACGCCTATGCGCAGGTAACTGTGTACGCGCCCGGTGTGATACGTGTTAGGATAGATAAACAGCCCCTGGCCACCGATTTTTCGTACGCTGTTATCGCGCAACCGCAAACGGTTAAAGCCAATATCACGCAGAATGATAACGAGGTAAGCATCCTTACCGATTCGGTGAAAGCCATCATCAGCAAAAAGCCTTTCTCGGTAGCTTTTTACACTACCGATGGTAAAGTGATCAGCCAGGACGAGACCGGGTTGAATACATCGTGGGTGAACGAGTCGGTAACTACCTACAAACATATACAGGAGGGCGAGCGCTTTGTTGGCCTGGGCGAAAAGACCGGCGACCTTGACCGCAAGGGCAACGGTTACACCAACTGGAATACCGATGCCTTCGGTTATGCCACCGACCGTGACCCGATCTACTCGACCATTCCGTTCTACATCGGTATACACCATGGGTTGAACTATGGGATATTTATGGATAATACCTACCAAAGCGATTTTAACTTTGGTGCCAGCAATAACCGTTTCTCATCGTTCGGTGCACGTGGGGGCGAGATGAATTATTACTTCATCTACAACAAACACCTGGGCGATATCATCACTTCGTACACCGCCCTTACGGGCCGTATGAAGATGCCGCCGTTGTGGAGTTTAGGTTACCAGCAGAACCGCTACAGCTATTACCCCGAAACCGAGGTAATGCGCATAGCACAAACCCTGCGCGAAAAGAAACTGCCTGCTGATGGTATTACGCTGGATATCCACTATATGGATCATTATAAAGTATTCACTTGGGATAAGGAACGTTTCCCTGATCCAAGAAAAATGACCGATAAGCTGAAAGACATGGGCTTTAAGCTGACCGTTATTGTTGACCCGGGTGTTAAAGTTGAAAAAGGCTACGGCACTTACGATAGGGGATACGCGGCCAACATATTTGCCAAATATCCCGACAGTACAAATTATACCGGCGAGGTCTGGCCCGGGTGGTGCAATTTTCCCGACTTTACTAACCCAAAAGCGCGCTCATGGTGGGGCGCAGAATTGAAAAAGTACGGCGAAGACGGCATCAGCGGTATCTGGAACGATATGAACGAGATCGCGACCTGGGGTCAGAAAATGCCGGACAATATCATTTTTGATTACGATGGCCGCAAGGCATCGCACCTGCAAACCCGCAACGTTTACGCGCTGGAGATGGCCCGTTCAAGCTTTGAGGGTGGTAAGGTGGCCTTTGGTAAGCGCCCCTTTGTACTAACCCGTGCCGGTTATGCAGGCCTGCAACGTTACAGCGCCATCTGGACAGGCGATAACCGCGCCGAGGACAGCCACATGTTGCTGGGTGTGCGTTTATTAAATAGCCTTGGTTTGAGCGGTGTGGCCTTTACCGGCATGGATATCGGTGGTTTTACCGGCAATGGTACGCCATCGTTGTTTGCCCGCTGGATGCAGATAGGTGCCTTTAATCCTTACTTCCGTAGCCATACGGCGGTAAACACCAAATCGGCCGAGCCATGGACCTTTGGCGAGGAAGTGCTGGAAATATCGCGCAACTATATTAACCTGCGCTATATGCTGATGCCGTACCTGTACAGCGCGTTTTACGATGCTACACAAACCGGCCGCCCGCTGATGCGTTCGCTGGCTATCGATTATACTTTTGATCAGAATATCTATAACACCCAGTTCCAGAACCAGTATATGTTCGGCAGCGCGTTTTTGGTAATGCCTTTCGAGGGTACGGCCACCATGGGTAAGGTATACTTCCCGGCCGGCCGCTGGTATAACCTGTATAATGGCGTGGCCCAATCGGGCGCGCAGGACAGGCTGATAGAAGTAAGCATGAACAAATTGCCGGTATTTGTTAAAGAGAGCAGCATTATCCCAATGCAATCGCTGGTGCAAAGCACATCGCAAATGCCAACTGATACATTGGTGGTACACGTTTACCAGGGCGATAAGAACAACAACTACACTTATTACGAAGACGACGGCGAAAGCTATAACTACGAGAACGGCGCATATTTTAAACGCCTCATCAGTTACGATGCCGCCAAACACGCCATCACTTTTAACAAGGCCGAGGGCAGCTACAGATCGAAGTTCAAGAATATAAAAGTGGTGATGCACGGCTTTGGCAATGGCAGCTTTAAGCTGGATAATAAAGCCGTTAACCTGAACGATGATTTTGTGTCGTTCCTAACCCCGCTGTCCAAATTCGATCCGCAGGGTTCGGCCAATGCTATCGAGGGCGAAAAGGTAAAAAGCATCGTTATAAAAAACAGCGGGGAAGCATTCTCCATCAATTATTAAGATTAGCTATGAAATTGAAGTTGGCTTTATCGTTAGCAGGCTTATTCCTTTCGGGATATGTAATGGCGCAAATGCCCGCGCTGGATCATGTTGAACCTGCCTTTTGGTGGGTAGGCATGAAAAACCCCAAGCTGCAACTGCTGGTACATGGCGATCATATCGCTAACCGTACTGCCAGCCTTAAATATCCCAGCGTTAAGGTAGCTGCCGTGCATAAGGTAGAAAACCCTAATTACCTGTTCATCGACCTGGAAATTTCGGCATCAGCCAAAGCGGGCAAATTCCCCATCAGCTTTAAAAAAACAGGCGAAAAAGACCTGAGCTACAGTTACGAGTTAAAGACCCGCAACCATACCGCTCAATGGGCACAAGGCGTTACCAATAAGGATGTGATCTACCTGATCATGCCCGACCGTTTCAGCAACGGCGATCCTAAGAACGACGTGGTGCCCGGCATGAGGGAAACCACTATTAGCCGCGATTCCATCTACTACCGCCACGGCGGCGACCTTCAAGGCATCATCAACCACCTGGGTTAC
The DNA here is from genome assembly GCF_013283875.1 of Mucilaginibacter mali. Lineage (NCBI taxonomy): Bacteria > Pseudomonadati > Bacteroidota > Sphingobacteriia > Sphingobacteriales > Sphingobacteriaceae > Mucilaginibacter > Mucilaginibacter mali. Next base: position 592,421 of record NZ_CP054139.1, read on the forward strand.
CTGAAAGACCTGGGCGTTACAGCTATATGGCTTACGCCCGAGATTGAGAACGACGAACCCCATGCATCGTACCATGGCTATGCGGTTACCAACTATTACAAGGTAGACCCACGTTACGGAAGCAACGAGTTGTATAAAACCTTTGTAGCCAAATGCCACGAGATGGACATTAAGGTGGTAAAAGACCTGGTGCATAACCACGCCGGTACCGAAGGCTGGATCATACAGGATATGCCGATGAAAAGCTGGGTACACCAGTGGCCAAAGTATACCAACTCCAACTTTCGCGATGCGGCGGTGATGGACCCGCACGGTGCCGCTGCCGATAAAAAACAAATGCTGGATGGCTGGTTTGACCGCCGCATGGCCGATATGAACCAAAACAACCCTTACGTGCAGAACTATCTTACCCAAAACCACATCTGGTGGGTAGAGTATGCCGGGGTAGATGGTTTCCGTTTGGATACTTACCCGTATAACGATGGCCCTTACATGGCCGATTGGGCACAGAAGGTGAAAGCCGAGTTCCCGCACCTGTCCATCTTTGGCGAAACGCTGGTATGGTCGGTGGCTAACCAGGCTTACTTTACACAGGGCAACACCGTTAACCGCGGCATGGATACCCACCTGCCCGGCATTACCGACGCGCAGATAAAAGATGCCATTTACGAGGCCCTGAACGGCAAAGAAGGCTGGACCGACGGCGTTAACCGCCTGTACAACATCGTAGCGCAGGATTTTATGTACCAGGATGCTACACGCAACACCATCTTTTTAGATAACCACGATATGAGCCGCTTTTACTCGATGGTGAAAGAGGACTTTACCAGGTTCAAGTCGGGGATGGCCATGTTGTTGACCATGCGTGGTGTGCCGCAACTGTACTACGGCGATGAGATATTGATGAAGAACTACAGCGATCCGGATGGCCTGGTGCGTTTGGATTTCCCCGGTGGCTGGGCTGGCGATAAAAAGGACAAGTTCACCGCCGAGGGCAGAGACAAGAAAGAGAACGAAGCGTTCGACTTTATGCATACCCTGCTCAACTACCGCAAAAATACTCCGGCACTGCAAACCGGCAAGCTGATGCAATACATCCCGCGCAAAGGCATTTATACCTATTTCAGGTACGATGCACAAAAGACCGTGATGGTGATCTACAACGGTAACGATAAAGAGACCGCCTGGGATGGCGAACACTTTACCGAGCGCACAGCCGGTTTTAACAGCGGTTACGATGTGCTGAACGGTACTGCCCTAACCAATATCAAACAGCTGCTTATCTCGGCTAAAACCACAATGATAATTGAATTGAAGAAATGATAGCGCTTGAACAAGAAGAAATAGTAAAGCCCATGGCAACAAAAAAAGTGCTTGAGCGGCCGCGGTTAACATCGTGGCAGATATTTAACATGAGTTTCGGTTTCCTAGGTATCCAGTTCGGCTTCGCGCTGCAAAATGGCAACGCGTCGCACATATTGCAAATATTCGGGGCCGATGTAGAGCACCTGTCGCTGTTTTGGCTGGCAGCGCCTATTACAGGCATGATCGTTCAGCCCATCATTGGCCACTATAGCGACCGCACCTGGAACCGCCTGGGCCGCCGCAAACCCTACTTTTTAACCGGCGGTATATTGGCCGCGCTGGCACTGATGGTGATGCCCAATTCATCAATGCTACTGTTCCTGCCGCCACTAATGGTAGGTGCCGGTATGCTGATGATCATGGATGCTACCTTCAATGTAGCGATGGAACCGTTCCGCGCGTTGGTGGCCGATAACCTGCCCGATAGCCAGCGTGGTACAGGGTTTTCGGTGCAAACCTTCCTGATCGGTGTGGGCGCGGTGCTGGGTTCGTTATTACCAACCTTGCTGACCAATTACCTGCATGTAGCTAAAACCGCCCCTAAAGGCCAGGTACCTGATAACCTGCTGTGGGCATTTTATGTGGGCGCTATAGTTATGATAGGTAGCCTGCTGTATACCATTTTTACTACTAAAGAATATCCGCCCGAAGTTTACAACCAGTTCTCGCACGATGAACCGGAAGAACAACACGCGGGCCTGCTAACCATTTTTAAAGACCTGGCCCACATTCCGCAAACCATGCGCCAGTTGGGTTTGGTGCAATTCTTCTCGTGGTTCGCGCTGTTCAGTATGTGGGTGTTCATGTCGCCCGCCGTGGCCGAACATATTTACCACGTAAAAGCCGGCGATACCACATCGGCCGCCTTTGCTGATGCCGGTAACTGGGTAAGCACCTGCTTTGGTATCTACAACGGGGTGTCGGCCATTTACGCGCTGATGCTGCCTGCCATTGCCCGCAAAATAAGTCGCAAAGCAGCCCACGCCTTTTCGCTGATAGCGGGTGGTGTGAGTTTAGTATCGATATTCTTCATTCAGGATCATACCCTGCTGGTTATCCCAATGATAGGTATCGGCCTGGCCTGGGGCAGTATCCTGGCTATGCCTTATGCTATCCTTTCGGGCTCTATCCCGGCTAAAAAGATGGGGGTTTACATGGGCATCTTCAACCTGTTCATCACCATACCGCAAATTATAAACGGCTTTTTTGGTGGCTGGATCGTGAAAAGCATTTTCGGCGGACAGTCTATCTATGCTATCGTGCTGGCAGGCTTGTTCATGCTTTGCGCGGCGGTATCGGTACTGTACGTGCAGGATAACGGTGATATCCGCATTAAAAAATTAAAAGTTGCTAAAGACTAATTAACTACTACCATGAAAAGAACATCTTTATTGCTCATAGCTACAGTGCTGTTGTTGATCGCGGGATGCGGCAAGAAAAGTATAGACCCAACGCCCGATAACGGCGGCGATGGTACCACCACAAACCCTAATGGTAAGGATCTGCCATCGGGTACTAAGGATGGCGTTACGTTTATAAATAACGGCACATCGGCCATATTTAACTTATACGCTCCGGGTAAAACATCGGTAGCGGTAATTGGAGAGTTCAACAATTGGCAACCAACTACTATGAATAATACCACCGATGGCAAAAACTGGTGGATACAGGTAGATGGACTGGACGCCAATAAGGAATATGCCTACCAGTTTTTGGTGAACGGCAGCCTGAAGGTAGCCGACCCTTACTGCGAGAAGATACTGGACCCGGATAATGATAAATACATCACTGCCTCGGTATATCCTAATCTGAAGGCTTATCCTACAGGGCAAACGGGTAATGTAAGTGTAATGCAGGCCAACCAAACCGCCTACACCTGGAAGAATACCACCTTTACCCGCCCGGATAAAAAGAACCTGGTGATATACGAATTACACGTGCGCGATTTTGTGGCTACCCACAGCTATAAAACCATTAAAGATACCCTTAACTACTTGAGCAACCTGGGCGTGAACGCGGTAGAGTTGATGCCGGTGAACGAATTTGAAGGCAATTCATCGTGGGGATATAACCCGTCGTTCTACTTCGCGCCAGATAAATATTATGGCACCAAGAACGATTTGAAGGCGCTGATAGACGAATGCCACTCGCACGGTATGGCTGTGATACTGGATATGGTATTGAACCACTCATTCGGGCAATCGCCAATGGTGCAATTGTATTTTGACCAGGGTACACAGAAGCCGACAAGTAATAGTCCGTGGTTTAACGTTAATCCTACCCACCCCTATAACGTAGGGTACGATTTTAACCATGAGAGCGCGGCTACCAAATACTTCGCCAAAAATGTAATGAAGTTTTGGATGCAGGAGTATAAGATAGACGGTTACCGGTTCGACCTTTCGAAAGGCTTTACCCAAAAAGTAAGTACCGACGATGGCACCTTTGCTGCTTACGATGCCAGCAGGGTAGCGATATGGAAGGAATACAATAGCTTTATTAAAAGCATAGACCCGAATAACTTTTACGTGATACTGGAACATTTCGCGGTAGATCAGGAAGAAAAGGAGCTGGCCGATAACGGCATGATGATGTGGAATAACGTGAACAATAACTTTATGGAGGCATCCATGGGTTATGTGTCTACATCAAATTTCTCGCGCCTGTACTATACCAACCACGCCGGCTTCACCGCGCCCGATTACAACGTGGGCTATATGGAAAGCCACGATGAGGAGCGCATGATGTATAAGAATGAGCAATACGGCAATGCGGGCACTTCAAACGGTTATAACGTGAAGACTATCTCCACCGGCCTTGCCCGCCAGGAACTTGCCGCGGCATTCCTGCTCACATCACCCGGACCTAAAATGATATGGCAGTTTGGCGAAGAGGGTTACGATATCAACATAGATTTTAACGGCCGTACCGGCGAGAAACCGATTAAATGGGATTATAACAACGACACTCAGCGCCGTGGCCTGTACGCCAAATTTGGTAAGCTGATCCGCATGAAGATCAATAACCCGGTGTTTACTACCTCAACCATTACTTATAACTCGGCAGGAGCGGTGAAATATGCATTACTTACCGGTACCGGTGTTAACGTTATGGTAGTAGGCAATTTTGATGTGAACGCGCAAACCACATCGGTCCTTTTCCCTGCGGGCGGCACCTGGTACGATTATATGAGCGGTGGTACAATCAACGTAACACTGCCCTATAATATCACCCTTGCCCCCGGCGAATATCATATTTACAGTACAGCTGTGTTAAAATAATTAATTGTTTAAGGTTGGAGAATGATTGGCGGCGGCTGTAATGGTCGTCGCCTTTTTTGTGTGCAGCTGACTTTGTCCTAATTCGCCATTATGAAGGCTCGCGCTCATTGGCTACTCCCTACTCCCCCTCATACAACCGCAGCCTGTTGCGCAAAGCCCACAACTCGCTGTGCAGCGCATCCACCTGTTGCAGCAGGTGATCTATCGAAGCGATGCCGGGTACATTGATATCCAGGTCGCGGTACAGGTGTATCATTTTCTCCAGCCGGGGCAGTTCGTCGGCAGGGATAAAGGTTTTTTTATCAACTATGCTGATGTGGATCAGGCCTTCGTGTTCCAGGTCGTGTATAAAAGTGGTTTCCAGTTGATGATGGATGCATACCTCATCGGCAGATATTAAGTTTACTGTTGCCATGGCTTTAATGTTTAACGGTTTTAGCCAGTTCTTCAAATAATTCGCGTTGTTTATCGGTCAGGTTTTCGGGGACCTGGATATCGTAGGTAAGATACAGGTCTCCAAACTGATCGGCTTTTTTATAAACCGGTAGCCCTTTGCCCTTCAGCTTTACTTTGGCGCCCTGCTGGGTTTCGGGCTTTAGCTTCAGCTTCACCTTTCCGTTCAGCGTATCGGCAGTGATCTCGCCGCCAAGTACCGCCGTATACAGATCTACCTTTATCGTCCGGTACAGATCGGCCCCGCTGCGTTTAAAGTCGGGATCGTTAGGGATGATGAACTTGATAAACAGGTCGCCTGCCGGGCCATTGTTACGCCCCGGGCCGCCGTGACCGGCAATTTTGATGGTCTGCCCGTTCTCTACCCCGCCGGGGATGGTCATGCGGATCTGTTTACCGTTAACGGTGAGTGTGCGTTTATGTGTTTCGGCAATATCGCGCAGGCTTAATTGCAGTTCGGCATTAAAATCCTGGCCGCGATAGATCCCCTGCCGGCCACCACCGCCACCTGCCGCCGCCCCGCCGAACATCGAGTTAAAGAACTCCGAAAAATCGGCATCGCCGCCAAATCCCTCAAACCCGCTCGACTGGTACCCGCCGCCCGGATTGCCGTAAGCCGAGCGTTGCTGTTGCCGGGCCTGCTCATACTGATCGGCATGTTGCCAGTTCTCGCCGTACTGGTCATATTTTTTGCGTTTCTCAGGGTCGCTCAATACCTCGTTAGCCTCGTTCAGTTGTTGAAATTTCTTGCTGGCTTCGGGGTCGTTGGGGTTAAGATCGGGGTGTAGTTTGCGGGCCAGCTTGCGGTAAGCGGCTTTAATGGTCTTTTCATCGGCCTTTTTATCTACACCTAAAGTTTTGTAATAATCAATAAAAGCCATGTTGCGTAGGTTGTAATAAGTAATAAACGGTGTAAGGGTTGGGAAGTTTTATTTACTCAAGTATAAGGCATAAAAAAGCTTTTTAAGTGTTTAGACGAATTAAAACAGGATTCAACACCTATAAAAATTTATAATGTTCATTATCTTGTAATACCTTAACACAGCTAATGCATATACCCCACGTACTACTTCAATCATTCAGGGCGCTGGTTGTTATATTTACAGCGTTCGTTGTACTTTTTGTTTACCTGTATTATCATAGCATTTTACCTAAAGAAAAATTGCTGCCAATAATTGGTAAAATAACTTTTATAGATAAGAAATATAAGGAATACCCCCGGCGCGATTTTGATAAGTTCCGTTACATAGCCATCAGTGGGTACCCAAAAGTATTTGAGGTTTTTTTAGACGACTCTGCAAGGCAGCAACACTTTGATAAGCTACGGGTAGGTGATGAGATAACTGTATACTTGGATCGCATGATCGACTTATCTTTTTTGGGCGAGACAAACGCTGAGGAAGGAGTTGACCGTGATGCTGGCTACATCGAAAAAGACAGTAAACTATATTATAAAGTAGATGGTGGAGCGGAGCCCGTAGCGTTATCTGCAATTGGCTTTTTAATTGTATGTATTATAGGCAGCTATGTACTTTATAAAAAGGGGAAGCTCGGCTATTGACATAATCTCTTACGCCCGGTCAAGCGTCCACGCTTGACCGCAAGCTAATGTGAGCGTCTACGCTCACGTTAAAAATTAAGCGTGGACGCTTAATTAGGAATAAGTTCAAGCGCAGACGCTTGAACTGGCGACATATCTTACTCCTCCAGCAACCCCATCAATTTCACCTCATCGGTAATTCGGATATATTTCCCGTTCGTCCCGATCAGTCCATCTTTTTGCATTTCGCTCAGCATGCGGAAAACGGTTTCGTAGGTAGCGCCGGCAAATGAGGCCAGGTCCTGCCGGGTGAGTTCGATATGGATATAACCTTCTTCATTCAGCCCGAATTGCTTTTGCAGGTTGATAAGCGCCTGTGCTATGCGGCCTTTAACGGGCATGTGGGCCAGGTTGCGCATCCGCTTTTCCGATTCGCGCAGTTCGGCGGCGAAGAACAATAGCAACTGGTAGGTCAGTTCGTTATTTACCTTCAGGGTCGATTCCAGGAAATCAGAACTAATATAACAAACCGCTCCGCTTTCCAGCACCGTGGCGCTGACGGGGTAGGTGAGGTTCTCGCCCAGACTCATGATCCCAAGCATCCCACCTTGTTTGGCAAAGCGGATGATCAGCTCCTTATCGGCATCCCAGCGTTTATGCACCTTTACAATGCCCGAGTTTACAAAGTAAATGCCGGTCGCCTCATCGCCCTCTTTAAAAAGCAGCTGTCCTTTTTTAACGCTCAGCGTGGTTTTGTTGGCGGTCACTGCCGGCAGCCAGTCCTTTAAACAAAGGCGGCATAAAAAGCAGCTGTTTAAATCGCAATCGGTTACTTTTTTATCGGTCATAAATTTACCCGTGGGGGAGACGGCGGCACAAGTTAGCATTAATTCATTTAATCCATATCATGATTTATATCATACAAAAATCATTAATATGAATTAAATAAAAACATTTATATGATTTATATCATATAAATGACAATTAACCTTACCTTTGCGCCATAATTTATATGATATAAGCGATGAAACAAACTGCCGCCGTAAATTCTATACCTGTATCCCCCATTTTAGCCTCCGAAATGCCCGACGAGGGCGACAGGCGTGTCATACAAAAAAAACGCCTGATCAGGATATCTGTTATTTCCGTATCGGTAGCGATAGCGGTTAGTTTTATCGCCCGCATATTAGTTAGCCTTATTAACCTGGTTACCAACCTGGCTTTTTATGGCAGCTTTAGCCTGGCATTTCACAGCCCTGCTTATAATCATTTGGGGTATTGGGTGATGATCATTCCGGCCATCGGCGGTATTTTGGTGGGTATTATGGCGTTGTACGGCTCAAAGGCCATCCGTGGCCACGGTATCCCTGAGGCCATGGAGCAGATCCTGACCAATAAAAGCAAGATCAAGCCCGCCATTACCTTTCTTAAACCCATATCATCGGCTATAGCCATCGGTACCGGCGGTCCGTTCGGCGCAGAGGGGCCTATCATAGCCACAGGTGGCGCTTTAGGGTCCACCATCGGGCAGCTATTCAAAATTACCGCTAACGAACGCAAGGTGATCTTAGCGGCAGGCGCGACGGCGGGCATGTCGGCTATTTTCGGTACGCCCATAGCGGCTGTATTTTTGGCGATAGAGTTGCTGTTATTCGAGTTTTCGCCATGGTCGATACTGCCGGTGGCGCTGGCCTGTATTACCGGGGCGGCGGGGCACCACTTATTGTTCGAGAGTGGACCGGTGTTCCCTATGCCCGATGTGGCCATACCATCAAACGGTGCGCTGGCCATCTACAGTTTGATTGGCGTAGCAATTGGCTTTATAGCCATGGGCCTCACCAAAATTGTTTACTGGATAGAGGACATGTTTGAAGAATTGCCCATCCATTGGATGTGGTGGCCCGCTATCGGCGGCCTGGCGGTAGGCATTATCGGCTTCTTTGCGCCGCATACACTGGGTGTTGGGTACGATAATATCACCGGCGTGCTGTCGGGTACATGGCCGCTTACATTGATACTGACCCTGTGTTTCTTTAAGTTCCTGTCATGGGCTATTGCTTTAGGTAGCGGCACATCAGGCGGAACGCTGGCGCCATTACTAACCATCGGCGGAGCATCCGGCGCTATTGCCGGCACCCTGCTGCTTCAATTTTTCCCTGACTGCGGCCTGAGCATCCCGATGGCCGCGCTGATCGGTATGTCGGCTATGTTTGCCGGGGCATCAAGGGCTTATTTAACCAGTATCACCTTCGCGCTGGAGGCTACGCTGCAATCGCACGCTTTGTTACCCCTGTTGGGTGCATGCACGGCATCGTACCTGGTATCGTTCTTTTTGATGGAAAACACCATCATGACCGAAAAAATAGCCCGCCGCGGCGTTTATACCCCCGACACCTATGAAGCCGACCCATTACAAAAACTGAAGGTGGCTGATGTAATGAGCACAAAAAAACCGGCGGACATCATCAAAGCCGACTATCATATTAAAACTACCGACAGCCTGCGTAAAGCCGTAGAATTAATGGCCAAAACAGGATTGGAAACCTTACAAGTAGAAGAAGCCGAATCGCAACAACCGGTGGGGACTCTCAGTTATAAAGACGTTTTAAAAAGCTACCAATACCAGGCCGATGAAAACGAGCGGGCTTATACCAACCTGTCGTTGAAACGCCGCAGGCTTAAAATGATGATCTTGAGTAAGCAGATGATCAATAAGGGAGATAAGCATTAAAAAACAAGATACTGGTCCAAGTTTAGCGCAGCGTAACCTGGACCTAAAATTATCGAAGCTTGCAGCTTCAGACGATTTAAAACGCAAGCAGGATGCTTGCCTTATTGTGGATCGAAGTTATCTACTAAACTTCGATCAGTGATAAGTGATAGTAGAAAGGCCGGGCGTTATGCCCGGCCTTCTGCTTTTAGTGTATTTACATCGCTTCCAGCATCTGCTTTAGCACCGCCTGTGCGGCCCAAACGCGGTTGCCGGCCTCGTGCACTACGGCCGAGTGCGGGCCGTCCAGTATCTCGTCGCTTAGTTCAAGGTTGCGGCGTACGGGCAGGCAGTGCATTACTTTGGCGTTATTGGTATCTTTCAGGCTATCGTTCTTCAGCAGCCAGTCTTCGGTAACGGCGGGCATTTTGCCATAAGGTTCGTAAGCCGACCAGTTCTTTACGTACACAAAATCGGCATCGGCCAGTGCTTCCTGCTGGTTGTGGGTAATGGTAGCGCCTTGGGTAAACTCTTCCGATAGTTCGTAACCGGCAGGGTGGGCGATGGTGAAATCAACATTGGCCTTGCACATCCACTCGGCGAAGGAGTTTGGTACGGCCTGCGGCAGCGGTTTTACGTGCGGGGCCCAGGTAAGCACCACTTTAGGGCGCGGACGGCTCTTCAGTTCTTCAATGGTCACCAGGTCGGCCAGCGATTGCAGCGGGTGGCGCGTAGCTGACTCCAAACTTACCACCGGTTTACCGCAAAACTTCACGAACTTATTAAAGATCATTTCGCTATAATCTTCCTCACGGTTCTTCAAGCCCGGGAACGAACGCAAGCCAATGATATCGGCATACTGGCCCATTACACCGGCAGCTTCGCGGATGTGCTCGACAGTTGTACCGTTCATTACCACATTATCCTGCAATTCCAGCGCCCAGCCTTCTTTATCTATATTGAGCACCATTACGTTCATACCCAAATTTAGGGCAGCCTTTTGGGTACTCATACGGGTACGCAAGCTTGGGTTAAGGAAAACCAACGCCAAAGTTTTGTTCTTACCCAAATGCTGAAATGCATACGGATCAGCTTTTAATTTTAAAGCTTCGGCAGCTAATGCGTTGATATCGGCAACGTCGTTAACAGAAGAAAATAGTTTCATAGTAGCCCTTTAATTATTCGTATCATATGTCATTTCGAACGATAGTGAGAAATCTTATACGGTTGATAAGTCGCACGTATAAGATTTCTCCCGTTGGTCGAAATGACAAGTTGTGTTATAGTAACTCGCCTCTTACTCCCCCTTCAGGGGGTAGGGGGGCTTTAGTTCACCTCCTTAGCAAATGCCTCTAAAAATCTATCGGCATAAGCTTTGGTCAAATTCAGCGCGGGCAGCAAACGGATCACGTTCGGTTTAGCTTCACCTGTGAAGATGTGGTGTTTGAACAGCAAGTTTTTTTTCACATCCGCCAGTTCGGCAGGCAACTCGATACCGATCATCAGGCCACGGCCGCGCACTTCGCTTACCTGCTTGAACTTCTTTAATTCATCTATCAGGTAACCGCCAACTTCGGCAGCGTTTTGGATCAGGTTATCCTGTGCCATTACTTCCAATACGGCCAAGCCAGCGGCGCAAGCCAGGTGGTTACCGCCAAAGGTAGTACCCAGCATGTAATAAACAGGCTTAATTTTTGGCGAAATAATGATAGCCCCCATCGGGAAGCCATTGCCAATGCCCTTGGCCATGCTGTAAATGTCGGCATCTACACCGGCAAAATCGTGCGAGAAGAACTTGCCCGACCTGCCATAACCGCATTGCACCGAATCGGCAATAAATACGGCGTTATGTGCATCGCAAAGCGAACGTATCTTTTTCAAAAAGCTCTCCGATGCTACACGGATACCGCCAACACCCTGGATACCTTCGATGATCACCGATGAGATCTCATTTTCGGCGAAAGCCTGCGCTAAAGCGGCCTCGTCGTTAAAAGGTAAAAAGATGATGTTATCGGTCTCGTTTACCGGGGCAATGATCTTTGGATTATCGGTAGCCGAAACAGCGAGCGATGTACGGCCATGGAAAGCGCCCTTAAACGCGATCACCTTTTTGCGGCCGTTGTAGAAAGATGCCAGTTTCAGCGCGTTCTCGTTAGCCTCGGCACCCGAGTTGCACAGGAACAGCTGGTAGTCTTCTTTACCGCTTACGTGGCCCAGTTTTTCGGCCAGTTCGGTTTGCAAAGGGATCTCAATAGAGTTGGAGTAGAACCCGATCTTATGCAGCTGGTCTTCCAGCCTTTTTACATAATGCGGGTTAGTATGGCCGATAGATATTACGGCATGGCCGCCGTAAAGGTCTAAATATTCCTGGCCTTTACCATCATAAACCAAACTGCCAACACCTTTAGTGATGTTGATGTTGTTTATTGGATATACGTCGAATAGTTTCATTTTCTTTTAAGGTGAAAGGTAAAAGGCGAAAGGTTAAAGGTTCATTCGCCTCTTAAAAACTTTATAAAACCAATTAACATTGCTTTTACTTCAATAATATCTTTACTTATACTTTCGTAAATTTCTCTTGATATAAAACCAACGTCATAAATTAGATAACAGGTGTACTCTGCTTCGTGGGCCGAGCCT